>JBBQTR010000008.1:0-30411 GCA_038213095.1 Lysobacterales bacterium | reverse complement strand
CAAGATGAGATCTCCCGGGACTTCAGTCCCCTAAAGGAACCATCAAGACTAGGTGGTTGATAGGCTGGGTGTGTAAGTGCAGCAATGTATTGAGCTAACCAGTACTAATGATCCGTGTGGCTTGACCATATAACCTCAAGTTGCTTCAGCCTTTCTAGACGTCTTAATGTTGCCGCAGTGATTTAGTGCGGTGAAATGATGTTCGCTACACCTTGCTACGTCCCAATTTAATTCGCCAAAGGCAGACCTGTGTATCAGGCTTGTTCGGAGGCAACCGTACGAGAGCGTGTGCGCGTATCAGCCAATTCATCGGCTCGCGACCCTCCACCCTCTCCCTGGTGATAATAGCTGCGTGGCACCACCCGATCCCATACCGAACTCGGAAGTGAAACGCGCATGCGCCGATGGTAGTGTGCATTTAGCATGTGAGAGTAGGTCATCGCCAGGGTCTTAACCCAAAACCCCCAGCTCCGGCTGGGGGTTTTTCTTTGCCTGGCGAATGGCGATTACGCTGCAACCAACCATGGTTCGGCGAGCGGCAACCATGGGCTCGTCGATCCGCTCTTAAAACAATGCCAGTTGCCCGGAATCCATTGTGGGTTGTCGATGCGCTGCCGGGCACCAGCCGTCGGCCACTGCCCGTGGCGATTCTATTCCCTGGGGGCGCAGCTGCCGTAATTCACGATGACAGGCTTCGGCCAAGACCTTGAATTGGCGTTCGCGTCTTAGCCAGAGCTCATCGGCTGGTCCGCGGATGCCTGTCTGCCGGTTCCGGGTCATCTTGTCTTCTTCCCGCGCGCGACCAGGGATCGTCTGGAAGGTAGTCCGCATGGGTGCGGCATCCAGACCGAATGCCTTCTGCATGGCGCCAAAATACAGGGTGTTGTTGCCGAATTTCTCGTTGATACGGTTCAGTGCCGCACTCACACACCTGGCGCTCAGGCGCGTGGGCATCACGAAGCGCTGGTCGATGCCGACGAAACGCATCCGGATCCGCCAGCCCGGCGGCGAGGAAGCGGTCGTGCCGCATTCGCATGGCCGCTTTGGCGAGCATCTTGAACAGCACCGAGCGCATGCCTGCAAAATTGCGCAACTCCGGGCCTAGCACATGCGAATGCCCAATCGAGCCACGCGTCGTCTTGCGCTCCGGCACGTCGAAGCCGCGCAGCTGCAACCAGAAGCGCTCGCCTTCGACGCTGCCCCAGGCCGCGCGCAGGTATTCGCGCGGGGCGCCACACAACTTCGGCACATTGGTGATGCCGGCTGCCAGCAGGCGCCGCTCCATCGAAGGACCGATGCCGCACAGGCCGCGCAGTTCGAGGTCGTGCAAGGCATGCGGCAAATCATCCTGCTCAATCACCGTCAGGCCATCGGGTTTCTGCATGTCCGACGCGGTCTTGGCGAGGAACTTGTTGGGCGCGATGCCAATGTAGCAGCGAATCCACTCGAACTCGTCGGTGATCCGGCGCTTAATTGCGCGTGCAATATCTTCGGCATTGCCGCGTTTGCGTTCGCGTCCGATCAGCCAGCATGGCACTTCGTCGATCGATGCGGGCTTGTCGTGTGGGATGCAGTCCTGAATCGCGTTCATCAATTGATGATGCAACTCGACATAGCGCGCGGGTCGTGCTTCGACCAGCATGATATCGGGGCACTTTTTCAGCGCTTCCCAGACCGCGATGCCGGTGCGAACGCCGTGTTGCTTGGCTTCGATGCTAGCGGCGATGCAGCATGTGGTCGGTGCCAACACCGGTACCACGCCTACTGGGCGGCCGCGCAGGCGCGGTTCGTCCTGCTGCTCGACGGAAGCGAAGTAGGAATTGAAGTCGACGAACAGGCAGCGCAGGGTCACGAGACGGCACGATCTGCCCATGGGACAGCCCATGGGACGGCAGTGTCGCGCTCCTCCGTCTCAATGCCAGAGATGCATTTAAATCAATGACTTGGACGGTTCCAGGCTCCGTGTTTCGGTCGGTCTGAGTGTGGCGAAGGATATGTTTTATCTGATGGGCGTGGCTGGAACATTTCGACAAGAAAGCTGATGAAACGGCAGGTTCTCCGCTGTGTTGAAGATCACGAATACGTGGCTCGTGGCGGAGATGTACCGATGACGGCTTAGAAAACCTGCGGTGGCTCACCGCCGATGATCACGATATCCGCCGGCCGCCGTGCGAACAGGCCGACGCTGACGACTCCAGGAATCTGGTTGAGGGCGGTTTCCGTCGCAAGCGGGTCGGTAATGCGCAAGCCGTGGATGTCGAGCAGCCAGTTGCCGTTGTCTGTGGTGACGCCTTGGCGCCATGCGGGCTGGCCGCCGGTCTGCTCGAGAATCGTGCGGGCGACCAGGCTGCGTGCCATCGGGATGACTTCGACCGGCAGAGGGAAAACGCCGAGAACATCGACGCGTTTGTGGGGGTCGATGATGCAGACGAACTTCGCACTGGCCTGGGCGATGATTTTTTCGCGGGTCAAGGCCGCGCCGCCGCCCTTGATCAGGCGCTTGTGGCCATCGCACTCGTCGGCGCCGTCGACATACAGCGACAACGGGCCGACGCTGTTGAGATCGAAGACCTCGATCCCGTGGCTGCGAAGGCGTTGCGAGCTCTGCTCAGAACTGGAGACGGCACCAGCGATGCGATGCTTGATCCGTCCCAGTGCGCCGATGAAGAACGCGACGGTCGTGCCGGTGCCCACGCCGACGATCATGCCGTCCTCGACATACTCGATTGCCTTTTCGCCGGCGCGGCGTTTTGCGTCTGTCATGGATGTGTCCGTCATCGGAGTGGCGGTTTCGCGGGCGTCATTCGAGGGTGAGCAGCAGTTTCCATTGCGCTGCCGTCACCGGCATCACCGACAGCCGCGCGCCCTTGCGGATCAATGCGAATTCTTCGCCCAGCGCTTCGGTATGTTCACGGATCGTACTGAGCGCGATCGGTTGCTTGAGCGTGCGCACGTACCGCACGTCAACCAGATCCCAGCGCGGCTGTTCGCGGGTGGCCTTGGGGTCGAAATAGTGCGATTTCCGCTCGAACTGGGTGGGATCCGGATATGGCGCACTCGCGACCTCGGCAATGCCATAGATGCCGGGAATTTCAATGCTGGAATGATAGAACAGCACGCCGTCGCCGATCTGCATGTTGCGCATGAAATTGCGCGCCTGGTAGTTGCGCACGCCTGTCCAGGGCTCGACGCCGACCCTGCGCAGGTCATCGATCGAAAACCCGTCGGGTTCGGTTTTCATCAGCCAATGATGTTTGCGTGGACTCATGCGGGTTGACCATCCAATAGGGGGACATCGCCCAACGAGCTGTTGATCTGCGGGCCATGCAGGCTGTCGACCAGCAGGGTTTCCCGCTCATTGCAGATCGCGTCCAGCGGGACGTCCCAGGGTTGCGTGGCGATGGCATCAAGCTGTTGCACGACGAATCCTACGCCGACCAGCCATGGCGGCGCGGCATGCTCGATCCGGAATCCGAAGGTTCGATCGTACCAGCCGCCCCCCATGCCCAGCCGATGGCCGCGCGCATCGAAACCGACCAACGGCACGACCACCAACGCCATGTCGACGGCATCAATCAGGCGTTCGCGCGGAACGTCGGGCTCGGGAATGCCGAAACGATTGGTGACCAGGGCAGCGCCCGGACGCCACGGTGCGAACCGCAGGAGGTCCTCGCGCAACACCGGCAGGCAATACACCAGTGGTTGTGGCAGCTTGAGTTGCCAGGCATGCAGCGCGATTTCGCCATCCATCGCCCAGTAACCCGCGACATGACCCTGCTCCGGCGCAAATGGTAGTGCCAGCAGCCGCTGGGCCAGCGTATCGGCGGCGGCGATGCGTTCAGGGGCCGGAATCGCTCGGCGTGCAGCGCGCAGCCTTTGTCGCAGCACCACCCGCTCAGTTGTCATGTCTTCAGTCACGGATTTCGTCGATGAACGCGGATCAAGCAGACCATGACTCTGACCTTATCCGTGTTTGCGCGCGGTGACCATGAAAAAGCCCGCGCGAGGACGGGCTTTCTGCTTGCGCGATACCTCACGCATCTGGGAATGAAGGCATCCTCCGCCATGACGATGCGTACCAAACGACCTTGAACCCAGGGTTCAAGTGGGGATGCCTGGAATCCTTCGGGCTTCCCGCTACGAGGCGGACCTGCACTCCCGGTTTCCGCTGCATCCCCGTGGTCGTCATTAAGGGACAAGGCGTATGTTTGAGTACGCCGTCGTACACGGCAGAGGACACGTACGCAGTATACCGCTGCGGAAAACTTCGGTGCAGCCATTCGTCGGCGCTGTCGCGACGCAGTATTCAGATATGTGCGGCATGTTGCCGGTGCTGCACGGGCCTGTCAGTTCGATGCGTTCAGTTCGCAGCCGGATCGAGGCATTCATCAAGCTTGCGTTGCAATTTAGTCAGCGTGTGCGTCAGTTCATCGTCGTGTCGACCGCCTGCGTCGCGCAGCTGCTGCAATTCATGTGCGAGGTTCAATGCGGCCAGCACCGCAATGCGATCCACCGCCGCCATGCGATTGGCGCCCCGGACTTCGCGCATCTTGCTGTCCAGCAGTCGCGCCGCCGCCATCAGGCTGTCGCGCTCATCGGGCTCGACACCGATGGTGTATTCGCGATCCAGGACATGGATGTTGACTGGCTCGGCGCTCATGTGTGCTGCTCCAGCGATTTCAAGCGGGCAATCATCGCTTCGACGCGCGATCGCGCCTCCTCGTTTTTTGCAAGCAGTTGCGCTCGCTCACCAGCCACCTGCTCCTGAAGCTGGCGCAGGCTGCGATTCTCGGCGGCAAGGTGTTGCGTGCGCTCGACCAATGCATCGACGCGCTCGGCGATGGCGCGCAGCTGGGCGATCACCTGGGCGTTGTCCATGCCGGCACCATAGGCAGGGCGTGGCGGGCGGTCAAGCCGGGGTGCAAGAGGGTGGCCGTCGGCGATGACCGCTTCAGGCATCGCCAACTGCATGATCGTCATGGATGACTGTTGAGCCCATGGACACTGCTGCCGCTGCTGTCGTGGGAGTCCAGTTGCGGATGAAGGCCAGGCATTCATCGGGCTCCAGTGGCGAAGACAGCCAGAACCCCTGGATTTCGTCGCATTGATGCGCGCGCAGGAATTCCATCTGCGCCTGGGTCTCCACGCCCTCTGCGACCACGCACAGCCCGAGTGAACGCGCCATGGCGATGATCGTGGTGGTGATCGCGGCGTCATCCGAACCCAGCCGTAGATCGTCCACGAACTCCTTGTCGATCTTCAGTGTCGTGATCGGCAGCCGTTTGAGGTACGACAGCGACGAATAGCCGGTGCCGAAATCATCGATCGCCAGCGACACGCCCAGCTCACGAAGTGCGAGCAGCTTGTCCGCGGCCTGGGCGGCGTTGGCCATGACCATGCTTTCAGTCAGTTCAAGTTCCAGCGATCCCGGTGGCAGGCCGGTCTCGGCCAGCACGCGCTCGACCACGTCGGGGAAATCACCGCGCAACAATTGCAGCGCCGAGACGTTCACCGACATCGCAAGATGTTCGAGGCCCAGTTCGTGCCAGCGGCGCAAGGTCAAACAGGCTTCGCGCAGCACCCATTCGCCAATTTCCAGAATCAGCCCGCCTTCCTCGGCAAGCGGAATGAATTGCGTCGGCAGGATTTCACCGAATTCGGCGCTGTTCCAGCGCAACAGCGCTTCCACCCCGACGATGCGGGTTTTTTCCAGCGCCAACCGAGGCTGGTAGACCAGACGCAATTCGCCGCGATCGAGCACCTTGCGCAAGGCGCTCGACAACGTGGCGCGATGGCGGATGGTGGTGTCCATCGATTCGGCGTAACGCAGGTACGTTCGGCGCCCGGCGGTCTTGGCCTGGTACATGGCGGTGTCGGCATGCTTGAGCAGTTCGGTCGGCACCTGGGCGTGATCGGGATACAGGCTGATGCCGATCGAGGTGGAGATCGAAACTTCCTGGCGATCGTCGAGCAACAGGGGCGCTTCGAAGGCGGTAATGATTTCACGTGCGATCTTGTCGGCCTGCTCGGGTGCATCGAGGCGTTCCAGCACCACGGTGAATTCATCGCCCCCCAGCCGCGCGACGGTCTGGGCGGAGCCGACCGTTTCCTGCAGGCGCATGGCCGCGGCGCGAAGGATGCGATCACCAGCGGCATGGCCCAGCGAATCGTTGATGTCCTTGAACCGGTCCAGGTCCAAAAACAGGACGGCGATGCGATGTCCCTCGCGGCGGGCACGCACGATCGCGCGCGACAGGCGTTCGGACAGCAACGTGCGGTTGGGCAGGTTGGTCAGTGTGTCGAAATTGGCCAGGTAGCGCAGCTCCTGCTCGGCGCGCTTCTGGTCGGTGATGTCGGTGAGGACCATCACATACAACGCATGCTGGCCGCTGCCGTCGAGCACGGCGCTGCATTCGTATGCGCAAAGGAATTCTTCACCATCCTTGCGTTGCTGCCACATTTCACCCGACCACCGGCCGTGATGTTGCAGTTGCTCGCGGGTGTCGCGATAAAACGCCTGTTCGTGCTGGTTGCTGTCGAGAATCTGCGCATTGCGCCCGATGATTTCGAGGTCGCTGTAGCCAGTCATGCGCGAAAAGGCGGGATTGATCGAAACGAAATCGAACCTGCGATCCAACACCGAGACCGCTTCGTTCATGCTCCGCAGGACCTCGGCGGCAATGCTGCGTTCGCGTTCGGCGTGGCGGCTATCGGTGATGTCGCGTGCGGTACCGGCCATGCGCAACGCCCGTCCATCGGCATTGCGTTCAACGACGCGACCGCGCGCGCGCATCCAGGCCCACTGACCGTCGCCGCCAGGAATGCGGTATTCGGACAGGAAGATCGGGCTTTCGCCGCGCAGATGCCGCCGCATCTCATCACGCACGTTCGGCAGATCGTCGCGATGGATCTGGTGCTGCGTTTCGACTTCGATGGCGACGTCGATATCAGCAGCACTGCTCACGTCGTCATCCACGCGCATGCGCTGCAATTCGTCGCTGACCAGATCGTAATCCCAGAACTGGTCGCCCGATGCCCACAGGGCCAGCTTCAACCGCTCTTCGCGATCGCGGATGCGGTCGAAATAACTGTGTTCGCGACGACGGCGCTGTTGCCAGCGCCACCACAGGGTTAACAACAACATCGTCAACAGCAGCACATCAACGGCAAGTGCAATCGGCTGCCGCCACCAGGGCGGCGACACGACCAGGGGAATGCGAAGCTCCTGCGGGTTCCACGAGCCGTCCTGGTTGGTGCTTTGGGCACGGAACAGGTAGTGCCCGGCAGGAATCAGCGTATAGGTGATGTCTCCACGATTGCCGTTGTCGATCCAGTCGTGGTTCAGGCCGTCGATGCGATAGCGATAACGGATTCGCGCATTGCCCAGGTACTCAAGTGCGGCGATGCGCAGCCGCAGCAGGCCAGCCGATTCCGGAAATTTCACCTTTCCCGGAAATTTCATCCTCATGCCAGGGCGCATCAAGCCAGCCTGCTCGTCGGCATCGCCACCGGCGCGCGCGGACAGCAGGCGCAACGGGGCTTGCCATGCACGCTCGCGGGTGCGGGCAGGATCAAACACGTTCATCCCACTGACACCGCCGAACGCCAGCTGCCCGTCGTTGAGCACGGCCGCCGCGCCGCCATTGAACTCGAGATCCTGCAAGCCGTCGGACAAGCCGTAATGCCGCAGGGAATCATCTCGCGGATTGAATCGGAACAGGCCGCGATCGGTGCCCATCCACAGATCGCCGACGCCGTCGGCCACCAGGCTGTACACCAATGGCAGCGGCTGCCCCGCGAGCGCCGCCGCCAGCGGCTGGCTGATGCGCAGGCCGCCATCGGCCGCGGGATCAATGCGATTCAGGCCGCCATGACTGCCGACCCAGATGGCGCCATTGGCGCTTTGCCACAGCGCGCGGATGAGATTGCCGGACAAACCCGCCCCGTCCCCCTGCTGCTGCAGGTGGCGCACATGACCGCTGGCAGGATTGAGAATGTCCAGCCCATGGCTTGTCCCGATCCAGACATCACCGCGACGATCGATCAGTAGTGCGTGCACGGTTGGATTCGATAATCCACGAGGATCACCATTCAGGTAGCCGATGCGCTGCGCCGTGCCGGGAGTCGATCGGGAGCTGCCCGGACTGAAATGAATCACCCCGGCATCGTTGGTCCCCAGCCATAGGGTGCCGTCATGGCCGATGGCGATACTGCGCAGGAAAGGCGCTTCGATGCCCGGGATGGCGACCGCGCGCAACGACGGCACCTGCGGATCAAGGCGGAACAAGCCGGTGGTGGTCGCGACCCACGGCATGCCGTCGCCAGGATCGGTGAAGGCCATCACCCGCCATGGCCCCTGATGTCCCGCTGGCGGCTTCAACAGCGAGCTGAAGTCCTCGAAACCTCGGTCTGCGGAGTAGCGCAGCAGGCGACCGTCATCACTGGCGAGCCACAGACGCTGGTCATGCGTGGAAACGATCGCCCGGATACCGTTGGCGCGCGCGCCGCCATGGAGATTGTCGAGGCCCGGGTTGCCGCCCTCATCCAGGTCAACAAGATAGGGAAACCGCGCACCGCGACTGTCCGCGACGGACACCCCGCGCAACTGACCACCCGCCCACAGCAGGCCGCCGCTGTCGACCAGCAGGGCGTTGATCGCGTCCTCTGGTAGAGATGCCGGCATCGCGAAATCCTGGCGCAGGCTCTGCGTGGCGCCGCTGCCAGGGTCGAAACGCCGCAATCCCACTCCAGTGATCGACATCCACAGGTGGTCATCAGGCGCCTCGGCCAACGCGCGGACGTCGCCACCGGCGTCGTCACCCTGCGGCCATGCACGGAGCAGCGACTTGCGGTCGGACAGCAGGAACAATCCGCCGCTGCCCCCTGCCCAGATCCGCCCCGAGCGATCGCGCAGCAATGCATGCAGCGGCCCGGCGGTGTCGATCCGCAGCGCCGGCACAGTGCCATTGCGATCCAGCCGGTACAGGCCTGCCGCCGTCGCATACCAGATCGTTCCCTGCGGATCGCGCAGCAGTGCCTGCGATTGACCGGGTGGCATATCCGCCGGCAGCGTGAGGATGTGCGTGCGCCTGCCACTGGCGGGCTCGAGCCGATCGAGCCCATCTTTCGTCGCGATCCAGATGCCGTTCGGGGTAGGCAATAGCGCCGTCACCTGTCGGATGCGATCGCTTCCGCCGTGGCGATCGCCGTAGCGAATGATGCGTCCACTGGTTAGATCCAGCCGGACGACGTCATGCGAATAGGTACCGATCCACAGCCCGCCGTTGGCATCCGGGGCGAGCGCGGTAATGAAGCCGTCGGGCAGGCTGCCAGGGTCACGCACGTCCTGGCGATACAGCAGGTACTGCTGGCCGTCGAATCGATGCAGCCCGCCCTGGGTGCCGACCCAGATGAAGCCATCCGCATCCTGCGCAAGGGCCGTGACCGTGTTCTGGGCCAACCCGTGCTCGCCGCCGGCGCGCTCGAAGTAATACTCGCGCACTGCCGCCGTCGCGTGGAAGGCAGTCAAAGCCACCAGCACAGCGAGCAACGTGGACGCGCAAGCGCGGACCCCACGGATGCGCGCGAGCGCAACGAAGACGAAAAAACGCAAGGCACCGCATCCCGGGCGGGTGAGCGCGCAGTGTATGGCAGGTTGCACGCCACAGTCTTCCGTTGACACGTGTTCAGCGCGGCGCGGCGGCTACACTGTGATGCCTGCCCAGATTGGCTGATGCCGTGTCCGAAACCCTGCCCACGCTGGCCAGTGTCGATGCCGCCGCGCGATTACTCGACCTGGCCGTCGACGCCGCCGAATTGCACGGCGCGCTGTGCGGTTGGCTGGCTGGTGGGGGTGCTCCGACGCCCGACTGGCTGGCCCAGGTCCTGGCAGACGATGGAATCGCCCCGGTCGTGGCAGACAGCGTGCTCGATCGACTGCGCAAGGTCAGCGTCGGGCAGTTGGACGACCGCAGTTTTGCTTTCGAGTTGCTGCAGCCCGGCGCGGATGCTCCGCTGTCCGAACGCAGTGGAGCACTGTTCGACTGGTGCCGCGGATTTCTTGGCGGATTCGGTCTGGCCGCCGGTCAGGCGCCACCGCTGTCGGAGGAAGGCCGCGAAGCACTCGCCGACCTCGCCAGGCTGGCCGCCGCTAGCCCCCAGGATGATGGCGATGAGGATGACGAAGTCGCCCTGATCGAAATCGAGGAGTTCGTGCGCGTCGCCGTCCTACTTTTGCATGGCGATTGCGTACTGGCATTGCAGCATCGTCGTGGGATGCACTGACCATGCGGCCGCCCAGCCTGCGTGCAATGGCTGATCCCACACCCGCGAGCTTCGCCCGCCGGCGCAAGCAATTGATGCGCATCGCAGGCGAAGACGCCATCCTCATCCTGCCTTCGGCGCCCGAACGCATCCGCAGCCGCGATACGCATTACCCCTATCGACAGGATTCGGATCTGCTGTATCTCGCCGGATTCCCTGAACCCGACGCCGTGCTGGTGCTGGTGCCCGGTCGCACGCATGGCGAGTCGATCCTGTTCTGCCGCGAACGTGATCCCGAGCGCGAGGGTTGGGATGGTCCACGCAGCGGCACCGAAGGAGCGGTTGCAACGCATGGCATGGACGATGCCTATCCCATCACCGACCTGGATGACATCCTGCCCGGCCTGCTCGAAGGTCGTACCCGCGTGTATTACCACTTCGGCCGCGACGCCGACTTCGACCTCAAGCTCATCGGCTGGCTCAACCGGGTACGCGCGATGATGCGCATGGGTGCGCAACCGCCTCACGAATTCCTGGAACTAGGCCACCTGCTGGACGAGCTGCGCCTGTTCAAGTCGAAGGACGAAGTGAAGTTGATGCAGCGCGCCGCCGACATCAGCGTCCTCGCGCACGAAACCGCCATGCGCGCCAGCAGGCCAGGTGTGCCCGAGCGCGAGCTGCAGGCCGAAATCGAGCGTGTCTTCCGCATGCACGACGCGGAGCCGGCGTACGGCAGCATTGTCGGCGCAGGCAACAACGCCTGCGTGCTGCATTACGTCGCCAACAATGCCATCGCCGAGGATGGAGACCTGGTGCTGATTGATGCTGGCGCAGAATACCGTGGGTATGCCGCGGACATTACGCGCACGTTCCCGGCCAACGGTCGCTTCACGAAGGAGCAACGCGCGCTGCACGATCTCGTCGGCGCCGCGCAGTCGGCGGCGTTGGCGCAGGCCAAGCCGGGCGCTGCCTACGAAGCCGGGCACATCGCTGCCGTTACGACGCTGACCGAAGGGCTGCTTAAGCTCGGCCTGCTTAAGGGCACTCTGGAAAAAAACATTGCCGATGGCCATTACAAGCGCTTCTATCGCCACAAGACCGGTCACTGGCTTGGTCTGGACGTGCACGATGTCGGCGACTACCGCATCGATGGCGAATCGCGTCTGCTGGAACCGGGCATGGTTTTCACCATCGAGCCGGGGCTCTATATCCCTGCCGACGACAAGAGCGTGCATGCCAAATGGCGCGGGATCGGGATCCGCATCGAAGACGACGTGTTGGTGACACGCGATGGACATCGCGTGCTGACTGACAAGCTGGCCAGGAGTGCGGAGCAGATCGAGGAACTGATGGCGAGCGAATAATCGCGCGCCTATCAGCGTTCGCGCCAGCGACGCGCGAACTTCAATTCAATTCGGCAAACCCTTCGCGCGTCAGATTGAGCGGCACGTCTGCCGTGCAGGCCACGTCATCCTCGATCCGTATGCCACCGAACGGGCGGAAGGCGTCCACGCGCGCCCAGTCGACGCTATGTGCATGAGGACCTTGCTGCAGTGGATCGAGCAGCATGTCGATGAAATAAAGGCCCGGCTCGATGGTGACGACCATGCCCGGTTCAAGCACGCGCGTGAGCCTCAGGTAGGGATGACCTGTCGGCTTGGGGATCAAGCCGCCGCTGTCTGTCTCGGCGAAGCCCGCCACCTCATGCACCTGCAAGCCGATGCCGTGGCCAACGCCGTGCGGAAAGAAGGCGCTCGATACACCGGTGGCAACCGCGGCTTCGGCCGAGATCTTCAGCACGCCGAACTCGACGAGAACCTCCGCCAATGCGTGATGCGCATCGAGATGGAGTTGCTTGTAATCGACACCGGCGCGCACCTGGTCGCACATACCGCGTTGCGCCAGGTCGACTGCGTTGATCATTGACTGGAACTCGTCGCTCGTATCGGACGAGTACGTGCGGGTGATATCGCAGGCATAGCCCGCATGGCTGGCGCCCGCGTCGATCAGGAAGCTGCGGATGTTCGGCGGCGGTGATCGCTCCAGATCGGTGTAATGCAATACGGCGCCGTGGCGGTTGAGCGCGACGATGTTGTTGTACGGCAGGTCTGCGGCATCCTGCCGCGCTGCGGCGCAGTACGCCAGTTGGATGTCGAATTCGCTCTGACCCGCTCGGAACGCAGCCTCGGCGGCACGATGCCCGCGCACACCGATTCGAGTCGCGGCGCGCATCATCTCGATTTCATACGGCGTCTTGAATGCGCGCTGGTAGTCCAGGTAATCCAGCACCGCAGGTGGATTGTTGGGCACGAACGTGTCCAGTGCACTTTGAGGTTCGCCCAGGATCGCGCAACGCACGGAATTCCCGGCCAACGCCATCAGCTGTGGCAACGCGTCCTCGGGTTTGCGGATGATGATGATGTCGAAGTGCTCGACCCAATCGCCACTGGGGGATTGCGGCACGACATGCCAGTAGTCCAGTGGCTGCAGGTAGATCACGGTCGGTTTGCTACCGGGCGTGTAAACCAGCCAGCTCCTTGGATTGCGCGTCAGCGGCAGCCATGCCTTGAAGTTGGGGTTGGCCGCATAGCGATAATCGCGGTCGTCGAACGCTTCATAGTGCAACGTCCCGCTGGGGACGAGCAGGTGATCGAAGCCACCACGCGCGAGCGCCTCGTCGGCACGCTGTTGCATTACAGCCAGATGCCGGGCATATAGGACGGAGGGGAGGACGTTCATCGGAGTATGACGGTGGAGAAGGTTCTGCATTCTGCCGCAAGCACAAGGACGGCGCAGGAAGACGAGCCAGCGACGCGACCGCTATTGCTTGGGCTGCCGGCGTGGGCGTGGGCGCTGATCGGATTGCTGTTGGGGTTTGCCGCCACCGGTGTGGTCTTGCAAATTGAGCGTCGGAGCTTGCAGGCGCAAGCCCAGTTGGAACTGGCGCAGATCGGCAAACGCAGCGTGTCACGGATCCGACGCCAGTTCGAAACAAGCGCATTGATGCTCCGTGCAGTGCAATCGGCGTATTCCCTTGCCGATGACATCGACCAATCACGTTTTGAAGGCATCAATGCCAATCTGCGCTCGCAGCCTTTGTTGCCGGGTCTGGTGGCGATGGCGTTTGCGCGTCGACAAGCCGCTGGCGGGCGGTCGCGTTACGTCTATGAGCGCGTTGCGCCGTTTGCCGGCAACGCGCGCCTGCTGGGGTTCGATGCCAGTGCGCAACCGGTCAACCTGGCGGCGCTGGAACAAGCGCGCGACATCGATCGACCGGTGATGTCGGTCGCGTTCGAGTTACTGCAGCGCGTGCCCGATCGGCGCGATGCGATGGGTATCGTCGTGCGATTGCCGGTCTACGCGTCGGGGCCTGTACCGGTCACTGTTGCCGAACGACGGCAACGCGAAATGGGCGCGCTCGCGGTCAGCATGCGCATCCGACCCATGCTCTTGGGCGTCTTGCCTGCCGAGGCATTGCCGCATTATCGCTTGCGTATTCATGACATCACTGATGCCGTGCCACGGCTGCTGTATGAGTCCGGTGCGAATCACGTCCAACCACCCGGGCGAGACGGGCAGGAATCGTCGAATATCCAGAGCAGCACCGGCATTGTCAGCTTCGGCGAACGTCGCTGGCAGATCGCGCTGCAGCCGCTTGATCAAACGTATGGCGACGCAGGCCTGCTGTGGGTGGTTGGCCTGAGCGGAGGCATCGCGAGCTTCCTGCTGGCTGGCCTTCTGTGGTCTGTGGCCACCACGCGTCGACGCGCGGTGCGCATCGGCCGCCAGATGAGTGAACGGTATCGGGAGGGCGAGGTACGTTTTCGCGCCGTCAACGATCTTCTGCCGGCGCTGGTGTTGCTTGCCAGCGCGGACGATGGCCGCATCGTGTATGCCAACCAGGCAGCGGTCGCCCGCCTGGGTGAGGACATCGCAAACGACACCGCACACCTTGATGCCTTGTTCGACGATCCCGTGCTACGTCAGCGCCTGCTGCAGGCTGACGGTGAAGCACAATGGAGCAACTTCGATGCCGTGCTGCAGTCCCTCAATGGCGACCGCTTCTGGGCAACGACCTCAATCGCGCGCGTGCGGATGAACGAGCGCAACAAACTGTTGATGGTCGCAAGCGATATTTCCGAGCAGCGCCAGTTGACCGAGCTGCTCAGTTACCAGACCAGCCACGACTCGCTGACGGAGCTTATTAACCGGCGCGAATTCGAACGCCAGTTGCAACGCGCGCTTTTCGGCATACGCAATGGCGAGCCAACCCGTGCGCTGATCTACATCGACCTGGACCAGTTCAAACTGATCAACGATACGTCCGGTCATCTGGCCGGGGACCAGTTGCTGAGCCAGCTGTCGCTGGTCATGGCCGATCAGTTGCGCGGCGGGGATGTGCTGGCGCGTCTTGGTGGTGACGAATTCGGCATTCTCGCGCATGACACCACGCATGAAGGTGCTCAAGTCCTGTCCGAGCGCTTGCGCAGCCGTATCGAAAGCTACGTTTACGTCTGGGAACAACAGTCGTACACCATCAGCGCCAGCATCGGTGTGGTGATGCTTGACAGCCCGGAGCAAACGCTCGCCGAAGTAATGTCGCATGCCGATGACGCCTGCTACATGGCCAAGGACCGCGGCCGCAATCGCATCCACTTTTACTCCGGACAGGACGACGAAACCATCCGGCGTCGCGGGGAAATGATGTGGGCCAACCGTCTGCGTTCGGTGATCGAGGAAAACAGGTTGTTATTGGATTATCAGGAAGTCCAGCCACTGCAGGATCACTTGTCGCAGGATGCGCATATCGAACTGCTGATCCGGCTGCGCGACGAGGATGGCAACGTGATCCTGCCAGGCGCCTTCCTGCCGGCGGCCGAGCGCTACGGCATGATGCCGCTGCTCGATCGATGGGTCATCGGGCAGGCGATCGGGCATTTCGACCAATTGCACGTCAACGGGCTTGTGCCAGGAAGGTGCTCGCTGAACCTGGCGGCCTCCACCCTGGAGGATGATGGGCTTGCCGAATACGTGCTGGACTTGATCGAGCAGCATGGCGTGGAGCCATCGCGGCTGTGTTTCGAGATCACCGAAACCGAAGCCGTCCGCAACCTGGCGCGCGCGGTACGTTTCATCGATCGGTTGCGTGCGGTTGGGTGCCAAGTGGCGCTGGATGATTTCGGCGCCGGCATGTCCTCGTTCGGTTACCTGAAAAACTTGCCAGTAGACGTGATCAAGATCGATGGCAGCTTCGTCCGCGACCTGGACATCGACCCGATGAGCCGCTCGATCATCAATGTGATCACTGAGATCGGCCATCAGCGTGGGCTGGATGTCGTGGCGGAGTGGGTGGCCAGTGACGCGTGCGCGGCGACTTTGCGCGAACTCGGCGTCGATTACGGGCAGGGATTTGCGCTGCACAAGCCCGAGCGTGTGCTGTTTCAGCGCGTGCGCCATCGGACTTGAGAGGAAGCAAAGAATTTTTGGTGCTTTTGGTCTTCATGCAGACGGAAACTGATACTCAGCTTTCGTTTGTCTCCCGCGAACGTGGGACTCTATTGATTGCGCATTTGTATAAAAAGAGCAAAGGCAACTTAACCGAAATTCAAATTCACCGAGACTAAAACCACGATTTATTCAAACTGTCCTCCCGGTGCATCAATCCATTGCCGCAATTGGACGGCTTGGTCTTCAGGAATCGCGATGAAGCGAAAGCCCGTCCAAGCTTGTCCTGGGGCACTGGCGCGATCGAGCCACAGCAAATGCGCACCGACTTCCAGCGCAGTTTCGCGGCCGCGCTGATCGTGGAGGTGAAAGCGGAATTGGTAGAGGGCATCCTCCACCAGCGGTGTGCTGGCGATCAGAAGCATCCCTGTTTCCGAAACATTGCCGATGCGTCCGACCACGTTATCAGTCATGACGTCGATTACGAGAATAGCGTCGGGCATTTTGCGACGGCGCGCGCGTCGAAATTCGTCGATCATGGGCTCACCCAAGGTACCGCCCCTATATGGTCATTGTCGTCGTTGGGTGGTCCATCTCCGCGGCCGGCAAAGTTGCGCAGCGTATTGAGCGTTGCCTGCCATGCACGATCGATAAGGTGTCCGGTTCCGGCGACAACGATTCGGGCCTGACCGGATGCGAGCATGCGGGCGACGCTGTCCAGCGTCTGCTCGCCAACGCGCCGACCGCGTTGGTTGACGAACAGCGCGTTGTCGGTCATCGGGCTATACCAGGACATACGTCGACGCACCACATCCCCTTGCTGGTTAATGACGAACTCGATCCATGTGCCGTAGGGCATCACCCGCAATTCTTCGTGTTGAGCCTGTTCTGCGGGAGTGCGGGGCGGCAGGTCGGCCTTTGGTTTTTCGACTGCGTCCTCACCCAACCGCACCCGCGTCTTCAGCCGCATGGTCAGCTCGGTGCGAGAGGCTGGATCGCCCGCATCGTCCTCGACTGAGCTGGTAAGGCGCCGCGCGATCACCATGGCCTCCTCGGCGTGGTAACCCACCAGTGCCAGCGCCGCCTCGATATGGATGCAAAGTTCCGGATCAACTTCACGAGTACCCGAACCGCAGCTGGCAACGATGCGTCTGGTCACTTCAAGCTGCCGCGGCCAGTCTTCTGACTCTGCTCCTTGCCGAAGCAGGGTCAAGGTAAGCACGTCGGCCCAAGCCTGGTTGAGAAGTGCACGCACGAACCTCGGCAAACGCTGCTCACCGATAATGCCAGCGATGGTCGTGGCTGCAAGACGTTTAGCTATCTCGAGCTTCTCCTTGCCGCGCGCGGCCTCCACATGCCGGCGCTCGGCTGTTTCCGCCTTGCGCGCGAGGGTTTGCAACTGCGCCTGCAGCTCTCGGTTGCTGGCGTCGAATACCGCTGCATCACCGTCGTAATGTTTGGCCACATGATCGACCGCATCTTGCAGCGGCAACAGCAACTGAGGATCGACATCGTCTTCGCCGAGCCAGCGCGCTCCGGATTCAGCCACCGCGTTCAGCAACTGCCGTGCTGGGTGCTGTGCTCGAGTGAAGAACCCGCGATCCTGCAGCGCTACCTGGAGCAATGGCATCTGCAGCTTGCGCAACAGCGCGGTCGCCGGGGCATCGACGCGGACTTCGCGCTCGACCTGCGCGTAGAGCATGTCCAGTAATTCAAAGGTATCGCTGTCGCGCGGTAGCAGGCTGGCACCGTGCCCCCGCTGCTGGCGAACCTGCGCCAGTAGCGCTTGCTTGATGTCGGCCAAGTTGCGCTTGTTGCTGGACAACCCTTCGTCGCGCATCGCTCCCAAGGCGGCGACCACCTCTTTCGTGTCCATTTCCTTTAGATGTTCAGTGCGCGATTCGGGCCCAAGCTTGTTGATCAGCACGCGACGCCCGTTCAGCAATTGCTGGAGCAGGTCGACGGAGTCGCTGTCATCCAAGGGCGGCGACCGGTTGTCCGCCTGCCCGAGCCAAGCGGTATGGGTCGTTTGCTGCTGGACATCAGCTTGGCGACGCCCGCCAGCTTCGCGCCGGCGCCCCGTATCAATCGTGGTTTCGCGCACGCCACCCTCTACGCTCCCGACGCGCGCTTCCTTTTTTCCGCCGCCACCGCTGTCGCTACCAGAACCGTTAACACGTCCACCACTGCTGCCGCTTCCATTACCGTCAACGGGTCCATCGCCTGAAACTCGGGCGTTGCCCTTGTCGCGCTTCCGTTTCTTGATCGTTCCAATGGCCGCTTCCGCGGCCGCTAGTGCCTCTGCCTGATCGGTCGGCCGCCCCCGGAACGGGACGTAGGTCAGGCTTGGCAAAACGCCATCGGCCGCAATCGAGTCGTTCAGCTTGTCCAGTATGTGCGGGTAGGCGGCCATCACCCGCAGGTCAAACAAGTGATACAGCAGCAACCGAGACCCTAGCGGCAGATGAAGGCATTGGCTGGCATCGCGCATTATTCGGCAAAGCGCTCGCGGTCCAAGCGGGATGCGCGCAGCATCGAATGCAGGTGCCTCGGCCAGCACGCCGAAGCGCTGGCCGAACAAGTGCAGCGCCAAGCTGGCGCGCGACTCCTGACGGGTGGCAATCCCGCGCAGCACCGCATTCTCGTCCATGTCGTCGGTTTCTTCGACCAAGCTCATCTGCGCGTGGCGGATCGCGGCGACGTGATTATCAGGCTGAATCGCTTGGGCGGTCCTGTTTATCGAGGCCAGATTGGCCTCTAGCCCGAGCATGAAACTCGGGACCAGATCGGAACGGTTGGTACGAAGGGTGCGCAGCGTATGCATATGGTCGGCTTGCAGGGCTGAGTTGCGGGCCTGTTCTGCGAGCCTGAACATCTGTTGCTCCAGATCCGTCAACGTCGCCGTCAGGTGCTGTTCCAGATCCTCTGATGCTACGGCGAGCAAATGCTCCAGCACCCGGCGCACCCGCCCTGGAAAGGTGGCTGCGGCCAAGGTCTGTGGCGCCGGATCGGGGGGCGGTGGCAGTGCCGACATGCGGACGCTCGGTCTGATCCTTTGGAAGCCAGAAGGATAATTAACATGCCTCGCGGCTGGCGACCAGCATCGGCGATGTTGCTCACGGATGTCAGTCCCGCAGGAACAACCCGATCACGTCGTTGGTGAAGCGGCGTCCGAGCTCAGTCGGCACGACGCAATCACCAGTAATGACGATCCAGTCCTGCTCACAGGCAATGGCGAGTTCCCCGGCGATGGCCCCGCGCGGCAGCCCGGTGCGCCTCTCGAATTGCGACAGTGAAAAGCCGTCGACCAGTCGCAACGCATTGAGCATGTAATCGAACGGTCGCTGCGCTGGTGGAATCGTGTCATCGCCGCCGATCGCCGCCGGAGTCCCTGCTTTCAGCAGGTATTCCGTGGGGTGTTTGACCTTCCAGCGACGCAGGATCGATTGATCGCTGCCGGACGTGAGTTTGCCGTGCGCCCCCGCACCGATGCCCAGGTAGTCGCCGAAATGCCAGTAGTTGAGGTTGTGCGCGCACTGGCGATCGGGCCGCGCATACGCACTGACTTCATATTGCCCAAACCCTGCCTGGGCCATCAATGCCTGGCAGCGTTCCTGCATGTCCCAGCTGTAATCGTCATCCGGAATGTCGGCAGGCGGACGCGCGGCGAAGACAGTGTTGGGCTCCAGCGTGAGCTGGTAGTGCGACAGATGCGTGGGTTGCAGCGCAATGGCGCGTTCGACATCGTGTTCGGCCATCGCCAGCGTTTGTCCAGGCAGTGCATACATCAGGTCAAGATTGAAATTGTCGAAGCCGGCGTCGCGTGCCAGCCTCACCGCCGCTTCGGCCTGGGTGCTGTCGTGGATGCGACCCAGGCGCTGCAGGCAGCCGTCATCGAAACTCTGGATGCCGAAACTGATGCGGTTGACGCCAGCCGCACGGTACTCCTCGAAGCGGCCGTGTTCGGCGGTGCCGGGATTGGTTTCCAGCGTGATCTCAAGCCCTGGTGCGAACCGCAATCGCGCGCTGGCGGCCTGCAGGAATGCATCAATGGCCGCCGGTGGAAACAGCGACGGCGTGCCGCCTCCGAAAAACACCGTCTGCACCGTGCGTCCCCACACCAGCGGGAGGTCGTGGTCGAGGTCCGCGATCAGCGCCTCGACATACGGTGCGAATGGCAATGCGCCGCGACCCTCGTGCGAATTGAAATCGCAATATGGGCACTTGCGCACGCACCAAGGGAGATGCACATAGAGCGAGAGTGGTGGCGTAGCGAGCATCTACAGGGCGCTGAGCCGCTGCTTCAACACCGACAACGCTCGACCGCGATGACTGATCCGGTTCTTGATGGCTGCGTCCAGTTGCGCCGCGCTACAGGCATGTTCCGGATCGAAAAACACCGGGTCGTACCCGAAGCCGTTGTCGCCACGTGGCGCCGACAGGATGCGCCCGTGCCATTGGCCTTCTGCAATCAACGGCTGCGGGTCGTCGGCCGTGCGCAGCAGCACCAGCACACAATGGAAGCGGGCCGTGCGTTGCGCTTCGGGAACGTCACGCAACTCGTGCAGCAGCCGCGCGATGTTGCCCGTGGCATCCCCATGCACGCCACCGTAGCGAGCCGAATACAAACCCGGCGCCCCGTGCAGCGCATCCACGCACAGGCCGGAATCGTCGCCCAGCGTGGCCAGGCCGGTCGCGCGGGCGGCGTGTCTTGCTTTCAACAGCGCATTCTCGACAAAGGTGGTGGCGGTTTCTTCGACATCATGGATGCCGAATTCCGATTGCGCCGTTAAAACGTAGCCACTGTCGCCGAGCAATTCGCGTAATTCCAGCAGCTTGCCCGCGTTGCCACTTGCGAGCACGAGCGTGTTCACGCGTGCGTGCTCATGGCGAGGCGAGGGCATCCCGCTGCGCGACCAGCAATTCGCCGATGCCCTGTTCGGCCAGCGCGAGCAGGGCATCGAGTTCGTCGCGCCGGAATGCATGGCCTTCCGCCGTGCCCTGCAGTTCGATGAAGCCGCCGCCATCGTTCATGACGACGTTCATGTCGGTGTCGCAGGCGCTGTCCTCGGCGTAATCCAGGTCGAGCACCGGCATGCCGCGATACACGCCGACGGAGATCGCCGCCACGGCGCCGTGGATGGGATCCTTGCTGATGTCCTTGCGGGCGCGCAGCCAGCGCACGGCATCCACCAGCGCGACATACGCGCCGGTGATGGCGGCGGTGCGCGTGCCGCCGTCAGCCTGCAGCACGTCGCAATCCAGTGTGATCGTGCGTTCGCCCAGTGCGCCGCGATCCACGCAGGCACGCAACGCGCGGCCGATCAGCCGCTGGATTTCGAGCGTGCGCCCGCCTTGTTTGCCACGGGCGGCTTCGCGATCGTTTCGCGTGTTGGTTGCGCGCGGCAGCATGCCGTATTCGGCGGTGACCCAGCCCTCGCCTTTGCCGCGCAAAAACCCCGGAACCCTGTTTTCGACACTGGCCGTGCACAGAACACGCGTCTCCCCGAACGTCACCAGCACCGACCCTTCCGCATGCCGGGTGAATCCGCGGGTGATGGTGACGGCACGCAACTGGCTCGCCGTGCGGCCACTGGGGCGCGTGACGCTCTCTGGGGTCGGCATGAATTTCACTGCAACTGGGCGCGCAAGTTTACCATCGGCGTCTTCGCGGCCCGTGCGTCGCAGCAGCAGGAAGTCCGCATGATTCGCAGCATGACCGCTTTTGCCTCCGGCGAGCGCGCCACCCAGTGGGGCCTGATCGGTTGCGAGCTGCGTGCGGTGAACCATCGCTTCCTGGAACTTGGCATGCGACTGCCTGAGGAATTGCGCAGCCTGGAACCGGTATTGCGCGAACGCATCGCTGCCCGTGTGTCGCGCGGCAAACTCGACCTCACCTTGCGACTGCGATCGCCCGAAGGCAGCGACACGATGCATCTCAACGAACGCATGGTCGGGCAGTTGTCGGAACTCGCGCTCGACCTGAAGGCGCGATTCCCCTCGATGCGGGTGGATTTCGCGCAGCTGCTGCAACTCCCCGGCATGCTGCATACACGCGCGGCCGATGTGGATGCCTTACAGGCCGAAGCCACCGCGCTGCTCGACGAGGTCCTGCGCGACTTCCTGGCCGCACGCGAACGCGAGGGCTCCCATCTGGCCGCGGTGATCGGCGAACGCGTCGATGCCATCGCGGCGCGCGCCGCCGACGTGCGCGCATTGATGCCCGTCATCCGCACCGGCCAACGCACCAAACTGCAGGCACGACTGGCCGATCTGGAGCAGGGCAACGGCGTGTCTGCACTGGAGCCAGGCCGGTTGGAGCAGGAACTTGTGCTGTGGCTGCAGAAGCTTGACGTTGACGAAGAGCTCGACCGCCTCGACAGCCATATCATCGAGATCAAGCGCGTCCTCGTGCAGAAAGAGCCGATCGGCCGCCGGTTGGATTTCCTGCTGCAGGAATTCAATCGTGAAGCCAATACATTGGGATCCAAGTCAGTGGATACACGCACCTCGCAAGCGGCGGTCGAACTGAAGGTCCTGATCGATCAGGTGCGCGAGCAGATCCAGAACATTGAATAGCGGGGAGACGGGAATGGTGGATCGCGAATCGACAATGCAAAAGCAGGACAGCGCGGTTGTCCGTACGATTCCAGACTCCCCACCCACGACTCCCGGCCCCATGCGCGGAACCCTCTACATCGTCGCTGCGCCTTCAGGGGCCGGAAAATCCAGCCTCGTCAACGCCTGCCTTGCGCGCGATCGGGGCATTGCGCTGTCGATCTCGTTCACCTCACGTGCGGCGCGTCCGGGCGAGCGGCATGCCGAGCATTACCATTTCGTCAGCGTCGACGAGTTCCAGCGCATGGTCGCGGCTGGCGATTTCTTCGAGCACGCGCTGGTATATGGAGACTGGAAGGGCACAGCGAATCTATCGGTCGAACCGCAACTCGAAGCGGGGAAGGATGTCCTGCTGGAGATCGATTGGCAGGGCGCGCGCCAGGTGCGCCAGCAGGTGCCCGACGCTGTCAGCGTGTTCATCCTGCCCCCCTCGCGCGTCGCGCTGGAACAACGCATGCGTGCACGCGGGCAGGATAGCGAGGACGTGATCCGCCAGCGCCTGGCCGCCGCCCGCGAGCAGATGTCGCATTACGACGAGTTCGATTACGTCGTCATCAACGAGGATTTCGAAATCGCGGTTGATGAGCTGTGCAGCATTTTCGTCGCCAGCCGGTTGCGGCGGGAGCGGCAGGCGACGCGGCATGCCGATCTGATCACAGGGTTGCTGGCATGAAGACCTGGGGTTCTCCTTCTCCTCGCAAGCGGGGGAGAGGGCACAAGCCCACCGTAACTGACTGATTTACAAGACAGTAGTTGCTTCCCGCACGATCCCACCGCTACAATTCGCGCCCCCTCGAATCAAATCGGACGGCCCCACGGCCGCCGGGAGCCCCATGGCCCGTATTACAGTCGAAGATTGCCTGGAAGTGGTCGACAACCGCTTCGAGCTCGTGATGATGGCCGCCAAACGCGCGCGCCAGTTGGCCGATGGCGTCGAGCCGCAGCTGGACAACAGCGAGAACGCGGACAAGCCGACCGTACTTGCACTTCGTGAAATCGCCGCGCGCCGCATCGACCAGCCTTACATCGATGCCGTCGACAAGTCCGAGCGTGAGCGCAAAGAACGCGAGGCGCTGGAATGGGCCGCTGCTGAAGTGGTCTCCGACGACGATCTGTCAAAGGGCGATGACTGAAGCCGGCAGTTGAGAATCGGACTAGGGGATCGGTAGGCCTGGTCCCGAATCGTTTCAAGAACCTCGCTTCGGCGAGGTTTTTTTTGGCTGGGCTGACCCGTCCATGTTCCAGTCGTGATTCCTCGGATTCTCCATTGCCGGCTGCTACGCTGGCTGCATGATCGGCAAACCCGCCCACGTGATGTCCAATCCAGACGACGACACGTTGCCGGATTATGTGCTGGCGCTGCAGCGGGCTGCCAGTTACCTGCCTGAAGACCAGCATCGTTTGCTGCGTCGCGCGTGGGCCGTCGGCGCGGCGGCGCATGCGGGACAGACGCGGCGTTCGGGCGAGCCTTACATCACCCATCCAGTGGCGGTAGCGTCGGTGCTGGCCGAGCAGCGCGTGGACGTCGAAACGCTGATCGCGGCGATCCTGCACGACACGCTGGAGGACACGCCTTTGGCGCGGGCCTCGATCGCCGGGGAGTTTGGCGAAACCGTGGCCGAGCTCGTCGATGGCGTCACCAAGCTCGACCAGCTGCAGTTCCAGGATCGCCAGGAAGCCGCCGCCGAAAGTTTTCGCAAGATGCTGCTGGCAATGGCGCGCGACCTGCGCGTGATCCTGATCAAGCTTGCGGACCGCCTGCACAACATGCGCACACTCAGCGCGCAGACGCCCGAGGCGCGCGTCCGCATCGCCAACGAGACGCTGGAAATCTACGCCCCGATCGCCCAGCGCCTGGGCATGAACCTGATCAAGGCCGAGTTGCAGGACCTGGGTTTCCGCGCACTGCATCCCTGGCGGCACGCGGTCATGGAAAAACGCATTCGCACGCAACCTTTGTTGCGGCGCGAGGCACTGGCCCGGATCGAGGCGCAGGTTGCGCAGCGGCTGACGAAGGAAGGCCTGCAGTACCGCTTGAACAGTCGCATCAAGTCGCCGTGGAGTATTTATTCCAAGATGCGCGCGGAGGCCAAATCGTTCGATCAGGTCATGGACGTATTCGGCTTTCGCATCGTCGTGGACTCCGTAGCCGAGTGCTATCACGCGCTGGGCGTGGTGCACTCGGTGTTCAAACCGCTTGACGGGCGCTTCAGGGATTTCATCGCGATCCCCAAGGCCAATGGCTATCAGTCGCTGCACACGGTGTTGTTCGGGCCGTATGGCTCGCCGATCGAGGTGCAGATCCGCACCGAGGACATGGACCTGATCGCCGAGCGCGGCATCGCAGCGCACTGGACGTATAAACACGGCGGTGGCACCAACAATGCGCAGAGCCGCGCGCATTCGTGGATTTCCGACCTGCTGGAAAGCCAGCGCGCGACCGGTTCGTCGCTGGAATTCCTGGAGAACGTCAAGGTCGACCTGTTCCCCGACGAGGTCTACCTGTTCACGCCCAAGGGCGACATCCTCGCGTTGCCACGCAATTCAACGGCGCTGGATTTCGCTTACGCCGTGCATACCGATGTGGGCAACCATGCCGTCGCCGCGCGCGTGGACAAGAGGCTCGTGCCGTTGCGCACCAAGCTCGTCAGCGGCCAGAAGGTCGAGGTCATCAGCGCCAAGTCCGCTGCGCCCAAGCCGCAGTGGCTTGAATTCGTGATCACCGGCAAGGCGCGCACCGCGATCCGCCATCAACTGAAGAGCCTGCAGCACGAAGATGCCGTGGAGCTCGGCCATCGCATGCTCGATCGTGCCTTGGAAGGCTTGGGAACCTCGCTCGACCGTCTGCCTCCTGCGCGGCTTGCGGCATACCTCGCCGACCATCGTTACCCGCGCCTGGAGGCGCTGCTCGCCGACATTGCCTTGGGCAATCGCATGCCGGCGCAGGTGGCACAGTCGCTGGCGCGCGAGCCATCGTCCACGCCTGATCTTCTTGATGCATTGCACGCGCAACAGCGTCATCCATATTCGATGCCCGGCGAAGGCGTGCCAGGCGACCGCATCCTGATCACCGGCAACGAGCATGGCGTGATTACGTTTGCCAACTGCTGCCTGCCGATTCCCGGTGACGACATCATGGGGTACCACACGACTGGCCGCGGCATCGTGGTGCATCGCCTGGATTGCCCGAACGTCGCTGACTACCGCAAGTCCCCGGAACGCTGGGTGGCGATTGGCTGGGATCGCGAACTCCACGGAGATTTCCACAGCGCGTTGCTGGTCCAGGTCGAGAATCGTCCCGGGGTGCTGGCGCAGGTCGCAGCTGCGATCGCGCAGGCCGAGTCGAATATCGATGCCGTCGAATATCTCGAGCGCGACAGCAACATCGCCGCGATCCGTTTTTCAATCGAAGTCCGCAGCCGCAAGCACATTGCCGACGTGATTCGCCGTGTCCGCAGGCTCAACGTGGTGCACGGCGTGCAGCGCCTGTAGGTCGATAATCGTTGTCGATCGTAGTATCGGCTTTAATTCCAGGAAGACACTATGCCCAGACAACCCATCCATTCCGACCGCGCGCCAGCCGCCATCGGGCCCTACTCGCAGGCGATCCGCAGCGGGAACACGGTGTACCTGTCGGGACAGACGCCACTTGATCCGGCCAGCGGCGTGCTGGTCGAAGGCGATATCGCGGCGCAGGCGCGGCGCGCGTTCGACAACCTCAAGGCCGTGTGCGAGGCCGCCGGTGGATCGTTCGATGATGTCGTGCGGGTCGGCTTGTACCTCACCGACCTGCGGGATTTCGCTGCGGTCAATGCGGTCATGGCCGACATGTTTTCCGAACCGTATCCTGCGCGATCCACCATCGAGGTCGCAGGCCTGCCGAAAGGCTCGGCGTTCGAAGTCGATGCCGTGATGGTGCTCGCTTGAGGATGCTAGCTTGATGGAATCGGGCTGACGATGCGGCGTGTGGCAAGACCGGCACCGGTACTTTCAGCGGTCGGGGAAACGCCGCTGGGAACACTGGCTGGTGTCGGCCCGCGTGTGGCGGAGAAGCTGGCCGCTCGCGGGTTGTCGACGCTGCAGGATCTATGGCTGCAACTGCCGCGCAGGTACGAGGATCGCACCTGCATCACGCCGATACGCGACCTGCAATCCGGCGCCCCCGCGCAGGTCGAAGGCGTGGTCGAAGCGGTCGAACGAGGTTTCCGTTATCGGCCGATGCTGCGCATCGCCATCGGCGACGATTCCCGGGCGACGCTGGTGTTGCGGTTCTTCCACTTTCGCGCGACGCAGGTGGCCCAGTTCGCGCCCGGTGTCCGCGTGCGTTGCTACGGCACTCCACGGGCCGGCCAGCACGGCCTTGAAATCGTGCATCCCAGTTACCGCGTGCTGGATGACGAGGAAAGCATCCTGGGTGAACAACTCGACCCGGTGTATCCGGCGATCGAAGGCATCGGACCGACCAGCCTGAGGCGGTTGATCGGGCAGGCGCTGGACAGGTTGCCGGAGGAATCGGCCCTCGAGCTGTTGCCGCTCCCAATGCAGGACGCGTTGCAATTGCCGTCCCTGCGCGCCGCATTGCTCACCGTGCATCGCCCGCAGCGCGATGCTGACATCGCCGCGCTGCTTGCGGGTGTCCATCCTGCGCAACAGCGCCTGGCGTTGGAGGAGTTGCTTGCGCATCACTTGAGCCTGCGCCGGCAACGAATCGCGATGCAGCATCACCGCGCTGCCGCCCTGGCTGGCCCGGGAACGCTGGTGGCGCGTTTACGCGATGCATTGCCATTTGCGCTGACTGGAGCTCAGGAGCGGGTATTCGCGCAGTTGCGCGATGACCTTGCGGTGCCGGTACCGATGTTGCGACTGGTGCAGGGTGATGTCGGCAGCGGCAAGACCGTCGTGGCAGCACTTGCGGCGATGCTGGCGGTCGAGTGCGGCAAGCAGGCCGCCTTGATGGCGCCGACCGAATTGCTCGCCGAGCAACACCTCACCAACCTGCGCGCATGGCTGGAACCGCTCGGCGTGCGTGTGGCCTGGCTTGCCGGAAAGGTCACCGGCAAGGCGCGCACCAGCGTGCTTGCCGAGGTCGCATCGGGCGCGGCGCAGGTGGTCGTCGGCACCCATGCCTTGATGCAGGAAGGCGTGGTCTTCCACGATCTTGCGTTGGCCATCGTCGATGAGCAGCATCGCTTCGGGGTGCATCAGCGGCTGGCATTGCGCGACAAAGGATCTGCGCGTGGAAATCCAGATGCTGGCTGCGTCCCCCACCAACTGGTCATGACGGCGACACCCATCCCGCGCACTTTGGCGATGGCGGCTTATGCCGATCTCGACGTCTCCGCCATCGACGAGCTGCCGCCAGGCCGCACTCCGGTGCAGACCGTCGCGCTGAGCGCGGAACGTCGCCCGGAGCTGGTCGAACGCATCCGCAATGCCTGCGCCGAAGGCCGCCAGGCGTATTGGGTCTGCACGCTCATCGACGATTCCGACGAGGTCATCGCGCAGGCCGCGCAATCCACCTTCGAGGCATTGTCGGCGGCATTGCCCGAACTGCGTATCGGCCTGGTCCACGGCCGCATGAAGGGCACAGTCAAGCAATCGACCATGCGTGCGTTCAAGGACGGCACGCTTGACCTGCTGGTGGCCACGACCGTGATCGAAGTTGGCGTCGATGTCGCCAACGCCTCGCTGATGATCGTCGAGAACGCCGAGCGGCTTGGGCTGGCGCAGTTGCACCAGTTGCGCGGCCGTGTCGGGCGCGGCAGTGCGGCCTCCAGTTGCGTGCTGCTGTACCAGTCGCCGTTGTCGCAACTGGCACGGCAACGGCTGGAGACGATGCGCCAGACCCACGACGGTTTCGTGATCGCCGAAAAAGACCTGGAATTGCGCGGCCCCGGCGAGCTGCTCGGTACCCGCCAGACGGGGCTGCCGGGCTTCCGGGTGGCTGACCTGGCCCGCGACGCCGCCCTGCTGCCGCTGGTGCGCGAGCTGGCCGATCGCCTGCTGGTGGAGGCGCCAGAGGTGGCCGATCGGATCGTGGCGCGCTGGGTGGGAGGCGCCGCGCAATACGCATCGGCGTGACCGTGAAGCTGCCGGTTGCACCCGGCTGGGACAAGCGGCTAAAATGCCCGGCTTACCTGCAGCAAGTGATGCCGCCATGAAGGCCGATATCCATCCGGATTACCGTGAAGTCGTGTTCCAGGACGTGACTTCCGATTTCAAGTTCCTGACCCGTTCGACCCTCTCCAGCAAGGAGACGGTGAAGTGGAAGGACGGCAACGAATATCCGTTGATCAAGATCGACATCTCGTCGGCCTCGCACCCGTTCTATACCGGCCAGAACAAGATCATGGACACCAGCGGGCGCGTCGATAAATTCCGTCGGCGTTACGCCGCCAAGTAATTCGACATTGAGATCGCCCGCAAACGGCTGCCGATGGCAGCCGTTTGCATTTGTGGACTACGCAAGCACGCAGTCGCCAAAGCCCGCTATGCGATAATTTGCCTTTGGTGGCGCTGTCACGGAGGCATTTCGGCCTTCCGCTGATGCCCCCGATGGCCCTCGCGCCGCCCGCACGGCGCACATCATCCAGGAGTGCGTCGTGTCGTCCGAGAACACATCAGGCCATAGCCAAAGCCATCCCACCACGCTTGACGCTGCCACGCCGACGCAGGCCACGCTGATCGTTGGCGACAGGTCGGTGGTGCTGCCGGTGGAAACGGGCACGCTGGGGAATCCGTGCATCGACATCGCCAAGTTGCCGAAGGACACCGGCTGTTTCACCTACGACCCGGGATTCACCGCGACCGCCGCCTGCAAGTCCGCCATCACCTACATCGATGGCGACGCCGGCGTGCTGATGTATCGCGGGTACCCAATCGAGCAGTTGGCAAAGCATTCCAGCTTTCTTGAAGTCGCCTACCTGCTGATGCACGGCGAGCTGCCGTCTGCGGGCGAATTCTCGAAATTCGACAACGAAGTCACGCATCACACGATGATGCACGAAGCGTTCCGCACCTTCCTGTACGGGTTCCGCCACGACGCACACCCGATGGCGATGATGGTCGGCATGCTGGGTTCGATGGCCAGCTTCTACCACAACACGCTCGACCTGGACGATCCGGAACAACGCCGCCTGGCCGCTGTGCGCCTGATCGCCAAGGCGCCCACGATTGCTGCGGGCTGCTATCGCTACTCGATCGGTTGGCCCCTGCGCTATCCGAAGAACAACCTCGATTACGTTGATCGTTTCCTGCACATGATGTTCGAGGTTCCCAGTGAGCCGCTCGCGCTCAAACCGATCGCCGCACGCGCGCTGGATCTGTTGTTCATCCTGCACGCCGACCACGAGCAGAACGCGTCGACCTCGACCGTCCGCCTGGTCGGTTCCACTGGCGCGAATCCGTATGCCTGCGTGGCCGCCGGCGTCGCGGCGTTGTGGGGACCGGCGCATGGGGGCGCGAACGAAGCCGTGCTGAAGATGCTTGGCGAGATCGGCAAGCCGGGCAACGTGCAGTCGGCGATCGACAAGGCCAAGAACAAGGATTCGGGTTTCCGGCTGATGGGTTTCGGCCATCGCGTGTACAAGAATTTCGATCCTCGCGCCAAGATCATCCGCGAGATGACGCACGAGGTGATGAACGAGCTGGGCGTCAATGACCCGATGCTGGATGTCGCGTTGAAACTGGAAGAAGCCGCCCTGAAGGACGACTATTTCATCCAGCGCAAACTTTATCCGAACGTCGATTTCTATTCGGGCATCATCTACAAGGCACTAGGCATCCCCACCGAAATGTTCACGGTGATGTTCGCCATCGCCCGCACTGCCGGCTGGGTCGCGCACTGGCTGGAACAACAGACCGACCCGGACGCCAGGATCGGCCGTCCGCGCCAGATCTATACCGGCTACGGCGAGCGTGATTACGTGGGGATGGGAAAACGCTGAAGGCCAAAGTTGGCAGGCGCGAGCGGAAGACCGGCACGAATCCACTCCATTACGGGCTTCCACTTTCGTAAGACGCAATCTCGTCGGCCGCGAGCAGTTCGCGCAGCTGCGCCAGCGACGCGCGCCGCATGGGTTTTTC
>JBBQTR010000007.1:0-31302 GCA_038213095.1 Lysobacterales bacterium | reverse complement strand
GTTCCGGCTGGTATCCGAGCGCCTGGAACAGGTGCAGCGCGGGCTCGGCGAGATGCAGCAGCTGGCCACGGGCGTCGGCGATCTCAAGCGGGTGCTGACCAACGTGCGCACGCGCGGCACGTTCGGCGAGGTGCAACTTGGCGCGCTGCTCGAACAGATATTGACGATCGAACAGTACGAGACCAACTGCATCACCGTGCCAGGCAGCAACGAGCGCGTCGAGTACGCGGTGCGCCTGCCGGGCACGCATTCGGACAAACCGATCAGGCTGCCGATCGATGCCAAGTTCCCGCGCGAGGACTACGAACGATTGATGGACGCACAGGACCGCGCGGACGTCGATGCGGTCGTTGTCTCGTCGGCGGCGCTTGAGCGGCAGGTCCGGGTCGAGGCCAAGCGCATCCGCGACAAATACCTTGCGCCGCCGCATACGACCGACTTCGCGCTGATGTTCCTGCCGACCGAGGGCCTGTATGCGGAAGTGCTGCGACGGCCCGGTCTATTCGACAGCCTGCAGCGCGAATGTCGCGTCACCCTCGTCGGCCCGACCACGCTGCTGGCGCTGCTCAACAGCCTGCAGATGGGCTTTCGCACGCTTGCCATCGAACAGCGCTCGAGCGAAGTCTGGCAGTTGCTGGGCACGGTCAAGGCCGAGTTCGGCAAGTTCGCTGGCATCCTGGAAAAAACCGACGGCCAACTGGAAACGGTTCGCAACAGCCTCAAGGCCGCGGGTGTGCGCACGCGCGCGATCGAGAAGCAGCTCAAGGGCGTGGAGACGTTGCCGGGAACGGAGCAAGTGCCTCTATTGGGCGCAAGCCTCGCTGGCGATGAGGCGATCCAAGCTTGAGCCCCGCGCATCGCAGTACGACGTGCTGAAGCGATTGGCGATGCGGAAGCTGTGCCGGGTAACTTCCGCTTAGCGGATGGGAGTCGGCATCGGGTCTGCGGGCAAAGTTGAATTGTTCTCGTTGTCCTGCAGGTACGCCGGCAACGAAGCGTCGGTTTTCTGCTGGCGATCCCCAAAGATCTGGTAGCGGCGCCGCTGCAGCCATGCGTCACGGAACAACGCATATTCATCAGTCGCGCCTTCGCGCATGCTGTCGATGGCAAACAGCTGGGTGCGTATATCCACCAGCTGCAGTCCCTGCAGGAACGCGCGGGCCGGAACGTCGTGCACTTGGCCCAGCGGCGCCAGCGGCGAGTCGCCGATCAGGCCGACGACATCGCGCACCGTGCGCGGCCCGAACAGTGGTAGTTCCAGATAGCGCGACCGCTTCCAGCCCCACACCCCCAGGGACTGGCCGAAGTCCTCGCTGTGGTTGGGCAGGTGTGCGGCGGTAGCCGGGTCGAGCACTCCGCCCAGGCCCAGCGTGAGATTGAGGGCAAAGCGACCGGCCGCCTGCGCCGCGGCTTTCGGCTTGCCCTGCAGCAGTGAATTCACCGCGCTGACCGGCTGGCCGAGATTGCTGAAGAAGTTGCCGACGCCGATGCGCACCGGATGCGGCACCACCTTGACGTAGGTTTTTGCCAGCGGCGTTGCAATGCGACGGTCGATGGCGTTGTTGAACTTGTGCACGCGGCGGTTCAGCGGCTCCCACGGGTCGTAGCTGGCCGGCAATTCAACGGGCGGTGGCAGCGTGGGGTCGGCCACGGCGTTGTAGTCCTGCGATGCATTGCCATACAGCGCGTCGTAATCCTGCTCGGCCTGCGTGCGCTGGTCGGCGCTGATGGCGGTAACAGGCGGAACTGGAACCGCTGACGTGGCCGCCGACGGCGTGGCGTCGATTGGCGACGGAACATCCTGCGCCTGCGCCGAAAATGCTGCGGTCGACAGCAGCGTTGCCAGCAACGCGCAAGCCAGCCAGGGACGTTTCGGGATCGGAGTCATCGGCGCAGTGTAATGCTGGGGCGGATCAACTGGCGTATTCGAGCGTTGGCGTGAGCCGATAGGCAGCACGCAGCGCCCCCAGCCCGGTCGGGTGGCCTTCGATGACCACGCCCCCCGCCCGCTGCGCCAGTTCGGCGAGCAGCGCCACGCCGGCACTGTCGACGCGTCCGACGCCGGTCAGGTCGAACCGGCGCGCACCATCCAGTGCTGCAAGCGCGGACGTCCATGCGCCAGCCGTGATCGCGTTGACGACCAGATCGCCGCTGAAACGGACGACATCCGCATCACGTTGCAGCGCGACCACGGAGGGCTCAGGGTTTGGCATCGGCCTGGAGCTGCCCGCTGCGCAGGTCGTCGGCAACCTGCCGGATCGACTTGTGCGTCAACTCACTGTCGAACTGCTGACGGAAGGTCTGCACGAACGACACACCTTCGACCATCACGTCGAACACCTTCCAGGTGCCACCCGATCTGCGCATCAGGTAGTCGACCGGGATCGGCTCGCCACTGCTGCGCAGCAATTCGCTGGCGACCTTGACGCCCAGCCCCCGCGGCAGTGCGGTTTCGGATTTCACCCGCACCCGCAGCTGGGTGTTGAAGTCCAGCAGGGATGAGCCATAACGCTGCATCAGGTTGTCAGCCAGCGCATCGGCGAACAGCTTGACATCGGCGCTGTCGGCACCGCGGCCGTGGCGGCCAAGGACCTGTCGCGCGGCATAGTCCCGATCAAACATCTGGCTGAATTCGCTGGAAATGAACGCCCTCAGCGCCGCCCGGTTCTTTGTGAACTCCGGCCGACGCTTTTCCAGCGTGGTCAGCACGCGCTGGCTGTTGTCGAGCACCAGCTGGCTTGGGGACGCGGTGCTGGCGGCGGTAGTGGTTGCGGATTGCGCCATGGCCGGGGAAACGGCCAGTGCACCGGTCACGAGGACCGAGGCGATGAAAAACGAAAGAACGGTGCGCTTCATGGGGTTGGTGCTTCCGTGGGAGGCGGGGTAGTGGCGGGAGCGGTGCTGGTGTCGCCCGACGCGGGCTTGCTGCCTCCGCCGAACATGTATTTTCCAACCATCTGGATGAGGTCGACCGCGGGGGTGGTGAACGCGATCTCCTCGCCCGGCTTCAAGCTTTGTGGGTCACCGCCCGGCTGCAGGCCCACGTAGCTTTCGCCGAGCAGACCGCCGGTGAGGATGCCCGCCGACGTGTCGGTCGGCAGGTCCTTGTAGCGATCATCGATGTCCAGTGTCACCACGGCGTCGAATTTGACTGGGTCCAGCTGAATGTCGGCCACATTGCCGATCACGACGCCGCCCAGCTTCACCGGTGCGGCCGTGCGCAGCTGGCCAAGGTTGGTGAAACGCGCCTTCAATGGATAGGTGTGCTGGCCGAAGCCGAACTTGCCGTTGGTCGACGCCATCGCCAGCACCAGCAGCGAGGCCAGCGCCAGCAGCAGGAAGGCGCCGACCGCGAATTCGAGACGGGGACCGCGAACGCTCATGGTATGGCTCCAGACACTTATTTGCCGAACAGGAAGGCGGACAAGACGAAATTGAACATCAGCACCAGCAGCGACGCATTCACCACCGCGCGCGTGGTCGCGATCGAGGTGCCTTCGACCGTCGGCTCGGCGTGATAGCCGACATAGGAGGCGACCAGCGCAGCGGTGCCACCGAAGACCGCGGACTTCTCCAGCGCGACCAGGAAGTCATGGCGGAAATCCACGGCATCCTTCAGCACCTGCCAGAACGTGCCGCCGTCGATGCCGATGACATGCACCGCCTCGAACCAGCTGGCGCTGATCGCCAGGCTGCAGAAAAACCCGGTCAGCAACGGCACGCAGATCACCGCCGCCCAGAAGCGCGGTGCCACGACTTTTGCGATTGGATCAATGGCCATCAGCCCGAGCGCGGTGATCTGGTCGGTGGCGCGCATCAGTCCGAGTTCGGCCGCGATCGACGACCCGGCGCGGCCGATGAACAGTAGCGCCGTCAGCACCGGCGCGAGTTCGCGGTACAGCCCCAACCCGACCAACGCACTGATCTGGTTACTGGCGCCATAGGTGTCGAGCGCACGATAACCGAGCAGCGTCACCGACAGCCCGACGAAGGCGCCGCCGACGGCGATGATCGGCAAGGAGCGCGCGCCGATCTTGTAGATCTCGCGGATGAGTTCGGCGAAAAAGTCTCGCGTCGGCGTCGAGGCGCGCAGGACCGACAGCGAGAACAAGCCGGCTCGGCCAAGCGAGCGGATGGAGGCAACGAAGGGCATCAGGCGGCCTCGGCGCGCGCGGTCGTGTCGAAGGCAGCACCGCTATCGAAGGCGATGGGGCCATCGGGTTGCCCATCCAGGAACTGGCGTACGAGCGGATCTTTCGACGCCTGCAATTCCGCCGGGGTGCCCGAAAACACGATGCGGCCATTGGCAATGACGATCGCGCGATCGGCGATCGGCAGGGTTTCATGCACGTGGTGGGTGACGATGATGCTGGTCAGGCCAAGGCTGGCGTTGAGGCGCGCGATCAGGCTGGTGATCACACCGGAGGCGATCGGATCCAGCCCGGTCAATGGCTCGTCGTAGATCATCAGTGGTGGATCCAAAGCCAGCGCGCGGGCCAGCGCCACCCGGCGTGCCATGCCGCCGGAGAGGTCGCGCGGGTAGAGATCGCCGACGGCGCGCAGGCCGACCGCGTGCAGTTTCATCGCAACCAGGCGATCGATCACCGGGGCAGGCAACTGCGTGTGCGTGCGCAGCGGCAGCGCGACGTTCTCCGTCACGCTCAGGTCGGTGAGCAATCCGTTGCCCTGCAGCAGGACACCCATGCTTTTGCGCAACGCCAGCAGCGCGCGTTGCTGGCGTGGCAGCGGTGCGCCGAGGATGTCGATCGTGCCGGCCGCAGGCAGCAGCTCCCCGGTCAAGGCTGCCAGCAAGGTCGACTTGCCGCTGCCCGAGGGTCCCAGCACCGCAGTGATGCTGCCCCGCGGCACCTCCAGCTCAATGCCGTCGAGCACCACGCGACCACCGCGTTCAAGACGGACATCGGTCAGGCGGACGGCGGGCGAATCGGCGGGCATCGGGATGACGTGTCCATTTCGAAAAATCGGGAAAGCTTGGCTTCCGGCCGCTGAATGGCGGCGGAGCAGGCCGGATTGTCGCAGCTTGCGGTGCCAGCCTGCTGCACCAGCCGAGGAGAACAGCGGGCGTCGCTCCATGTGCGACCTTGCTCCGGCAAGATGGCAGCAATGCAAAGCGCACCCGATTTTCGCCTCTACCACTCCAATTCTCTGGAGGTGCTGGCTTGCCTGCTCGCCGAGGAGCTGCGCACGCCCGCCCCAGGACAGGCGCTGCTCGCCCCGGATGTAATCCTGATTCCACAACCAGCGATGCGCCGCTGGCTGCAGGCGACGTTGGCGCAGGCGCATGGAATCGCGGCCAACCTGGAGTTCCTGACGCCCGGTGAATTCGTCCAGCGCGCGCTCGATGCCAACGTCCCCGGCCGTGGCGAAGACCTTGACGCGAGCGCCATGCATTGGCGCCTGTACGCCGCGCTGACCGATGCCGGGATGTTGCGTGAGCCGGCGATGCGCAGCCTGCGCATCTATCTGGAAGGCGACGACGCACTGAAGCCGTGGTCGCTGGCGGGCGAGCTTGCGTCCGTGTTCGAGAAATACCAGGCGTGGCGGCGCGACTGGCTGCTCGACTGGGAGTCCGGTCACGGCCGCCTCGATCCGCAAGCCGCACTGTGGCGGCGCGTTGCCGGTGGCCGCGCGCATCGCGCCCGACGCATCGATACCTACCTCTCCCGTTTCGGCCCGGATCAACCCGCGACGCCTGCCGGACTGCCATCGCGCCTGTTCGCGTTCGCAATCCTCAATGTCTCCCCCGACGTGCTGCGCGTGATCGCCACCCAGGCACGCGCCGGCATCCTGCACTTCTACCTGCCAACGCCAACCCGCAACTACTGGGGCGACCTGTCGACACTGGGCGAACGCCTGCGCGACAACACCCAGGCGCTGGACTGCGACGACGACAACCCGTTGCTGCAGGCATGGGGCGGGGCCGGCCGCGACTTCATGGCAGTGATGGGCGGTTACGAAGTCGTGCATCCGTCGGGCGAGATCGCGGCGTATGCCGACCCGGAAGAACGCGTCGATGACGACCCAAAGCGCGACACGCTGCTGCAACGCCTGCAGCGCGACCTGCTGCACCGCCGCCCGACGCCACGGGCACCGTGGCGCGACACACCGGATCTCGCCGACAACAGCGTGCAATGGCACTCCTGCCATACCCGCTTGCGCGAAGTGCAAGTGCTGCAGGACCAGCTTCGCGGGCTGCTGGAAGATCCACGCTTCAACCCACCCCTCCAGCCGCGCGAGATCGCCGTGCTCGCGCCCGATATCGATCTGTATGCACCGCATGTCGCTGCGGTGTTTGGCGGGCGCGCGGGCCGCGCCGATTTCATTCCGTACGCGCTGGCAGACGCAAGTCCGCTGGCAGGCGAACCGCTGGTGGACGTTTTCCTGCGGCTGCTTGCGCTGCCGTTGTCACGATTCGGATTGGGTGAAATCCTCGACCTTCTCGCGAACCCGGCCATTGCAGGACAGGCAGGCCTGGACGTCAGCTCGCTCGAACACCTGCGGGATTGGCTGCACGATGCCGGCATGCGCTGGGGCATCGACGCCGCGCATCGCGCGCGCCACGCGGCGCCATTCGACGACGCCTATACCTGGAGTTTCGCGCTGGATCGCCTGCTTCTGGGATATGCCAGCGGTGACGATGCCGACATCGCCGGCGTCGCGCCCTACCCGCTGGTGGAAGGTGGCGCGGCGGATGCACTGGGCGCGCTCATCCGGTTGTTGCGGGTGCTGGCGCGCCACGAAATCGCCTTCGCCACTGCGATGACCCCGCAGCAGTGGGCGCAGCGTCTGTTCGACGTGCTGGATGCGCTGTTGCCGGAGCTCCCGCGCGCGCCGGAGGACGAACGCACGCTGGATCGGTTGCGCAAGAGCATCGACGCCTTTGCGCAATCAGCCACGACCGCAGGGTTCGATGCCGCCGTGGCGCCAGACGTCGTGCGTGCGTATTTCCAGTCGGTGCTGTCGCAGGCGGACACGCGCGCGCCGCTGCTCACCGGAGGCGTCGCTTTCGGACGCATGGTGCCGATGCGGCTGATCCCGTTCCGCGTGATCTGCCTGCTCGGCATGAACGACGGCGACTATCCGCGCCGCGATCCGGCGGGCGGATTGAACAAGCTCACCGCCGAGCTTGGCACCAGCGCACGCCGGTATGGTGACCGCTCGCTGCGCGACGACGACCGCTTCCTGTTCCTGCAATTGTTCGCGGCGGCGGGTGAGGTGTTCTATCTCAGTTGGCTCGGCGCTGATCCGCGCGATGGCAGCTTGCGCGAGCCATCGCTACTGGTATCCGAACTGCTGGACGTCGCGGCGCGTTATCACGCCGACGCGGACGATGCACGTGCTGCGTTGCCGCTGCAACATCCGCTGCAACCGTTTTCGCCGGCAGCATTCGGTGCTTCGAACGTCGTTGCGATTGCACCGGATGCGAACGATCCACGCCACTTCAGCTATCGCGGCGAATGGTGGCCAGCGGCGGACGCGGGCAACCCACCTCGCACCGCCATCGACGCATGGATCGCATCACCGCTGCCTGCCGTCGAACCCACGCAGCAGGATCTTCCGCTGGCACAGCTGCGTGCGTTCCTGCGCGATCCCGCGGCGGCATTCCTGCGCCAGCGCATGCAGGTGCGGTTGCCCGACGACGCGGACAGCGCCGAAGACATCGAGCCACTGGCGTTGCCCAGTCGCGGCCTGCAGCGCCAGCAGCTGCAGCGTGCCGTCTTCGATGCGTGCGTGGGCGGCAACACCGCTGATCTGCATGCCACGCTGCGTTCGCGCGCACTGCTGCCTTCCGGGCCGCTCGGGAGGCAGCAGTTGGATGCCTTGCTCGAGGAGGTGCGCCCGTTCGCGGATGCATTTGGTCGATGGCGCAGCGGTGACGCACAGCTGCGAACGTTCGAACTCGACCTGGATGGCACGCGCCTGCACGGCAGGATCGACGAGTTGTATTCCGGGGGGCTGGCACGCTTGCGCTTCGATGCGCTCAACGGCCCCACCCAGATTGCCCATGGGCTGGACTGGCTGGTGCTGTGCGCGCTCGGGGAAACGCGGCCGCTGGTGCAGTTCGCGCCGGGCACTGCCGGTCTCGGCCCGCATCTGCGCCCGGCCATAGCTCCTGCGCAGGCGCGTGCGGCGCTGCAGGCATTACTGACGTTGCGCCAGTGGGGATTGCGCGCACCACTCCCATTTGGCGCGCGCGCCGGATGGTGCTGGTACGAGTCCGAGCGCAATCCATCGTCGCACCCCAACGCGCGCAGCCCCTGGGACAAGGCGCGCGATGAATGGCACAAGCCGCGCAGCTGGAGCGAAGGTGACACCGCGCAGGTGCGGCTGGCATTGCGCGGCCATGATCCGTTTGCCGATGCGGCGCTGGGCGCGGAATTCCGGCATGTTGCAACAACTATGTTCGATGCGGTCGTGCTCGGAAAAATCGACGGGATCTCAACATGACCGATTTGATGTCACCCATCGTCGTTGATGCGGACAACCCGGCATCCGATCCGTTCCTGGCCCTCGACCTCGATGGCCTGCGCCTGATCGAAGCCAGCGCAGGCACCGGCAAGACCTTCACCCTTGCAACCCTCTTCACACGACTGGTGATTGAACGCGATCTGCGCGTCGGCCAGATTCTTGTCGTGACCTACACGGAGGCCGCGACGCAGGAACTGCGCGAACGCCTGCGGCGCAGGCTGCAGCTTGCAGCACGCATTGCCGCCGAAGACGAAGATGCCGACGTCGACCCTGCCGACAGCGAGCAGGCGCTGTGTCGCGCACTGATCGATACGCAACGCCAACGCGAAGACGCCGCGACGTTGTGCCATCGCCTGCAACGCGCAGCGCGCGACATGGACCTGGCTGCGGTGTTCACCATCCACGGGTTCTGCGCACGCGTGCTGGGCGAGCATCCGCTGGAAACCGGCCAACCGTTCATCGCACCGGAGATGGTCGGCAGTGAGCGTGAGTTACTGCAGCTCGTGGCCATCGATCTGTGGCGCGTGCTGGGCAACGAGCCCGACACCGCGCCGCTGCTGCAGCGGCAATGGCCCGGCGGCCCGGAATCGCTGGTAAAGGATCTGGGTCCACTGGTGCGCGCGAAGGTATTGCTGCCACCGCCAGACGCGGAAACCATCGACCCACTGCCAGCATTGCACTCCGCGGCGACCACATTGCGCGAGGCGTTTTCGCTGCACGGCGAGGATCTGCGCGCACAGCTCGATGCCGCCATCACTGGCAAGGTCCTCAACGGCGGCAGTTACAAGGCCGGGTCGCCAGACGATCTATGCCGCATGCTGCGACTATGGTGCGACTCACAGATGCATCGCCCGCTCGACCCGAAGATGGAGCGACTGACGCCGGCGACGCTGCTGGCGCGCACCAACAAGGGCAAGCATGCGCTGACGCCATCGTCGCCGCTGTGCGAAGCCGTCGCGGCCTACATCGACGCCAGTCACCTGCACGAGGCTTGGCTCACACAACGCGGCATCGCGTTGCTGCATCGCGTGCGCAACGAGGCCCGCCTGCGCTTGGCCGCGCTCAAGCGCAGTCGGCGCGAGCAGACCTACGATGATTTGATTGCCGACGTCGCAACCGCGCTGGACAGCGCGCATGGCGATGCGCTGGTGGACAGCCTGCGCGCGCAGTATGCGGTCGCACTGGTGGATGAGTTCCAGGACACGGACCCACGGCAGTGGGGCATCTTCGAGCGCGTGTTTGGCGAGCGCGCCTTGTTCCTGATCGGCGATCCCAAACAGGCGATCTACCGCTTTCGTGGCGGCGACGTGCACACCTACCTCGCGGCCGCGGCCAAGGCGAAACCGGCGCCGGCGCTGCTGCACAACTTCCGCTCGCGGCCACTCCTGCTGCTGTCGCTGGAACTGCTGTACCGCAATGCAGGCATGGATGCCTTCGCCGATCCGCGGATCGTGTTCCGGGCTGTCCAGCCCGGCGGCAACGTGGCCGACGACAGCTACCTGCGCAATGGCGCGATCGCGCCGGCCATCACGGTGCGCGTGCTGCCGGCCCCGCAGGACGAACGGAAGCTCGCCGTCTGGAGCGCACCGGAATCGCGACGGCATGCCACCGATGCCTGCGTCGATGCGATCCATGCCGTGCTGTACGACGCGCGCCACCAACACGCGACCATCGACGGCAAACCGGTGCAAGCCGGCGACATCGCTGTACTGGTGCGCAAGCATGACGAAGCCACGCAGATTCGCGATGCGCTGGCGATCGCCGGTATTCCTGCAGTGGCCGCTGGACGCAAGAGCCTGTTTGCCACCGAGCAGGCGCAGGAGTTGCTGAGCCTGTTCGAAGCGCTGCTGCGTCCGGGCGACGAAGGGCGCCTGCGCGCGGTGCTGGCATCGGTACTGATCGGACTGGACGCCCAAGCGATCGTGCATCTGGATGATGACGATGTGGCGCGGCAAGGTTGGTTCACCCGCGCGGCGACATGGCGCGAACGCTGGGAACACCACGGCCCATTGGCGCTGGTCAGCGACCTGTGCGCGGAGCATGCAACACGTCTGCTACGCCTGGTCGACGGTGAACGACGCCTGGGCAACCTGTTGCAATTGGCCGAACGCATGCAGGAAGCCGACGCGCACGCTCTCGGCCTTAACGGGCTGGTTGACTGGCTGCGTGCGCGCATCGCCGAAGCCGATCCGGCTGACGATACCCAGCAACTGCGGCTGGAGTCCGACGCGCAGCGCGTGCAGATCCTGACCCTGCACAAGAGCAAGGGGCTTGAATTCCCGCTGGTTTTCCTGCCGTTCGCGGCGATCGGCAAGGACAGCAGGAGCGGGCAATGGTGCGAGTACCCCGATGCGCAGGGGCGTGTGCTGCAATTCAAGACCCAGACGGTGCACGACGGCGCGACGACGTGGGACGACGCACGCGCGCGGGCGGAAGCCGAGGAGCGCGCCGAAGATGCCCGGCTGCTTTACGTCGGCCTGACCCGCGCGCAACACGCGCTATGGCTGGCCACCGGGCCGTTTTACCGTGCCGCCACAACGCCACTGGCTGCGATGTTTGGCGACATCACGACGCTTGAGCATCTGGCCGCCGGCGGCGTGCTGCTCGATCAGCGCGAGCTGCAATCGACACCCCTCGCCCCCTTGCCGCCTGCCGCTGGATTCAACGTTGCGTCGGCGCGGATCGCGCAGCGTGTGCTGTCGCGGGACTGGTGGATCTACAGCTTCAGCCAGCTCACCAACGAAGCCACGGGCCAACTGGCGCAACTGGAGGAAGACGCGGAGGACGAAACCGAATCGCCCGCAGTTGCTTTTGACAACAACATCGACCGCCGCTTCACCGGCAGTCGTTTCGGCAACGTCCTGCACATGGCCCTTGAGCATGTTGATTTTGTCGCGTGGCAGGGCTGTGGTGATTCCATCCCGGTCGGACAGGACGCGCCCTTGCGCGCCGCACTGCGAAACGAAGGCTATGCGGATGAGGATATCGAGGATGGCCTGCCGCTGCTCGCAACGCTGGTCGCGGCCACACTCAACTCGCGGCTACCCGAAGGCGTGCGACTGTCCGAACTTGCCGACGACGCACGCCGGGCTGAAATGGAATTCCACTTCGCACTGCGGCCGACCGCGTTGTCCGACGTGCTCGCGCTGCTGCATGCGCACGGGATCCTGCTCGAGCGCCTCGCCTTCGGCGCGCGGCGCCGGCTGGAAGGCCTGATGACCGGCAAGATCGACCTGACCTACACCCATGGCGGGCAGTTCTTCCTGCTCGACTACAAATCCAATCGCTTGCCCAGCTACGACGCCGCCTCGCTTGCCGCCGCAATGGATGCCAGCGAGTACACGCTGCAGGCATTGATATACACACTCGCGGTGCACCGTTGGTTGCGCTTCCGGCTCGGCGCCGATTACGACTACCATCGCGATTTTGGCGGCGTACGCTATCTGTTCTGTCGTGGCATGGAGGCTGCTTCGCCGCATGCACCAGGCGTGCATGCATGGAAGCCGCCTGCGGTGCTCGTCGATGCACTCGATGCGCTGTTCGCTCGCAACGGCGTCGCGACATGAGCCTGTTCGCCGACCTGCAGCGAAGCGGCGCTCTGCGCGTCGTCGACGATTCACTGGCGCAGACCCTGCGTCGGCTGGATCCCTCGACACCCGAGCTGGTGCTTGCGGGAGCGGCATTGGCGTCGTGCGCCATTGGGCAGGGACATGCTGCCTTCGATCCCGCGCGCCCCGCGTTGCTGTGCAATGCGGATATCGTTTGGCCATCGGGTGAGGACTGGATTGCTTCGTTGGACGCGTCGCGCTGGATCTCGGCACCATTGCACGACACAAATGCCGATCCGACAATGCCGCTGGTACTCGAAAACGGGCTGCTGTACCTGCGTCGTTACCGCCAATACGAATATCACCTTGCCGCAAACCTGCAACGCATCGCGACGCATGCGCACGCAGCGGTCGATATCGGCGACCTCGCGCCGTTGTTCAGCAACCTCTTTCCGGACGCGCTGGCGGGAGATGCGCAGGCACGCGCTGCCGCGTTGGCGCTGGTGCAATCGCTACTGCTGGTCACCGGCGGCCCAGGCACGGGCAAGACCACCACCATTGCGCGGGTGCTGCTGTTGTTGATCGCGCAAGCGCGCCTGGACGATCTGCCACCGCTGCGCATCGCGCTCGCCGCGCCGACCGGACGCGCTGCCGAACGCATGGCGCAAAGCGTGCGCCACGTCGCCGACGCGTTGCGCATGCTGCCGTGGATCGATGCCGCGTGGTGCGACGCGCTGCCAGTCACGGCGCAGACCCTGCATCGCCTGCTGGGTACTCTTCCCGGCAATCCGAAATTTCGTCATGACGCGGACAACCCGTTGCCGTTCGACGTGGTGATCGTCGATGAGGCCTCGATGATCGACTTGCCGCTGATGTGCAAACTCACCGATGCGATTGCACCGGGCAGCCGGTTGATGCTGCTCGGCGATCGCGATCAACTACCCTCGATCGAAGCGGGCGACGTACTGGCCGCGGTCACCGATGCGACCGGGGATCCGGCTGTCGTTCCGGCGTCCATTGCCACGATGCTGGCACCGCTGCTGGGCGAGATCGCGACGTCAACACCACCGCAACCCCTGCTGGCTGGACATCGCGTGCATCTGCAGCGTGGCCACCGTCAGTCTGCGGCGCTGGACTTGGCGCCGTTGGCCAGCGCCGTGCGCCAAGGCGATGCCGATGCGGCGATGGCGTTGCTACGCGATGGCGCACTGGCCGGTGTGCATTGGCACGAAGGATTGAGCGACCCGCTGGCTGCGCCATTACGCGACACCTTGCTGGGCAGTTGGCGCGCGATCGCGGCGGCCGCGGATCCTGCAACCGCACTGTCGCAGACCGCGCACCTGCGCCTGCTCACCGCATTGCGCGATGGCGCGCAGGGCGCCCAGATCCTCAACGCGCGCATCGAGGACGCATTGTCCGGCGCACGGCATGCACGGTATTTCCACGGCCGACTGCTGATGATCGTGCAGAACGACTATCGCCAACAGTTGTTCAACGGCGATATCGGCGTCTGCTGGCGCCAGGACGACGGCGACATCACCGCATGGTTCGCAGATGGCAATGGCATGCGTGGATTCCATCCATCGGCGTTGCCTGCACACGACAGCGCGTTTGCGGTCACCGTGCATAAGGCGCAGGGATCGGAGTTCGACAACGTGTGGGTGCTGCTGCCCCGACAGGATGCGCGCACGCTGTCGCGTGAATTGTTGTACACCGCGATGACGCGCGCACGGCACCAGTTGCACTTGTGCACCAGTGAGGCAATCCTGCGCGCCACGCTCGCACGACACGTGACACGCATCTCCGGATTGACGCGACGCCTGTCATTGCCTGCGTAGAACCGCGCCTGGAAATTGCCTGAACGACAGCACAACACCGCGTTGCAAAACCGATGATCGAGTGGGATTTCACGGCGCTGCAACTACCGTATTCCTATCGTGCATTCACTGACACCGAATGCGAAAGCCGGTGCGGATCAACCAGCTCGTTCCAAGCAGCAGGTTCCACGGATCAACCAGGAGAAGCATGATGAGCGACATCAAAAAAGACCACAGCATTGGCGAAGCGACAGGCGCAGTGACGGGTGCCGTTGCCGGCGCGGCCGTGGGTTCGGTGGTTGGCCCGGTGGGTACCGTGGTCGGTGCCGTGGTGGGCGGAGTGCTCGGCGCGAAGGCCGGCGACGGAATTGCCGAAGCAGTCAACCCCACGGAATATGACCAGCATTTCGAATCCACCTACCGCGACGCGCCGTATTATTCAGCCGGTCGCGAGTGGAAGGATTACCAACCTGCCTACAAGTATGGCTATGACACCTATGGCCAATATCGCGGCCAGCGTTTTGAGGACGTCGAGCCAAAGCTGGCAAATGACTGGGAATCCACCAGGGCAAATTCGCGTCTTGGCTGGACGGAAGCGAAGAGTGCAGTACGTGATGGCTGGCACCACATCGAACGTGCCATGCCTGGCGACGCCGACCACGATGGTCGCTGATCTCATCTTCGAATAGAGTCAGGCCCATCTGCCCTTCAAAGGGCAGGGTGCTGCAGCATCTCTCCACGGGCCGCTCATGCGGCCCGTTTTTTTACACAGACCATGCAACATTGCGTGCATGCATTCTGTTTTCAGACCCCGCTCTCAGCTGTGGGTTTCACCAGCTACTTACGTCTTCCTCCGTAACGTTGGAAGCACGCATCGGAGGATTGGATATGAGCCTGCTGAAGAAGGACCACGTTCTCGGGACCGGAAGTGCGGCTCTTGCATCCGGTGCAACAGGTGCGGCGATTGGTGCGGCCGTCGCGGGACCGCCTGGACTCGCAATCGGCGCGGCCGTCGGGGGGGTTCTGGGCGCGGTGCTCGGCACCCGCGCATCCGAGGCAGCGGACTCCCGGCAGGACCTGGGTCATTTCGAGCAGATTTACCACACCATGCCGTACTACATCGACGGTTGCGACTGGCACGATTATGAGCCTGCGTATCGCTACGGACTGGACACGTTCGACCAGCATCCGGATCACGCGATGGAGCAGGCGGACTCACAACTGCATGTGGGCTGGGAATCCGCGGCACGTTTCGGGTCAAACCTCACGTGGGAGCAGGCGCGGCCCGCGGTGGCTCATGCCTGGCAATCACTGGTCGATGCGAGCACCAGCCAGTGATTTCCAACGCTGCGCGTTGAGAAGCGTCGGACAGCGCTGGGATAGCGCACACGCGCGCCAGCCTGCAGCCTTTGCACAGCCCCAATGCACTCCACTGCCCAGCTGCAGTAGGATTCCGCTACCCGAAGCTGGATATCTCCATGCATGATAGAGCCGCGCCGCCCGATGATTCCGTTGATCCCGAGACCGCCGACCGGGAAGCTGCCGAAGCGGCCGTACGAACGTTGTTGCGCTGGGCCGGGGAGGATCCTGCGCGCGAAGGCCTGCGCGATACACCCAAGCGCGTGGTCAAGGCGTATCGCGACTGGTTCAGTGGCTACCGCGAGGATCCGCGCGAATACCTGACCCGCACCTTCGAGGAAGTGGCCGGCTATGACGAACTGATCGTCCTGCGCGACATCTCCTTCGAAAGCCATTGCGAGCACCACATGGCGCCGATCATCGGCAAGGCGCACATCGGGTACCTGCCCGACGGCAAGGTCGTGGGCATCAGCAAACTCGCGCGCGTGGTCGATGTGTATGCGCGGCGGTTCCAGGTCCAGGAAAAACTGACCGCGCAGATCGCCGACTGCATCGCCGACGTGCTGCACCCGCGTGGTGTCGGCGTCGTCATCGAAGGTGCGCATGAATGCATGACCACGCGCGGAGTGCACAAACGCAACGTCAGCATGGTGACGTCAAAGATGCTGGGCACCTTTCGCGACGATGCGCGTACGCGCGCGGAATTCCTGCAATTCATCGATGTCGGTGGGTCGCGTTGAGGTAGATCCACGCCCCTGCCGCAAACTCCCGCCGACACTGCGCACATGCACGCGACACCCGCTGCCACCAATGACACCTCGCCGGCTGAGCCGCTCGACTGCGTGATCATCGGCGCGGGCCCGGCCGGGCTGACGGCGGCGACGTATCTGGCGCGTTTTCGTCGACGCATCCTGATGATCGATGCCGGCCACAGCCGCGCGCGTTGGATACCGACCAGCCACAACTGCCCGGGATTTCCGTTTGGCGTCGCCGGACCGGAGCTGCTGAAGAAACTACAAACGCAGGCGGAGGAGTACGGCGTGCGCATTCACGCCGATCGCGTGGTCGCACTTGAACGCAGCGCGGACGGATTCGATGTCGTCACCACCAACGGTGCGCGCTGGACGACGCGACTGGTGATCCTCGCCACGGGCATCGTCGACCGCATGCCGGACATGACCGGCCTGGAAGATGCGATCGCGCGCAACGTGGTGCGGCTGTGCGCAGTCTGTGATGGGTACGAGGCCAGCGACGAGCACATCGCTGTCTATGCGCCTGTCGATACCGCGATCCGGCATGCGTTGTTCCTGCGTACGTTTTCCAGCCGGGTGACGGTCGTGCGTTCGCAGCCCGGCGAGCCCACGCCGGAATGCACCGAGGCCGCGCGCAACGCCCAGATCCAGGTGCTGCCGCCGTCGATCGCGCTGCGGCACGATGGCGCATGTTGCGTGTTCACCCTGGACGACGGCAGCGAGCACCGTTTCGACACCGTCTACCCCATACTCGGGAGTGACGCGCAGTCGACGCTTGCAGTCTCCCTGGGCGCGTCAGTGGACGACAACGACGAACTCCGGGTCGATGCCAACCAGCAGACCACGGTCGATGGTCTTTACGCCATTGGTGACGTGGTTGATGCCCTGAACCAGATCAGCGTTGCCGTCGGCCACGCCGCGATCGCCGCCACTGCCATCCATAACCTGCTGCCACGCAATTTTCGCGAGACCGGGTCGAACGCCTGAACACCGTGCTGCACGGTGCAGTAGCGTCCGTCGCAAAGCCCTCGCGTACAATGCGCAGCTGTTGAATCGCCTTGCCAATCCCTTGAAAACATCCACCCGCGCCGTGATCGGCTCGCTTGTCGAACAGGGCGTCGATGCCCTGCGCACGAACGGCACGCTTCCGGCCGATCTCGCAACGCCCGACTTTGTCGTCGAGCGCCCGAAGGATCCCAGCCATGGCGATTTTTCCAGCAACATTGCAATGCTGCTGGCAAAGCCGGCCCGCTCCAATCCGCGCGCAATCGCGCAGGCACTGGTCGCGGCGCTGCCTGCCAGCGACACCATTGCCGAAGTCGGGATCGCCGGTCCGGGCTTCCTGAATTTCCGTCTTGCGCCGGAGGCCTGGCAACGCCAGTTGCGCGAGATCCACGCGCAAGGCATGGACTATGGGCGTAACACGTCCGGCGCAGGTCGCCGCGCCGGGGTCGAATACGTGTCCGCCAATCCAACCGGCCCGCTGCATGTCGGCCACGGCCGCCCGGGGGTGATCGGTGACTGCATCGCGCGCGTGCTCGCCGCCAACGGTTGGGACGTGACGCGTGAGTTCTACTACAACGATGCCGGCGTGCAGATCGAGAATCTCGCCAGGTCGGTGCAGGCGCGTGCGCGCGGCGTGACTCCGGACGATGCCGACTGGCCTGAGAATGGCTACCGCGGCGACTACATTGCCGATGTCGCCAGCGCCTACCTGCGCGGCGAGACGGTCGAGTTCGAAGACCACGCCGTCAGTGCCGCCAAAGCGATCGACGACCTTGACGCGATCCGCCGGTTCGCCGTGGCGTACCTGCGCCGCGAACAGAATGGCGACCTGGCCGCCTATGGCGTCGGCTTCGACGTGTACTTCCTGGAGTCTTCGCTGTACGCCGACGACAAGGTCGAGGAAACCGTGCGCGCGCTGGTCGCCCACGGCCACACCTACGAAGACGGTGGCGCGCTGTGGTTGCGCACCACGGATTTCGGCGACGACAAGGACCGGGTGATGCGCAAGTCCGACGGCAGCTACACCTACTTCGTGCCGGACGTCGCCTATCACCTGAGCAAATGGCAGCGCGGTTACGAGCGCGCGATCACCGAGCTTGGCGCCGATCACCACGGCTCGCTCGCGCGCGTGCATGCGGGGCTGCAGGCGCTTGACGCAGGCATCCCGCCCGGCTGGCCGGAATACGTGCTGCACCAGATGGTCACTGTGATGCGGGGCGGCGAAGAGGTGAAGATCAGCAAGCGCGCCGGCAGCTATATGACATTGCGCGACCTGATCGACGAAGCCGGTCGCGATGCGACGCGCTGGTTCATGCTGGCGCGCCGGCCGGACTCGCATCTCACCTTCGACATCGACCTGGCCCGCAGCCAGTCACTCGACAATCCCGTCTACTACGTGCAGTTGTGCCATGCGCGCATCTGCGGTTTGTGGCGACAACTGCAGGAACGCGGCCTCGCATTCAACTCCGACAGCGGACTGTCGCAACCGCTCGAACTGGACAACCCGGCAACCCGCAACCTGCTCACCGAGTTGGCGCGCTACCCCGAAGTCGTCGCCGCGGCCGGCGCGCACTTGGAACCGTACCTGCTCACTGCGTACCTGCATGAGTTGGCGCAGGCGTTCCAGTCGTACTACAACGACCATCAGTTCCTGGTCGACGACGCCGACCTGCGCGATGCACGACTGGCACTGGCCCATGCGACCAGACAAGTGCTCGCCAACGGGCTGGAACTGATTGGCGTCAACGCGCCGGAGGCAATGTAGTGGCGACGAAACGCGGCAAGTCCCAGGCGCGACGCAACAGCGGCAACAGCGGAGGCCTGCCCGGGTGGGCATGGCTGGTACTGGGCGTCGTGCTGACGATTGCAGTCCTGCTGTTCGCACCAAAAGTCTTTAAATCAAGCTCCGGCGACGGCTTTTTCCGTCCCAAGCCCAATCCGGATGCACAGCCGGCTGCCGCTAGCGGCAGCGACGAGGCCGCTGCATCGGACGAGCCGTCATCTCCGGTCGGTACTGCGCCGAAAACGCCCGACAAACCGAAGGCCACGCAATACGATTTTTACACGATGCTGCCTGGCAACGAAGTCAGGATGTCCGATGCCGAACTCGCCGCCACGGCTCGCGAGGAAGCCTTGCGCAAAACCAGGGAACAGAAGGCAGCGACGAATCCAGTCGCGGCTGCGACATCAGTGCCCGACGACAACGCGAATGCAGTCGATGACACCTCGTTGGTAGCGACGAAAACTACCGCGACGGTGACATCGACGTCACCGCCTGCCACGCATGCGGGGTCGACGAACGAGCCTGTCCAACCCCCCGGCAACACCACGCCCTACATCCTGCAGGCCGGCGCTTTTGGCGCCTCCGGCGACGCAGAGGCGATCAAGGCCAAAGTCGCGATGCTTGGCCTGAGCGCGCGTGTCGAGGGCGCCACGATCAACGGCAAGACCATTTATCGCGTGCGCATGGGTCCGTATGCCACGGCATCGGAACTGGCCGAGGCGAAGCACAAGCTGGCGTCGGGAGGCCTCCCGGCCATGGCGATCAAGGCGACATAAGCCGGAATTCGCTGCCGGTGAGACGGCATGCGTCAACACTGTGTGTCAGGTAAAACCCTTGTAGAACCGCCATGTCGATCGAAGCCGCGCTCATCAAACCCGTTGTCGACGCCCTGATGGGGCTGTTCCGGCAGGGTCACGACCTGCAGCTCAAACACAACGCCGAGGCGGCGCTGCGCGAGGCGATCCGTGAATTGCTGCTGGCCAATCCGGACGAAAACAAGGCGGCCGCGCGCATCGCCATCGCCAAGGCTGCCGGCATCCTGTCAGAGGACGTCGTGCTGGCCGAGGACATGCTGCGCAAGCATCGCGACAACAAGGGTCGTACCCGCGGCAAATCCAGTGGCGGCCGGTCGCGCAAACGGGTGGTGAGTGACGACAAACCGCCTGCCGATACCAAATCCATTGCGGCAGCGGTCGAAAAACCCAGCGAGAAACAACCTGACAAGCCCAGGACGTCGGCGAAAAAAGCCACCTCCGCGAAATCGCCAAAGCGTTGAACGCAGAATTCCAAACGCCGTGGCGGCTGGCGACTGCTCCCTGCACCAACCGACGCGTGGATACACTGCAATGACTGCGGCTGGATTAACCTGTCGACTGTCTCAACGCCCCCACGCCCCTTCATGCCCTACACCCTGCACCTGGATTCCGCACAGGCCCTGCTCGACCTGCGCTATCACGGCATCGTCTCGATCCCGCAGCGCCTGCAGGCGGCACAGGAAGCCCTGCCTTTGTTGGAAAGCAGCGGCGTGCGTCGCATCCTGATCGACCTGATGCAGGTCACCGGCTCGCACGACAACGTGGACGACTTCCGCGCGTTTGTTGCGCGCATCACGCGTGAGCCCCTGTTCCTGCAATCGCGCACCGCGTTCGTCGCGCCGGCGGTGAACTACAGCAACCACCTGGTCGAAGTGTTGGCGGACGCGCATCACTATCCGTTTTCGCGCTTCACCGACCGCGGAGTTGCAGTTGCGTGGCTGCTCAGCGATGCACCTGCGACAGGCCTGCACCCGTCGAATTGGCCGATGACATGACCAGGGTTGCTTTCGTGTCGGGCGCGACGTCGGGCTTCGGTCGCGCCACCGCAGGCCGCCTCGTCGCGGCTGGTTGGCGGGTGATCGCCACCGGACGTCGACAGGATCGCCTGCAGGCGCTGGTCGAAGAACTGGGCGCCGCGCATGTGCATCCGGCGTGTTTCGATGTGCGCGATGCGGCTGCCATGCAGGCCGCGCTGGACGCATTGCCCGAACACTTCCGTGATGTCGACCTGCTCGTCAACAACGCCGGCCTGGCGCGTGGTACAGCGCCTGCGCAACGCGCAAACCTCGATGACTGGCAGGAAATGATCGACACCAACATCACCGCGCTGGTGAGGCTGACGCGGAGCCTGCTGCCGATGCTGATCGCGCGCCGCGGCGCGATCATCAACATCAGCTCGACCGCCGCCAGCTATCCGTATCCCGGCGGCAATGTCTACGGGGGCAGCAAGGCCTTCGTCAGCCAGTTTTCGCTGGGGCTGCGCGCCGACCTGCACGGCAGCGGGGTGCGCGTGACCACCCTGGAGCCGGGCATGGCCGAAACCGAATTCACCCTGGTCCGGACGCAAGGCGACCAGGCGGCATCGGACGCGCTGTATCGCGGCGCACAACCCATCACCGCCGCGGACATCGCCGACATCATCGTCTGGATTGCCGCACTGCCTGCGCACCTCAACGTCAACCGGCTGGAGGTCATGCCGACCAGTCAGTCGTTCGCGGGATTCCAGATCGCGCGCGAGGGTTGATCAGTCGTTACATCAACGGCGCATCATCCAGGTACGTATACCCCGTCAATCCCGCTTCCAGCGCCGCGAGCAGTCGCGCCGATTCTGCCGCCGGCAATGCCGCAGCAGCCACCTTGTCGCGATATGCCGTACGCAGCGCATCAAGCTGATAGCCGACGTAATCCAGCATCACGTCGGTGGTGTCGCCGCGACGCTGTCGCGTCAATGTGTGGCCATTGCCGACTACCCGCACTTCCACCGAATCCGTATCGCCAAACAGGTTATGGATGTCGCCGAGGATTTCCTGGTACGCACCGACCAGGAAAAACCCGAGCAGATAACTCTCGCCGGCCTGTAGCGCATGCAACGGCAATGAGCTGTCGAGCCCTTCGTTCTCGACATAGGTGTCGATCTTGCCGTCCGAGTCGCACGTCATGTCGGCGATCACGCCACGGCGCTCGGGAATTTCATCCAACCGCTCGATCGGCACGATCGGGAACACCTGGTCGATTGCCCACACATCGGGCATCGACTCGAACACACTGAAGTTGACGAAATACTTGTCGACCAGGCGCTCGTTCAATTCATCAAGTAGTTCGCGATGACTGCGCTCGCCAACATCCAGCCGCGCACGCACCGCATGCGCAATCGCGTAGAACAGGTCGTCGATGCGCGCGCGCTGGGCCAGGTCGAGTTGTCCCAGCGCATACAGCGACAGGCCTTCGACATGATGATGCTGTGCCTCGTGGAACAGTTCCGGCGCCGGGCGCGCGTCCAGCTCATCGTAAATCTCACGCAGGTGGCGGATCGCCATGGGTTCGTCTTCGGCCATCGGCGGGACGCGGCCTTCGGGCGCTTCTTCCACTTCGGCGACGTTGGCGATCAGCACCGCATGATGCGCGGTCATCGCGCGGCCGCATTCGGTGACGATGCGTGGAGGCGGCAAGTGATATTGGTCGCAGGCTTCCGCCAAGGGTTGAACGATGTTGGACGCGTACTGCGCGACGCCATAATTGATCGAACAGTAACTGCGCGAGCGCGTGCCTTCGTAGTCGATGCCGAGACCGCCGCCCACATCCATGTAACGCACATTGGCGCCAAGCTTGGACAGCTCGACGAAATAGCGCACCGCCTCGCGCATGCCGTTGGCGATGTCGCGCACGTTGGAGATCTGCGAGCCCATGTGGAAATGCAGCAACCCCAACGCATCGCTCATGCCAGCCGCGCGCAGCTGCTTCCACAAATCGAGCAGCTGCCGTGGCGACAGTCCGAACTTGGCCTTGTCGCCGCCGCTGTTCTGCCACTTGCCCGCGCCCAGCGACGCCAGGCGCATGCGCACGCCGATGCCGGGCGTGACGCCAAGCGCGCGCGCTTCCTCCAGTACCAGCGGCAATTCGGACGGCTTCTCGATCACGATGAACGTGTCGAGCCCCAGCTTGCGGCCGATCAGCGCGAGGCGGATGTATTCGCGATCCTTGTAGCCGTTGCAGACGATCAATCCGCCCCGCCTCGACAGCGCCAGCACCGCCATCAGCTCCGGTTTGCTGCCCGCCTCCAGACCAAAGCCATCGCCCGCATGGGATGCCAGCGTGCCGGCAACACCCTGATGCTGGTTGACCTTGATCGGATACACCGCGGTGTAGCCCCCGCTGTACTCCCAATCCTGTTGCGCCTGTGCGAACGCCGACTGCAGCTTGCGCAGGCGATCCCCAAGGATGTCGGGGAAGCGCACCAGCAGCGGCAGCTTCGCGCCATTGGCGCGCGCCTCGTCGACGACTTGTGCCAATGCAATCGACGGTCCGTGAACACCGCTTGGCCTCGCCACGACGCGGCCGCCATGATCGACATCGAAATAGCCTTCCGACCAGTGCGGGATCGAATAGGTCTTGCGGGCCTGGTCGAGCGACCACGCGGCCATGGCAGCGGTCATGGAGACAGTTCCGTGCAATACAGACGTGCATTCTAACGTCGGCGTAGTGAGCGTTCGGCTACACTCGCCGCCGCATTGCCGCACCGGAGCCGATCGATGAGTGAAACCTGCTGGAAATACGAGAATTTCGAGCCCGCCGGCTCCGCCATCGGCTACCGCATCAGCGCCAAGCTCGACGAGGTGCAGTCGCCGTTCCAGAAGATCGAGATCTATGCGACGACCGACTGGGGCAACCTGATGCTGATCGACGGCGCGGTGATGCTGACCACGCGCGACAATTTTTTCTATCACGAGATGATGTCGCATCCGGCGCTGTTCATCCATGCCGCACCCAAGCACGTGGTCATCATCGGCGGTGGCGACTGCGGCACCTTGCGCGAAGTGCTCAAGCATCCGGGTGTTGAACGCGCGGTGCAATGCGACATCGATGAGCAGGTCACGCGCATGGCCGAGAAATGGTTCCCGGAATTGTGCGATGCCAACCACGACGCGCGCGCGCAGTTGCTGTTCGACGATGGCATCGCTTACATGGCCAACTGCCAGCCGGGCTGTGTCGACATCGTCATCGTCGATTCCACCGATCCGGTCGGCCCGGCCGAAGGCCTGTTCAACAAGTCGTTCTACGAAAGCTGCTTTCGCGCGCTGAAGGACGACGGCATCCTCGTGCAGCAGTCGGAGTCACCACTGGCGCTGCTCGACCTCATCAAGGACATGCGCGCGGAGATGCGCAAGGCCGGCTTCACCGCGTTCCAGACGCTGCCATTCCCGCAGCCGTGTTACCCGACCGGATGGTGGAGCTGCACGCTGGCGAAAAAGTCAGGGGACTTCAGGTTCCGCGAATCCGACGCGCGCGCAAAGGCATTCAACAGCAAGTACTACAGCATCGACATTCACCGCGGCGCGGCGACACTGCCGCCATTCGTGGCGCAGGCACTGGACGAATAGCCGCACACGACTCGACGGCTACAACGCATCGCCGTCAATTTCGCCAGTGCGAATCCGCACCGCACGTTCCAGGTCCCAGACGAACACCTTGCCGTCGCCGATCTTGCCGGTGCCGGCGGCCTGCAGGATGGCTTCAACCACGGCATCGGCCTGCTCGTCGGTGACGGCCACCTCGAGCTTGATCTTGGGCAGGAAGTCGACCACGTATTCAGCGCCGCGGTACAGCTCGGTGTGGCCCTTCTGGCGGCCGAATCCCTTGACCTCGGTGACCGTGATGCCCGCGACCCCGGCCTCGGTCAGCGCCTCGCGCACGTCGTCCAGCTTGAACGGCTTGATCACCGCCATCACCATTTTCATCGCGCAATCTCCTTGAATTGCGCCAGCATAGCGCCGGCGTCACCTCCGATGCCTGCACACCCCGTTTCGTTGCAACGTGGCACCATGCCGTCGGAGTTTCCTGACAGCCTGCCGCGGCGCGCACCGACGGCGCCGCTCCGCCAGCCCGCCCATGCTGACGGCACGCTCGCAGGAGTTGACCCGGATGAACACCCTCGCCATGAATATTGATCTTGCCCACATTGATGAACTCGCCCGTCGCCTGAGCAGCCTGGTCCCCGCCGGCCTGCGCGAAGGAAAAGAAGAACTGCAGCAGAATTTCAAGTCTGTCCTGCAGTCCGGCCTGGGCAAGCTCGACCTGGTCACACGCGAGGAGTTCGACGTGCAGCGCGCGGTGCTGCTGCGCACGCGCGACAAACTCAACGAACTGCAGCGCGCCGTCGCCCAGATTGAAGCGCAACTGACGATTGCAAACCCAGGCGGGGCCAATCCGGCCGGCGCCAACCCGCCCCAACACTGAGCCAGTCGTCATGGGACTAGCGCTCGTGCACTGCCGTGCACGCGTCGGCGTACATGCACCGGCGGTTCGCGTGGAAGTGCATTTGTCCGGCGGCCTGCCGCGGATGTCGATCGTCGGCCTGCCCGAAGCGGCGGTACGCGAGGCCAAGGATCGCGTGCGTGCGGCTATCCAGTGCGCGCAATTCGAATTCCCATCGCGCGTGATCACCGTCAACCTGGCGCCGGCCGATCTGCCCAAGCACGGTGGGCGCTTCGATCTTGCGATCGCGCTCGGGATTCTTGCCGCGAGCGGCCAAGTTCCGCTGGATGCCCTTAACGACTACGAATTCATCGGTGAGCTCGGCTTGACCGGCGAACTGCGCGCCGTCGATGGCGTACTGCCGGCGGCGCTGGCCGCCGCCAAGGCCGGTCGAAAACTTATCGTGCCGCTCGGCAACGGCGCCGAAGCCGCACTCGCGCGCGAAGTGCAGGCCAGCACCGCGCGTACGCTGCTGGAAGTCTGCGCGGCGTTGGAAGGGCGCAAGACCTTGCCGCCGGCGATTGCGCTGCCCGCTCACCGGATCGCCGGTCCCGACATGCGCGACGTGCGGGGGCAGGCGCACGCGCGCCGCGCGCTCGAAGTCGCCGCGGCCGGTGGACATCATCTGCTGCTGATCGGGCCTCCTGGCTGCGGCAAGACCCTGCTCGCCTCGCGTCTCACCGGCCTGCTGCCTGAAGCCAGTGAAGCCGAAGCGCTGGAAGCCGCGGCGATCGTGTCGGTCAGCGGTCGTGGCTTTGATCCCGCGCGTTGGCGCGAACGTCCGTATCGAAGTCCTCACCACACGGCCAGTGCGGTCGCGCTGGTCGGCGGAGGCGCGGAACCGCGACCGGGCGAGATTTCGCTTGCACACAACGGCGTGCTGTTCCTCGACGAGCTACCCGAATGGGACCGACGCGCTCTGGAAGTGCTGCGCGAGCCGCTCGAATCGGGAGTCGTCACGATTTCACGCGCTGCCCGCCAAAGCGAATTCCCGGCGCGCTTCCAACTGGTGGCGGCGATGAATCCGTGCCCGTGCGGGTGGGCAGGCGATCCGTCAGGTCGCTGTCGTTGCCACATCGACGCGATCGCGCGCTATCGCGCGAAGATTTCCGGTCCGTTGCTGGATCGCATCGACCTGCATGTTGACGTTCCGCGCCTGCCACCAGCGGAACTGCGGCCCGATGCTCCCGACGGCGAATGCAGCGAGATCGTGCGCGCACGCGTCGCCGGGGCTCGCGCACTGCAGCAGCTGCGTTCGGGCAAGGCGAATGCACAACTCGGCCAGGCCGAGACCATGCTGACTTGTCGCCTCGCCACGCACGACCAGGCCCTGCTTGAGCGCGCGATCGATGCGCTGCAGCTGTCCGCGCGCTCGATGCACCGCATCCTGCGCGTCGCCCGCACGATCGCCGACCTCGCCAACAGCCCGCAGATCACGACAGTGCATCTGAGCGAAGCCTTGGGTTATCGACGCGTGGACCGTGGGGTGACGACGCTGGCAGCGTGATGGCCTTCGTCTCGTCATCCTGCGAAAACAGGAATCAAGCTTTTGCTCGTATTGCTGTATCGGCGAAACCCGATTACAACCCGATCACAACCCGCAAAAACAATACGCCAGTGCCTTGACTGGAGTGCCGTGGATCGGTGCGGTGGCACTTTCGAGAAAGTGCAGGTCATCGCGCGTCTGTGGCAGCGCGTGTGCGAGCAATACCTGCGCAATGCTGGAATCACGCAGCCAGGCGCCGGTCACGCGATTCTGTGCGAGGCGAGCAAAGACGCGTTCAAACGGCGTCGCCGGGCGTTCGATATACCGCACGTCGTAGTCGTCGGGTTTGCCAAGCTTCGCGCGCTTGGCGACGTCGGCTACCGCATCTTCCAGGCCACCGAACTGATCAACCAGTCCACGGTCCTTCGCCTGCGCGCCGCTCCAGACGCGACCGCGCGCAATCGCGTCGATTTCCCCGACGCTGCGTCCACGCGCCTGCGCCACGCGCCCGGTGAAATCGCGATACCCCTTGTCGATCACCGACTGGATCACGTTGCCAACCTGCGGATCCAGCGGTCGCGTGATATCGAATGCGCCCGCGAATCGCGTGGTGCCGACGCCGTCGGTATGCACGCCGATCTTGTCCAGCGCACGAGGGATCGTCGGGATGAGGCCGAAGATGCCGATGGAGCCGGTGATGGTTGAAGGATCGGCATAAATGCGATCGGCATTCATGCTGATCCAGTAGCCGCCTGATGCCGCCAGGTCGCCCATCGACACCACCACCGGTTTGCCGGCGGCTTTCAGCGCCACGATTTCGCGTCGGATCTGCTCGGAGGCGAAGACGTCGCCACCAGGGGAATCCACGCGCAGCACCAGCGCCTTGACATGGTCGTCGTCGCGCGCGGCGCGCAAGAGTTCGGACGTCGATTCGCCACCCACTGCGCCGGCCGGTTGCTTGCCACTGACGATTTCGCCTTCGGCGACCACGACCGCGATCTGCGGGCGGCCAGTGGCGGCGCGCAGTCCGCCATCGATGCGTTTCAGGTAGTCGTCGAATGCGATTTCACGAAAGCCGTCGTCTGCGTCGTTATCGGCGACGCCGCGCTGGGCGAGCAGGTCATCGACCTCTTCCTTCGTCTTCAATGCGTTGACCAGCTTCTGCTGCATCGCATATTGCGCAAGGTCACCGTGCACGGCAGCAATTCCCTGCGGCATGGTGTCGATGTCGCTCGCCAGTTGCTGCGGTGAGAGTTTGCGCGCCTGCGCGATGTCGCCGAGATAGCGCTGCCAGATGTCGTTCATCCAGAACAGATCCGCCTCCTTCGAGGCTGGCGACGCTGCGTCGAGGATGTAGGGTTCGGCGGCGGACTTGTATTCGCCGACGCGGAACAGATGCACGTCGACGCCCAGCTTGTCCTGCAGGCCTTCGCGGTAATACTGCCGGTAACGACCCAGGCCTTCGAGCAGCAGGCTGCCCATCGGATCGAGGTAAACCTCATTGGCCTGGGCTGCGAGCAGGTATTGGCTCTGGTCGAAATTTTCGCCGAACGCGACCACCGGTTTGCCCGAGGCGCGCAACTTCGCCAACGCACCGGCGACTTCGCGCATCGAGGCATAGCCTGAAAATTGCATGTGATCCGTGCGCAGCAACACGCGCTCGATGCGCTTGTCGGTGCGGGCGGCATCGATCGCGCGCAACAGGTCGCGCAACTGCACTTCGCCGGAAGTGTCATTGCCGAAGGTGCGCGACAACGCACGGCTGGCCGGGTCGGAGGTGTATTGCTCGACCAGTTTGCCCTCGGGCGCAATCACCAGCGTGGTGCGAGCCAGCAGCGGGCGTGCGTTGCCGCCAGCGCCCATCGCGGCCAGCACCAGGAACACCAATCCGAAGAACAGCAGGTTGAAGGCCAGCCGGCGCGTGAAATTCATCGCGTCCCACAGCCCGATGAAGAAGCGTGCGATCGGGCCGCGGCGGCTGGGTTCGTTCATTGCGGGATGGCTCCAGGAAGCACAGGCGGCTGAAACAGGTGATAGGCGATGACAGGGTAACCGGCGCCCCGCTGAACGCATGCGGCAAAGGTCACTGCAGCTGAGTCATGGGGGCGCAACGGCTGCTGTGCAAGAAGCGTCGCAGCAGCAGGACGGCGGCGACGACGAGCCCGGCGATCAGGCCGATCCACATGCCGCGCGGCCCCAGTGCCGGAGACAAGCCGCCCAATCCCAACCCGAGCGTCGCCCCCAGCGGCATGCCGATGCCCCAATACGCGAACGCCGCCAGGAACATCGGCACGCGCGTGTCCTTGAGCCCGCGCAACGCGCCCGCCGACAACACCTGGATGCCATCGGGAAACTGGAACGCCGCGGCATACAGTAATAGCGACGCCGCCAGCGCAGCGACCGCGGTGTCGTGCGTATACAGCCCGACCAAGGCATGGCGGCCGAACAGCAACACCGTGGCCGACAATGTCTGCGTGCCCAGCGCCAGCGTGTAACCGGCGAATGCCGCACGGCGCATGTCATCGCGGTTGCCGCGTCCCAGCGCATGGCCGACGCGGACCGTGGTGGCTTCCGCCAGCCCCAGCGGGATCATGAAACACAGGCTGGCGATGTTGATCGCGATCTGGTGCGCGGCGACCGGCACTGTGCCCAGGCGGCCGATCAACAACGCGGTGACGATGAACAGGCTGCCTTCCATCGCCACCGTGATGCCAATGGGCAGGCCGTTGGCGAGCAGGCTGCGGATCAGTGGCCAGTGCGGTGGATCAAAACGGGTGAACAACCATAGATCGGCGAATCGTTTTGTACGGCGCAGATACAATGCAAACGCGATCGCCTGCGCCCACATCATCACCGCCGACGCGATGCCGAGTCCGCCTGCGCCCAGGGATGGAATCGACAAACCGTCGACGCCGAACGTCAGTCCATAGCCCAACGGCACCAGCACCAGCAATCCGCCGAAGCCGAGCACCATCGTCGGCAACGTCCAGTGCAGGCCGTCGCTCAGATAGCGCATCGCCAGATACAGCGTCAGCGCCGGAACGCCCCAACGGATGGCGTGCACGAACGCCAGCGTGCCCGGGCGGATATCGGCGGCAATGCCCATCGGCGCCAGGGCGATGCCGACCACGCTGAGGAACCCGAACAACAACACGCCGAGCATCAGTGCCAGCCACAACGCCTGCCGGAACAGCGCGCCGATTTCACTGCGGCGGCCGGCGCCGTCCAGTTGCGACACGGCTGGCGGAAATGCCATCAGCGTGCCCATCGGGATCATCATCGGCAGCCAGAACAGCGCCGTGCCGACCGCCACCGACGCCAGCGTGCCGGTGCCGTGGTGGCCTGCGATCACGCTGTCGACAAACCCGATCAGCCCGGTCGACAGATGACCGGCCACCAGCGGTGCGGCGAGCACGGCGGAGGTCCGCACTTCGTGGGCAAAGCGAATGTGGGTGGACGACATGATCAGATAGATTCGTCACTGCCGCGCAGGCGAATGACAAGCGGAAACAAAAGGTGCGTGCACCGACAGGTAGATTGCCCGACTATCTTACCGACGACTTCCGGGCTACACGATGACGACCACCGCTCCGCTCGCCAATAACCCCGGCACCACCGTCTGCGAGAACTGCGGCACGCCACTGCTCGGTCCGCACTGTTATCGCTGCGGGCAACCAGTGGACGGGCTGGTGCGGCATTTCAGCAGCATCATCGGTGATTTCCTGGACACCGTGCTCAACATCGACGCGCGCGTGTTCCGCACCCTGTGGCCGCTGTTAGCCAAACCCGGCTACCTAAGCTGCGAATATTTCGCCGGCCGTCGCGTGCGCTACGTCAGTCCGGTGCGGCTGTTCGTGTTCCTGAGCATCGTCACCTTCTTTGTTGCGCGATTGACGCTCAACGTGTCCGGCAATCCAATCCAACTCGACGGCGACGACGCCATTGCCAGCGCGACGACCGCGGCCCAGGTCGTGAAGCTGCGGGACGAGGCGATTGCCGACATCGGCAAGGGTCGCAGTCAAGCGCCCGGCGTGCCCGGCCTGGATGCCGGATTGAGTGCGGCGCAGAGCGGCATTCGTGCCCAGGCCGACCGCCGAATCGCTGAACTCAACGGTGCCGCCGCGCGCGGCGTACCTCCACCCAGACCCAAACCCAATATCCCGTTCGGCGACAACAAGGGGCCGTGGGATGCGAAGACCAATCCACTCATCTTCCACTGGTTGCCGGCGTTCGCCAACGACTGGATCAACCTGCAGATCGGACATGCCGAGAACAACATCGTCCGCATGCAGGACGATCCTTCGCTGTTCAAGGATGCGGTGCTCGGCGCGATTCCATCGACACTGTTCGTGTTGCTGCCGGTCTTCGCACTGCTGCTCAAGCTGCTTTACATCTTCAAGCGCCGTCTGTACATGGAGCACCTGATCGTCGCACTGCACAGCCACGCGTTCCTGTGTATGTCGTTGCTGCTGGTGTTCCTGCTCATCGCGATGCAGCAACAAGTGCCGCCCGGTGGGGGGAACGTTCTGTTTGGCTGGATGATCGGATTGCTGTTCGCCTGGATGCCGGTGTACCTGTGGATGATGCAGAAACGCGTCTACGGACAAGGCTGGCTGGTGACGTCGCTGAAGTATTCGTTGTTGGGTTTCTGCTACATCATGCTGCTGTCGGTTGGTGCGGCACTCACCGTGCTGGGGACTCTGGTGTGGACGTGAGCAAGCTTGGGCGGCACGTGGTTTACGAAGTCGATCTGTGGATCGATACGGCGATCGCGG
>JBBQTR010000006.1:0-32051 GCA_038213095.1 Lysobacterales bacterium | reverse complement strand
ACGACATCTACGGTGGCAGTTTCCTGTATCACCTGGACGCCGATCGAATCGCACTGGGCTATGTCAGTGGGCTTGATTATGCGGACGCGGAATACAAACCGTGGGAAGCCTTCCAGCAATGGAAGAACCATCCGTCCGTCGTGCCGTTGCTCGAAGGCGGCAACATCGTTTCAGCCGGCGCACGCGCCATCGTCACCGGTGGCTGGCAGTCGCTGCCGAACGTGGAAATGCCCGGCGCGTTGCTCATCGGCGACGGTGCCGGGCTGCTCAACGTGCCGAAGATCAAAGGCACGCACCAGGCGATTCGCAGCGGCATGCTGGCCGCCGAACACCTGGCGCAGTCACTGGCGCAGGGCGCTTTACGCGCTGACGGATTCGATGCGGCATTGCGCGCCTCCGCTGCAATGGCTGAGTTGCGCAGCGTGCGCAACATCAAACCCGGGTTCAAGCGCGGGTTGTGGTTCGGCATGTTCAACGCCGCGTGGGAAACCGTCACGGGCGGGCTGTCGCCGTGGACGCTGCACAACTCACCGGACTGGTCGTCGCTTGACAAGGTCGGCACGCATGAACAACCAAAACGCGACTACCTGCAGCGCAGCCTCGCCCCCCGCGACCGGCTGCAGGGCGTGTATTTCGCAGCGACACAGCATGATGAGAACCAGCCGGTGCACCTGGTCGTGCACGACACCAGCATCTGCATCGAGCGCTGCACGGTCGAATACGACAACCCCTGCACGCGGTTCTGCCCGGCCAACGTTTACGAGATCGTCGATTCAATCGCCGACGACGGCAGCAGCGGCAAACGCCTGCAGATCAACGCCGCCAACTGCGTGCACTGCAAGACCTGCGACATCAAGGATCCGTACGAGATCATCACCTGGGTCACGCCGGAAGGTGGCTCGGGGCCGAATTATCAGAACCTCTGACGACGGATCTGCCATGTCTCTCAAAGCGCTTGGAAGAGCAGGCCTTCTGCTCGCTTACGACTGACGCCCCGGGCGACCAAGACTCCAAACGAAACACACTCCGCGCCATTGCCACTTGGTTCGGCACGGCGAGATGGGCACGGCCAGCAGCCCACGTTGGCGATTAGCTTGCCGACCCACGGCAATCAATCACTGCCAAAATACACATGTCCGCTGGCTTGTCTGGATGCCATCCCATGCTTTTCAAGATGTGCGTCTCGCACGGCATTCCCGCGTAATCTGCTTCCGTGATTGTGTTGAGGTGATGGGGTATGCGGGGATTCTCGTTGTAGGGGGAATATACAAAAGCAAAACCCCGGCAAATATCTTTCAGCTTTTCTATGAATCTTTGCGGATCGGGAACGTGCTCAACCACGTGGCTGCACACCACGATGTCCCATGACCTAGACGGAAGTTCGAACAGATCCTTGACGATGTAGTCGATTTCCGGGGCAGCCGCCTGGACCCAACGCGCCCTGTCATCAATGCAGTCAACCGCCTGGACTTCCATGCGCGAATAGACGTAGTGGTCAGAATGCAATGAAGCGAGCAGTCTTGTCCCGAAGCATGAGCCTGCGCCCACGTCGATCGCACGAAGCACGTCCTTGCGCCTGTAGTGCTTGAGTAACTTGGAGTGGATGAACGGCAACATGTCCGCCATGAACAGGACCGATTGCGCTCCCCACCCTTGCTCGAATTGAGCGCGGGTAAATCGGGTTGCATCCCACGAGTGTCCTTTGTAAATCGCATCTTTCACCGCGTCGTTGGCGGCATGCCACAAGCGGCAAAACTCGCCAAAGGTGGCGTCGTCCATGTCTGCGATGCTATGCGCCTGCTGAATCAGGCTGGCCAGACTCTCTTGAATCATAACTTCCCTTCTGGATAGGGCCATGGCCATGAAGCCGGTTGAAAAAACCTGGCGGATGCTGCGTGCGTGCATTAGTGATGCGCCAGCATCCATTGGACGAGACGTTCGGCCAGCGAGTCGGCGCTGGCTTGCGTGGTGTCGAGTTCAACTTCGGCAGCATTGGGAATATCGTAGGGAGAATCAATCCCCGTGAAGTTCTTCAGCTGCCCCGCGCGCGCTTTCGCATAGAGTCCCTTGACATCACGCTGTTCTGCAATCGCCAGCGGCGCCTGGACAAACACTTCGATGAATTCGCCTTCGTCGAACATTGCGCGCGCCATCCGTCGTTCGGCGCGGAAGGGCGAGATGAAGCTCACCAGCACGATCAGGCCGGCATCCACCATCAGCTTCGCAACTTCAGCCACCCGGCGAATGTTCTCGACACGGTCCTCGTCGGTGAAGCCCAGGTCCTTGTTGAGCCCGTGGCGCACGTTGTCGCCATCGAGCAAATAAGTGTGGTGGCCCATTGCCAGCAGGCGCTTCTCCGCCAGGTTGGCAATCGTCGACTTGCCCGAACCGGAAAGCCCGGTGAACCACAGGCAGCGCGGCTCCTGACCCTTGATGCGCGCCCGCGCGCGCTTGTCGACGTCGACGTGCTGCCAATGGATATTGCCAGCGCGGCGTAACGCAAAATCAAGCGTGCCGGCAGCAACGGTTCCGTTGCTTTGTCGATCGATCAGGATGAAGCCACCGAGCTCGCGGTTGTCGGCGTAAGTCTCGTACGGAATCGCGCGATCCAGGTGCAGGTTGCAGTACGCGACCTCGTTGAGTTCCAGGTGCTTGGCGGCCAGTTGTTCCTGCGTGTTGACGTCAACCTTGTGCTTGATCTCGGTGATGCTGGCGCCGACGGTGCAAGCGCCAATCTTCAGCCAATACGGGCGACCGGGAAGCAAGGGCTGGTCACTCAGCCAAAGCAGGTGCGCCGCGAATTGGTCGGACATCTGCGGTGGCTTCGCGGCCTCTGCAATGATGTCGCCGCGGCTAATGTCGAGTTCGTCGGCGAGCGTCAGCGTGATCGCCTGACCGGGGACGGCAACCTCCAGGTCGCCATCCGCGGTGACGATGCGCGCGACCTGCGAGCGTCGTCCGGACGGCAGGGCAACGATCGCATCCCCGGGCTTTACCGAACCTGCGACCACCGAACCGGCGAAGCCCCTGAATGTGTGGTCCGGGCGACAGACCCACTGCACCGGCATCCGGAACCCGATGTTGGCGCCGACACGCGAAACGTCGACGGACTCCAGTGACTCCAGCAAGCTGGCACCTTCGTACCAGGGCATCGCCTCGGATCGCCTGAGGACGTTGTCGCCCTGCAACGCACACAGCGGGATCGCATCCACGTGGTTGATGCCCAGTTGCGATGCCAGTTGCCTGTAGTCGTCAACGATCGCCTCGAAGGTGGCCTGGTCGTAATCGACAAGATCCATCTTGTTGACCGCCAGCAGGACGTGACTGATTCCAAAGAGCGACACGATGTAGCTATGGCGGCGCGTCTGCGTCAGCAAGCCCTTGCGTGCATCCACCAACACCACGGCAAGATCGGCCGTGGACGCACCGGTTGCCATGTTGCGCGTGTACTGCTCGTGACCCGGACAATCGGCGACGATGAACTTGCGCTTTTCGGTGGCGAAAAAGCGGTAGGCAACGTCGATGGTGATGCCTTGCTCGCGCTCGGCGGCCAGTCCGTCGACCAGCAGCGCGAAGTCGATGTTGTCGCCTTGCGTCCCATGCCGCTTGCTGTCGGATGCAAGTGCGGACAATTGATCGTCGAACAGCAACTTCGTGTCATGCAGCAAGCGTCCGATCAGCGTGCTCTTGCCGTCGTCGACGCTGCCGCAGGTGATGAAGCGCAGCAGTCCCTTGGTTTCATGCCGCTGCAGGTAAGCCGCGATCTCGGTGGCGGCGTTCAAGCGCGGCACCTGGCTGGAAACAGAACCAGCAGCATTCGTCCCGAGCATGGTCCAGGACGAACGGAGGGGTTGGCGTGCGCGCACTGCCGCATCAAAAGTAGCCCTCCTGCTTCTTCTTTTCCATCGACGCCGTCGGATCATGGTCGATCACCCGGCCCTCGCGTTCGGATGTCGTCGCCACCAGCATTTCGGCGATGATTTTCTCGAGCGTGTCAGCATCGGATTCAATGGCGCCAGTCAGCGGATAGCAACCCAGGGTACGGAAGCGCACCTTCTTGATGGCGGGGACTTCGCCGTCGCGCAGCGGAAGACGTTCGTCGTCGACCATGATCAAGGTACCATCGCGCTCAACCACCGGCCGCTCGGCTGCAAAATACAAGCCCGGCACGGCGATATTCTCGCGGTATATGTAAAGCCACACGTCAAGTTCGGTCCAATTGGAGATTGGAAACACGCGCACGGATTCGCCCTTGTGGATTCGCGTGTTGTAGAGGTTCCATAACTCTGGACGCTGGTTCTTCGGATCCCAACGATGCTGCAGGCTGCGGAACGAAAAGATGCGTTCTTTGGCGCGTGACTTTTCCTCATCGCGGCGAGCACCGCCGATGGCGGCGTCAAACTCCCACTGGTCCAACGCCTGTTTCAGCGCCTGGGTTTTCATCACGTCGGTGTGGATGGTGCCGCCATGGCTGATCGGACCAATGCCCTGCTCGACGCCGTCCCGATTGGTATGGGTGCGCAGCTCAACGCCGGTTTCGCGGACGCGCCGGTTGCGGAAGGCGATCATCTCGCGAAACTTCCAGCCAGTATCGACGTGTAGCAACGGAATCGGCGGGCGGGCGGGATGGAAAGCCTTCAGCAGCAGGTGCAGCATGACCGAGCTGTCTTTCCCAACCGAGTACATCATCACCGGATTGCGGAACCCGGCTGCGACCTCACGCAGGATGTGGATGCTTTCGGCCTCGAGGCGATCGAGATGGGAAAGCGGAGTGGGAGCAGGCATGCGGCGTGTGCACACAAAAGGACCCGGACATTCTAGCCCGTACCGTTTCACATCACCCTAAGCGGGCGTCTGTTTTCGGCCATTGATCCGGTCGAAACACGTATTCCAGGACAACGCGCGACCTTCGTACCAACCCGCGTCGAACCCCGGCTTCGCGAACAGCGCCCAGGTTTGTCTGGGGTGATGCCACTGCAACGGCACGTACTCAAGACCATGCCGGTGTGCCAATCCTTGCATCGTCGTCGGCGTGAATCCGACGCAATCGGGATAGATCCAGCCGAGTCGATCGGTATCGGATTCATCTTCGATGAAAGTTGCGACCAGCGCACCCGATGCGTTGAGCAATTGGGTGGATTCATTTAGCCACTGCTCGAGCAGATCAATGCCCGAATGGCTGAAGATCGACTGCGCCAACACGTAATCGTACTGGCGTGATTCGGCAATCAGGCTGGAGGCCGATGGTGAAAACACGAAGTGCGGCTGCTTGATGTCGATTTGATCCTGGCCGACTTCATTCGCAATGCCTTCTTGCACGAGCCATTCGTTGGGTTCCAGCCCGGTGTAGCCGGCACGATTGAGGTAAGGAATCAGCAGCCGGCCAACGCGAAGGGAGCCGCAGCCGATGTCGAGCACCTGGTGGTGTTGGCGCAACCCCAGGGTCGTCAACAGACCCATCGCCATGGCCGCGACCAGGTCGTAATCCATCGGTGGGCCCACGAACGCGCGGTAGTGGTTGGCTCCGGGACGCAGGTCCAGTCCAAGACTCTCCGCTGATGCGGCAGGTTGCGGATCCGCAATGTCCATGGATGACTGTTTCATGGCAATGCGGATTCGAGTTCCGGCAGCAGCTTGAACAGATCGCCAACCAGGCCGAAATCCGCAACCTCGAAAATCGGCGCGTCGGCATCCTTGTTGATGGCAACGATGGTGCCGGCATCCTTGATGCCGGTGAGGTGCTGGATGGCGCCGCTGATGCCGATGGCCACGTAAAGCTCGGGGGAGATGATCTTGCCTGTCTGTCCGACTTGCAACTCATTGGGGACATAACCGGCGTCGACCGCGGCGCGGGATGCACCGACCGCCGCGCCGAGCTTGTCTGCAAGTGCATAGATGATCTTGAAATTCTCTTTGGATCCGACACCACGACCACCCGACACCACTCGCCCGGCGCTCTGCAGGTCAGGCCGATCGGACTTTCCGGCTGCCAACGCGATAAAACGGGTATGTGTAGGCAACGGCACATCCAGCGACACGGTTTCAATCACGGCCGTGCCGCCTGTCGCCGCTTCCGGCCATGATGCGCAGCGGATGGTGGCGACGACTGGGTGGTCGGCGGGAGCCTCGACCGTGACGATGGCATTGCCTGCATAAATCGGGCGCTTGAACGTGTGACTGCCTTCGACCGCCATCACATCCGACACCTGGGACACACCCAGCAACGCGGCAACGCAGGGCATCAAATCCTTGCCAAAGGTGGTGCTGGGTCCAAAGACATGGGAATAGCCATTCGCCATTTGAACGATTTGCGGCGCTAGCACCTGTGCGATGGCATTGGCATTGGCAGGATTGGCTACTGCAAAAATCTTGCCGACTCCCGAAATTTGTGCCGCCTGGGCGGCGACCACGGCCGGATCATCTGAAAACACTACGACGTCGATCGATTCTGGCTGCAGTGCCAGCGCCGCAGAGACGCATTTGGCCGTCGAAGGATTGAGCTTGCCATTCAGATGTTCGGCCACCACAAGAACCCTGCTCATCAAAGTAGCCCCTTCTGTTTCAATGCCGCGACCAGCTCGGCAGGGTCCTTGACCATCCGACCCTTGCTGCGTTGGGCAGGTGGCGCGTAATGAAGGGTTTTCAAGCCATCCCCGGCATCAACGCCCAGGTCGCTGAAGGCGATCGTTTCCAGTGGCTTGCTCTTGGCTTTCATGATGTCCGGCAGCTTGATGAAACGCGGCTCGTTCAGGCGCAGGTCGGTGCTGATCACGGCCGGCAGGTCTACCTCAAGCGTCTCCAGGCCGGCGTCCACCTCGCGCGTCACCGTTGCCTTGCCGTCGGCAACTTCAAGTTTTGAGGCGAATGTCGCCTGGGCGCGGCCCCATAACGTCGCCAGCATCTGCCCCGTCTGGCTGGCGTCATCATCGATGGCCTGTTTGCCCAGGATCACCAGATCTGGCTGCTCCTTCTCCACCAGCTTGAGCAGTGTGCGGGCGACCGTGAGCGGTTGCATCGGCTGGTCGCAGACGACATGGATCGCCCGATTCGCGCCCATCGCCAGACCGTTGCGCAGATGCGCCTGCGCATCGGCCGGGGCGATCGTGACGATGATCACTTCAGTCGCGATCCCCTTGTCGCGCAGACGCAGCGCCTCTTCCAGCGCGATGTCATCGAAAGGGTTGGGAGACAGTTTGACGCCGTCGGTCAGTACGCCCGAACCGTCCGGCTTGACCTGGATGCGGACGTTGTAGTCCACGACACGCTTGTAACCGACAACGATCTTCATGGGTGAGCGACACGTCAGGGCAAGGCGACCATTCTAGCCAACGCCGGCAAGTCGCGCCGCTGACAGCACCAAAACTTCGGTTACTGCATCGTGGGCGTGGCATACCGTCAACACGGCACGATGGCCGAGTTCTCAATGAAAAGGGTGCCGAGGCCGTGGAGCCACTGTCCATTGCAAGCTAATTCTTGGCCAGGCCGTAGATCTGGATGTGCGCGGTTCCGTCAGCGTTAGCAGTGACCTGTGACGAGAGGTTGAACAAATTGGTCCCCGGGCTGGTGGCATACAACGTCAGCCAATCATCGGCTGCCCCTTGCGTGGCGAAATCCGCCGCGATGGCGCAGGTTGTCGATCGGCAATGGACCGTCATGTTTTTTGGCTCCACCTTGAGATCTTGGATCTGCTGGGAAACACTGTTGGAAACCAGGCTCCGCTCACGGACACGGGCCCAGTGAGCGTCAACCTTCTCGTTCTGATACTGGGATAGCAACTTGTTATGTCCCGCGTTCACGACTTCGGCGGATTGCGCACGCATGGCATCGTGATGGGCCTGCGATGTTGTGCCTGCTTCTTGGGGACTGAGGTCAGATGAGGTTCCGACTCGCTGTGAGCGAACCTGGCCTTGCCAAGCCTCCGCAGACGGCTGTGTTGCCAGTACACCGCTTGGCACAGGCGGAAGCTCGGCGTGCCTGCTGCTGACTTTCCACCAGGTCAACCCGACGATCAGGGCCGCCAACACCATTACTGCCAGCCAACGCATATGTGTTCCTTTTTATAGCCTGTTTAAAAAGCAAATGGCGCCGCCGATCGGCGGCGCCATTTGCGCAGTCTCAGTTTCTACAACAAGCCTTAGACGCCGTTATCCTGGTTCCAATCAAGATAGGTGTCGTTGGCGACGGCTCCGTGGGGCATCGAGCAGTTGATGTTGACGAGATAGCTGCCCAGATCGGTCGCGCCCGCATTCGGGTTGTCTGTCTTGGTCCATTCAAGAAATGACTGTGTACCCGGAGTTACGACGACGCTCTTGGTGACCAGGAATTGGCTTGTACCGCCCTGGCCCTGATAGCCATTGAACAGCGAGCAGGTCACTGTGAGGTCGGCAGTACCGTTGTTGGAAAAGTACACGGTCAAATCGGTGGGGCGGGTAAGGCTGGCCTCGCCATACAAAGAAGTCCAGTTGCAGGCCATGTTGATCGTTGCGGTGCCGACATTCTCCGCGCCAACCGCGCGGTTGCGCAGGGTGTTAGCCGGACCCGGCGTAAAGGCCTGGCAATAGTTGACCGAATTTCCTCCGAATTCATGGAGCGTCACAGCGGCCTGAGCATTCGAAGCGGCCATGGCAAATCCAAGTCCGGTGATCAGCAGGCCAATTTTGATTGCAGTGTTCAAGATCCTTCCCCTTACATGATTGGAAAAATTGTCCCGTCGTCTGCACGCGGGGATTTGAGGCGGTTACCCGCTAAAGCCACCTGACCCCATCTTAGACCGAAACCATGAACTTTTTGTGAGTGCTGGCTCGTCTGACGTCTAAGGTGCTGGGTCACGATTCTGAATGTCCCATCCGTGGTGGCCCAAGCGCATAACAACTCTATGGGGCATCCATCATCAAATAGTCCGGCGCATACGCATAAGGCAAAACGCTGTCGGTGAAATTGGTGCCCGTGCTCTGGGACATCACAATACCTCCCGCACCATCCGACCACAGCAGGTCGCCGCGGTGGTCACCGTTGAAATCGCCCTTGCCAACCAGGTGGTAGCTGCCCGCCATGGCCTTGATTGAGTAGGAGACCCGCGCGGTGCCGTCCATGAACCAGACCACGACCTTCCCCAATCTGGCGCTTCGGAGGACCAGGTCGGCAGTCCCGTTGCCGTTGACGTCGCTGACAGCCACGAGATCGTAATCGGCGGTGTATGTCAGTCCGTTCAACGCGGTACTAAAAGCGGTGCCGGTGCTGATGCTCAACAGCACGTCCCGCTGCCCAGTGGTCCAGACGAGGTCTTGCTTGCCATCCTTGTTCAGGTCGCCGCTGCCGACGAATTGATAGGCGGGCGCGAAGGCGTGAGAACTGTAGGCAACCCTGGTCGTGCCATCCATGTACCAGACGTACAACTTCCCGGCCGCCGCGCCCCGCAGAAGGATGTCCGCCTTGCCATTGCCGTTGATGTCAGCGGCACCCACGATCTGGGTGGCGGCATCGTAGGTGTACGGCGTCAGGACATTGGAATAGCCAGTTCCAGCACTCATCGAGATGACGATGTCGCGCGCGGCACTGGTCCATACCAGGTCGGTCCGGTGATCCCCGTTGAAGTCGCCAGTAGCCACCAGAGAATAGGCGTTCGCCAAGCTGGTGACGCTGTAGGCGGCGCGTGTGGTGCCGGCCATGTACCAGATCACGAACTTGGCACCTGCATGCGTTCGCAGCAGCAGGTCCGACGTGCCGTTACCGTTGGTATCCAGATCCTTCAGCACCAGGCGCGGCGCCGCGGTTGGCGTGATCACCGCCGTCGCCCGGAACGTCGCCACCGTCGGAATCGTCTGCACAAGCGTGCGCGCATTGTCGGCCTGGTCGGTGATGCCGCACGGGACACCGCCGCAGAACGTGCTGCGTGGATCGGAGAAAATGCGCTCTATCTGCTGCCCGGTATCGCCATAGGCCATCACCGTGTAGAAGTTGCCGGCGGTGGACTTGTACCCGAAGGAATACGGATACGCGCCGTATTCGTTCGCATCGAGTATTCCGTTGCTGCCCTTGGAGGTAGCGACATCATGCGCAGCGCCCATGTTGTGCCCAAGCTCGTGCGCCAGCGTTTCATCAAGACAGTAGTAGGTCTTGCCGTCGGTGCCGCCATCGGTGCCGTCGCTGACCACGGAATATCCGAAATAAGAATCGGTGGACGAGATCCCGCTCTGGCCACCGCCGATCAGCCAAGCGACGCCGCAGCCAGTATTTTCTGGCTCACGAAAGCTGCGCACCATCGACACCAGGTCCGCCCCATATTGTTCGCGCGCGGCGCGCAACCCATTGAACGCGGCATTTGGCGTGGTTTGTGTATTGCTGGTCGAGTCGTAGCCGGTGAGTTCCGCGAGCGTGGTGTCGTTGCTGGTGGCGTCCGGATAGTTGACCGGCACCGTGGCCACCAGCCGCACTTTGGCGTTGATCTGGCTGTTCGTGTAGGCGACGTTGGTGACATCGACCAGGTAGTTCAGGTGCGTGACCGCGCCGGAGGTACCACCGTTGTCGCTGGCAAACGCCGGCGTGTAGCCCACAACCAGGTCGACCGTTGTCGCGGTTGATGTGCTGGCCGATGCCATGCCCGGAGCCGAAGCCATCGACGCCGCCGAAGCTGCTGCGGTATGCGCGCTCGCGCTCGGAGCTGTGGCCTTGGGTGGGACAAGAAAGTCGGGGCGCTGCGGCCGGGTGGCGCCATTGACGATCCCTGCCACCATGCGCGGATCGGTTTCGACCAGCCAGCTCACGCCATAGCGGACGGTGAGGCGCAATGGCAACGTGCCGGGCTGCGCGATCGATCCGAACGCCGCGTGCTCACCAAAGGCGAGGATCGCCTGCTGGTCGGGGTGACCGGCAATGTGTCCCACCCAGGTCCAGTCCCCGGACGGATGCTCGATGTGACGGTCGTACTGGAAATCCAGCACCTCGCCCGACGGTGCGGTGAGGCGAAGGTGGCCATCAGCGATCGCATGCAGTGCATGCGCCTCGCTCAGTTGGGTGCGGTGCCATGTGTAGGCACCATCCTGGCGGACGACCTTGCCGGGATACGCGATCAGTTCACCGCGGTCGGGGAAATTCGCAAACGGGTGCCTGGAAGCCAAGGTCGAACCGGCAAGATCAAAAGCCGAGGCCTCATGACGCGCCGAAGCGGCGGCACCGATGGCGACATGGCCTTGCGGCCCCTTGGCGCAGCCGGCCAGTGCCAGAAGTGCCAACAACACAGAACCTGGTCGCGTGAATCCAGACATGATCGATCACCTATCGCCGAACAGTATGCGAAAACTAATGTTGCGCCCCTCGAACGGGCACCAGCAACCATAAGCGTGAATGCCAGCTAGCGCGCACGCGCCGCCTATCCAAAACCAGGCAATCCATCGCATTCCGCGTCAGCTGAAACCAACACCGGTCTTCGCGCGCAAGTCCTCAATGCTGACCTGTGGTGCGGTTTCGACAAGACGCAAACCGTCACCGGTGACGTCGAATACCGCCAGGTCGGTAATGATCCGGTTGACGACACCGACTCCGGTCAGCGGCAGCGTGCATTGCGGCAGGATCTTGTGTTCATCATTTTTTGCAGTGTGTTCCATCAGCACCACCACGCGCTTGACGCCAGCCACGAGGTCCATCGCCCCACCCATGCCCTTGACCATCTTGCCGGGCACCATCCAGTTGGCAAGGTCGCCGCGATCGGTGACCTGCATCGCGCCCAATATCGCCAAGTCGATATGTCCGCCGCGGATCATCGCGAACGACTCCTGGCTGCCGAAATAACTGGCGCCTGGACGCGCGGTCACGGTCTGCTTGCCGGCATTGATCAGATCGGCGTCGAGTTCGTCCTCGGTCGGGAACGGGCCGATGCCGAGCAGGCCGTTTTCGGATTGCAGCCACACGTCCATGCCGTCTGGAATGTAGTTGGCCACCAGCGTCGGCAGGCCAATGCCGAGGTTGACGTAGGCACCATCGCTGAGTTCCTGCGCGGCGCGCTGCGCCATCTGTTCGCGAGTCCAGGCCATCACACGGCTCCTGCGCGCACGGTGCGCTGTTCGATGCGTTTTTCGGGCGTCGGGTTGTGGACGATGCGGTCGACATAGATGCCGGGCAGGTGCACGCGGTCTGGATCGATCGCGCCGATCTCGACGATCTCCTCGACCTCGACGATGCAGACCTTGCCGGCCATCGCCACCGCCGGATTGAAGTTGCGCGCGGTCTTGCGGAATACCAGGTTGCCGGCCGTGTCGGCCCTCCAGGCCTTGACCAGCGACACGTCGGCCTTCAGCGCGGTTTCCATCACGTAGTGGTGCCCGTCGAACTCGCGTGTTTCCTTCCCTTCAGCGACGATGGTGCCGTAGCCGGTGCGCACATAAAACGCCGGGATGCCCGCGCCGCCAGCGCGCAGGCGCTCGGCCAGGGTGCCTTGCGGGTTGAACTCCAGTTCAAGTTCGCCCGACAGGTACTGGCGCTCGAATTCCTTGTTCTCGCCGACGTAGGACGAGATCATTTTCTTGATCTGCCGCGTGCGCAGCAGCAAGCCAAGGCCGAAATCATCGACACCGGCGTTGTTTGAGATAACAGTGAGACCGCTGGCGCCGGAATCACGCAGCGCAGTGATCAGCGCCTCCGGGATGCCGCACAGGCCGAAGCCGCCGACGGCAATAGTCTGCCCGTCGTGGACCCGGCCTGACAAGGCGCTGACGGCATCTACGCTGATTTTATGGCCCGAACCCGCAATCCCGGCAGACATGCCCCACTCCGTGACTCAATTGATCCATCAAGTTTACCGCGAGCGCTCCAGAGCCGCGGCTACCGACGTCGATCAAGGCGCCCTGCTATCGTGCCGCCGCGATGCCCCAGTATCCAGCCGTACGCATCGCCCCCTCCATTTCCGGCTTGCCGTATGCGATTACTGATCACCGGCGCCAACGGCTTCCTCGCGCGTGCCTTGCAGCCGCTGCTGCCCCGCGCATGGGGTGTCGTCGGGCTTGCCCACTCGGCGCTCGACGCAGACGTCTATCCCCTGACGTATCGCGATGCCGCGCAACTCCTGCGTCGCGAGGATCCTTTTGATGGCGTGATACACCTGGCCGCGCAGATTCGCGATGCGGGTACGGGGCCAGCGTGTTACCTGCCCGCAAACGTGGATCTGTGTTCTACGCTGGTGCAGGCATTGCCCGACGCACGCCACGTCCTGGCCTCGAGCGTGTCGGTCTTCGGCCCGCCTGAAGGGTCGCCAGTCACCATGGCGACGCCGTGCCGACCGACGCACCCCTATGGTCTTTCGAAGCTGGCCGGCGAGTGCATCGTGAGAACGGCTCCAAGCCATGCGATCTTGCGTTTTTCGTCGTTGCTAGGACGAGGCATGCATCCTGATACGTTCGTGCCGAGGATCATTGCCGACGCGCGCAGGAATGGGCAAATCACACTGCTGGGCAGCGGTGAGCGCCTTCAGAATTATCTCGACGTGCGTGATGCCGCGGCGCTATGCCTTCAGGTGCTGGACATGGCGGGGAATGTGGCTGCCTTGGGGATTGGTCCGCACTCGTGGTCGAACCGGGAGATTGCGGGTCATATCGCAAAACGCCTGGGCGCTAGGATCGTCCTGTCAGGGTCCGACGATAGTCCGTCCTGCGTCTACACCCGAACTGATGGCATCGAACTGGGCGAGAATGCGCGCCCGATGGACGAAACCCTGGACTGGCTGGTCGAACCATGAAGTCGGTATTGGTAACCGGAGTGGGTGGCATCGTCGGCCAGGGCATCCTGCGCAATATCCGCAGCCTCAACCAGGAAGTCGCGTTGCATGGGACCGACGTCCGACAGGTGTCGGCGGGCAACCACCTGTGTGACTCAGTGCATGTGCTGCCCTACGCCTACGATCCAGGCTATGTGCCGGCGGTCGCCAACCTTGTGCGAGTTCTGGCAGTCGACCTGGTCATCCCCAGCACCGACTACGAAGCGTATTTCCTTGCCCGGCATGCATCCGAAATCGACGCCGCGGTGGCCGCCTCTCCCGCAGAGGTCAGCGCCATCTGCCTGGACAAATACAAGACGCACGAAGCCTTCCAACAGCGCGGCCTTCGCTTCGCCGACTCGATGCTGCCTTCTGCTTATCATCCCCGACACCCTCGCGTGATCGTCAAGCCACGCGAGGGCCGCGGCTCCCGCGACATCCACGTGGACCCGGTCAATCCGCAAGCGTTCGACGACACCTTCGTGATCCAGCAATACCTGGAAGGTCCGGAGTTGACCACGACGTTCTACGTCACCCGCAGCGGCCGCCTGCATGGCGCCATCACCATGGAGCGCGAGCTCGAAGCAGGAAGCACCTCGCGCTGCGAAGTGACCACGACACACGATCGCGAAATCCACACACTGATCGATCGCATGCTCGAGCATTTCCCGTTCCGTGGCTCATGCAACCTGCAGTCGCGCGTCACCGCGACCGGGGTGGTGCCCTTCGAAGTCAATTGCCGCATCTCCGGGACGAACTCGATCCGCTCGCAGTTGGGCTTTCCCGACGTCGCCTACACGATCGACGAATATCTCAACGATCGCGAACCCGCGATGCCGCGGGTGAATGGCGGTTGCGCCATTCGCGTCACGCATGACGTGGTGTACCCGGAACTGCGACTGGATCAAATCCGTGACCGCCACGATGACTTCCGGATTTTCTGATGGAGTCGACCCGCGCGGTTTTCCTGGATGTCGCCAATACGCTGCTGCACAAGCCGGCGTTGTATCCGGCGATCAGGAAAGTCCTCGGCGATGCGGGCATCGATGTGCCCGAGGACGTGCTGGCCAGCCGACACCGGCTGCTGTCCGAAGCCATCGCGTTTCCCGACCGCACCTCGCGCGGTTTCTACGAAAATTTCAACGCGCAGCTACTGCGCTCGCTGGGCGTGACGGCGCAGCCGCAACTCCTGGATGCGTTGTATCAAGCGTGCAGTTACCTGCCCTGGGCGCCATTCGCTGACGTGGCATCTCTGTCGGACGTACGACTTCCACTTGGCGTCCTTTCCAACTGGGACCGAAGCCTGCCGGACAAGCTGCAGTCCCTGACCGACTTGTCGTTTCGCTGGATCCTGGGATCCGAGGACCAGCAGTTGCGCAAACCTGACCCGGCTTTTTTCGCACGGGTGCTGCAAGCTGCGGACTGCCCGGCCCGGCACATCGTGTACGTTGGTGACTCGGTGCGCCTGGACGTGGAGCCGGCCATGCAGATGGGGATGCGCGTCTACCTGATCGATCGCGACGATCTGTACCCGCACGGCAATCTTCCGCGGTTGCGTTCGCTCTCGGGACTGGGAGAGCTTCTTTGAAACGACTCGGCATCATCGGCGCCGGCGACCTCGGCGTGCAGCTGGCTCATCTTGCGCGCAAGACGGGCCAGTACGATCCGGTGGTCTTCTTCGATGACAGCCGGGCGCCCGGCACGCTCGCGGACGGAATCCCGGTGCTTGGCCCATTGGCTGCGCTGGGTGAGATCACGGCAGCGCAGCCGTTCGACGAATTGATCGTGGCGATCGGCTACCGGCACCTGGCCTTCCGGCAACAGGTATTCGAGCAACTGCGGGCCCGCTATCGTTTTGCCACCCTGGTCGATCCAGCAGCGGTGATTGACCCGACCTGCGTCATTGCCGAAGGGGCCATCGTTTACGCAGGCTGCATCCTCGATATGGGTGCCGAAATCGGCTGCAATGCGCTGCTGAACGTCGGCTGCGTGATTGCCCACGACAGCAAGGTCGGCGCTGGCTGTTTTCTTTCGCCCGCAGTCACGCTCGCAGGGTTCGTCCGGCTGGAACCATCGGTCTCGCTCGGCATCGGCACGACCGTCATAGATAATGTCCACATCGCCAGTGGCGTCCGGACCGGGGCCGGGGCCGTCGTGATCGCCAACCTGGACGTACCCGGACTGTATGTCGGTGTTCCCGCCCGCCTCAAGAAGCCCGCCATCTCCTCATGAAGCTGCTCTCGCTCGTGGTGCCTGTCTATTTCGAGGAAGACTGTGTCGCAGCGTTCATCGACCAGGTGCGTCTGGTATTGGATCCCCTGGGGTTGCCATATGAATTCGTGTTTGTCGACGACGGCAGCACTGATCGTACCTGCGAGATCATCCGGGAGAAGGCCCTCGCCGATGAGAGGATCAAGCTAGTCGAATTCTCCTACAACCATGGCAAGCAGGCGGCGGTGACCGCCGGTATCGGGCATGCACGTGGCGACTACCTGCTGTACATGGATCCGGACCTGCAGGACCCGCCCGAGGAAATCCCAAGGTTCATCGCAGAGATGGAGAAAGGCTACGACCTCGTGTTCGGCGTGCGCAGCGAGAAGAAGGACTCATTCGCGAACAGGATGTTTTCGCACCTGTTCTGGGCGACCCTCAACCGATTCACCGGCCTGCGGATTCCGGTCGGCCTGGCCGTCATGCGGATGTTCAACCGCAGGTTTGCGGAGCGGTTCCTGCAATACGGAGAAAAGAACCGGTTCATCGAAGGCATCTTCATGCTGGTTGGCCTGCGTCGAACCAGTATCGTGATCACCCAGCGCGAGCGATTTGCCGGCACCTCCAAATTCAATTTCCGTCGCAAGGTGAATCTGGCGATGGATGCGATCCTGGATTTTTCCGAGCTGCCGCTGAAACTCGCCATGCGCGCAGGGCTCTTGCTATCGTTGCTGGGTTTCATCGCGATTGTGACGATCGTGGTGCTGAAATTGACCTTGGTCAGCTTCCAGGCAGGATGGGCATCGATGCTCAGCCTGTTGCTGACCGGCTTTGGCGTGCAACTGGTTTTCATGGGGATCATCGGGATGTACATCGGCAGGATCTACAAGGAGTCGAAAGGTCGTCCTTTGTATTCAGTGCGCGCACTGACCAATCTGGATCTTGCAACCGACCAGACTGCAGGCAATCGGAAGGTAACAAGCTGATGGCAAGGACCGGTGCCTGGATCCTGCTTGCTGCGACCATCGCGTTGAGTGTCTGCGGGCAACTGTTGTTGAAGTGGCAGGTAGGCCGAACAGGTGCCGCGCCTTCAGACATGCGCGGACTGGCCCTGCACGTCGGAAAGCTTCTGTTCAATCCCTGGATTCTTGCCGGGCTGGGCGCGGCATTTCTCGCTTCGATCCTGTGGATGCTGGCGCTGACGAAACTCGACCTGAGCGAGGCATATCCCTACACCGCACTTGCTTTTGTGCTGATCCTGCTCGCCAGCTACGTCTTTTTTGGAGAACCACTGTCGATCGGAAAGGTCATGGGGACCGGGCTGATCGTGTGCGGAATCATCGTGCTGGCGATCACAAGCGACTGAAGAAGGGACTGCATGACCCAGATTACGAGTGGAATTCGACGCGTGCTGTCGGTTCCCGCCGCTTACGATGGGCTGCAGGTTGCCCTTGGTGCGATCAGCGGGCGCAAGCGCCTCTACCGGGAATACATCGAACCGCAACTTGGCGACGTGGTGGTGGACGTGGGATGCGGTACGGCTGCAATCCTGGATCTGCTGCCTGAGTCGGCGCGGTATTACGGCTTCGATCTTTCCGAAGACTATATTGCTGCCGCGCGCTCGCGTTATGGCGAGCGCGGCCAGTTTTTCTGCGCCGATATCACATCGATCGCCAAGGACAAGGTGCCGGCGTCGACCACGACCTTGGCATTGGGCTTGCTCCATCACCTCGACGACGCGGGTTGCCGCCACCTGCTGGGCGCGATCCATGACCGGCTCGCACCCGGTGGTCGCCTGATCACGCTGGACGGCACTTTCGTTCCGGAACAGCGATGGCTCTCGCGAAAGCTGGTTGCTGCGGATCGCGGAAGGAACATCCGAACGCCCCAACAATATGCCGCGCTCGTTCCGCATGGACTCCAGATCCAGACGCATGTGCTGCACGACGTGCTGAGGGTTCCGTACGCGCACTGCATCCTGGTCTGCACGAAGGATCACAGTGCGAAGACTGCCGCCAACGACAATGCCGTGCCAACATGCAAATGAACCGCTGCGTTGCCTGTGGAGGGACGTCGATCGTCCAGGAGCACTGCACGGCCTGCGGTTACCGGGCGACAAGGATCGACGGCTTCGATGCGTATGCGCCACAAATGTCAACCTCGGACGAAGGTTTTGATGCCGCCCACCATCAGGTGCTGGCCGGCCTGGAAGCCCGCAACTTCTGGTTCCGAGCACGCAATCACCTTATCGTGCATGCGCTAAAGCGCCATGCGCCTGGCCTGCACGCTTTCCTGGAAATCGGTTGCGGCACGGGCTTTGTCCTCAGCGCGATCAGCCACGCCTTTCCCACGGCCGACATGGTTGGCAGCGAGCTCCATGTCGAAGGCCTCCGCCACGCCTCCGAACGCCTGCCCAACGCGCATTTCATCCAGATGGACGCCCGAGCCATCCCCTATGCAAGCTGCTTCGATGCGGTCGGTGCGTTCGATGTGATCGAGCATATCCAGGAAGACGGAAAAGTCCTTCGGCAGGCCCACGGCGCCCTCGTCAAGAACGGCATCCTGCTACTTACCGTCCCGCAACATATGTGGCTGTGGAGCCAACAGGATGAAATTGCCCACCATGTTCGGCGTTACACCCGCACGGAACTGGTCGGCAAGGTGCGTGCAAGTGGTTTCGATATTGTTTACGTCACGTCCTTCGTCACCGCCCTGTTGCCGGCGATGCTGATATCGCGCCGGCGTCAACGCGATGTCGACGGCAAGCGCGACCCGTTCCACGAGTTTCGTCTCCCCGGATGGCTCGATACCCTGCTGTACGCGGTCATGCGTCTGGAAATCGGATTGCTCAAACTTGGCGTTTCACTCCCGCTAGGTGGGAGTCTGCTTCTCGTAGCGCGGAAGAAATCGCCATGATTCCGTTCAACAAGCCGTACATGACCGGTCGCGAACTCGACAACATTGCCCAGGCCCACGCCAATGGGCACCTTTCCGGCGATGGCATGTTCACACGCCAGTGTCACGACCGCCTGCGTGTCGAAACAGGTGCTCATACCGCCCTGCTCACCCACTCCTGTACAGCAGCGCTGGAGATGGCGGCGATGCTGTTGGACCTGGGTCCGGGTGATGAAGTCATCCTGCCCTCCTTCACGTTCGTGTCGACTGCAAATGCGATCGTGCTGCGTGGCGCGATTCCCGTGTTTGTCGACATCCGCCCAGACACCCTGAATCTGGACGAACGCCTGGTCGAAGCGGCAATCACTCCACGGACCCGCGCTATCTTTGCCGTGCATTACGCAGGCGTCGCATGCGACATGGACGCGATCATGGCGATCGCCGAACGTCACGGCCTGTCCGTCGTGGAAGACGCCGCGCAGGGGATCTACTCAAGTTATCGTGGAAGGCCGCTGGGAGCGATTGGCGATATTGGCTGCCTGAGCTTCCACGAAACCAAGAACGTCATTTCCGGAGAAGGCGGCGCGCTGCTGCTGCGCGATGCGCGGTACAGCGAGCGTGCCGAGATCATTCGCGAAAAAGGCACCAATCGCAGCCGGTTCTTCCGCGGCCAGGTCGACAAATACACGTGGGTTGATGCGGGATCTTCCTATCTGCCGAGCGAACTGATCGCCGCCTTCCTCGCCGCGCAACTGGACGCGGGCGCGCAGATCACCCAACGCCGGATGGACATCTGGAACGACTACCACGCGGCATTCGCCGGGCATGAAGCGGCCGGCCGCGCGCGCCGTCCCGTCGTGCCTTCGGATTGCGAACACAATGCCCACATGTACTACCTGCTGCTGCCGGATCTCGCGGCGCGGCAACGCTTCATCGAGCACATGCGCACTGCGGGTATCGCGTGCGTGTTCCACTACATTCCGCTGCACTCCGCGCCTGCAGGACTTCTCCATGGGCGCAGCCATGGGGAGCTGGGCGTGACCGACTCTGTCAGCGACAGGCTGGTGCGGCTACCACTGTGGGTTGGCCTGGAGTCGGAACAGCAACGCGTCATCTCCGCTGTCGACAACGCCTTGGCTGCGTTGTAGCCTGCTCCACCTCTCACGAGATCGCCCATGAAAGCCCTGCTCCCCATTTTATTGTTCGTCACAGTCTGGCTTGCCGCCTGCTCCCAGTCGCCCCAGCCAGCTGTATCAGGCCAGAATCCGCCGCCGGCAGCTCCGTCCGTTGCCGCGAGTTCGCCTGCCAAGGAAGCCGTGAATCCAGGCTGCGAATTCTGTGCGGTTCCGGCGACGGTCAAGCGTTGTGACGTCCACCTGGGCGTGCGAACCACCCTGTTCTGGGATTTCTCTTCCAAAGGCGTTGAGCAGGTGGTGATCTATGTGGTCGACAAGAAGACTGGACTCGACAAGCACTTCGGAACGGGACCTGCCAAAGGCAGCAAGGTGACTGGTCCGTGGTTGAGCCCCGGCCTCCACTTCAAGGTCAAGGATGCGAAAGGGGTTCAATTGGGCGACCTCACAATCGATGGCGTCGACTGCTGAGGCTCGACAGGCTTACGGCTGCGGCCTCGCCAGCGCCGCATGGTCGCGCCTGAACTGTTCCGAGAACACGTTCAGGTGCTGCTGCTCCAGGTAATGGACCGTTTCCACTCGTCTTTGCGGCGGATAGTTGCAGACCAATAGAATCGGAACGCAAGCAACGCTTGCGTTCTCGGGTACCGCATCCAGATGCAGCACCTGCTGCACCATGGTTTGCTGGTACTTCACCAGGTAACGCCCCTGCCACCAGCTATACGCCGATAGCGGAACCTGCAGCACCAGCACAAGACCCACGACAAACATGGCGATCATCTTGCCGCGACCGTCGTCGTGCATGGGCCGGCGGTATTCCGCGGCTGACATCAATACCAGTGCAACGTTCGACAGCAGGTAAAAGAAGACATATCGAGGCGAGTTCAAATAGCCCGCACCTTGCACCGATACCCGCACGTAAATGATTCCAGCGACGTAGGCATACAGCAACAGCATCATTGCAGTGGCAACGAAGGTGCTGCGATCCATCCTGCCACGTAACGCCCGATACCAGAACAGTGCATGCAAGACCGTCGTCAACCCGGCCAACGACCAGGTGGCCGCCACGATGTGGTTGGGCACCCAGTATTTCAACTGGTCAAGGTGCGCCAGGCTTGAAGCGAGCGGTATGGTGAATAACGCAAGCCATTGGTCCTGGGCAAACAACAGTGCGATTGGATTGCTGCCGGCCGTAGCCGGGAGCTGCGGCATGGAGCCGCGTTGCGGAATCAGTTCCGCGAACGTCAGCAGATAGAGCAGATGCAGCCCGATGGCCGCGCCCGCCGCCAGCATTGGCGCGCGCCAGCGTCCGGCCTTGGCCGCGAACAACACACAGCACAATGCGACCGCCGCGGTTGTCAGCAACGCCGTGTCATCAGCGACGAGGCTGAGCAGCACCAGGCTTGCAATGTAAGACCACCACGCACCTTCGTTCATGGCGCGCCAGGCAGCGAGGAAGGTCATAACCACGACCAGATACGTGCTGAACTCGAGCGCAATCAGGGAGTAGTTGAAAATCATTCCCGCATTTAGCGTCAGCAGGCTTGCCGCAAGTGCAGCGGCGCTAAAGGCGTAAAACGCATCTGCACGTCGCGCAGGCAGGTCATCCCGCAACAGCCGCTCCAACACTGCGACGCAGGCAAACGCGAACCCGAAGCCCACCAGCGCATCAAAAGCCAGGTCAAGATCTGCCAGCTGCACGTTCGCGAGCAGCACCAGCTTCTTGAGTGGCTGTGCATGATCCGAACCGCCGCGCTTGACGAAAAAGTCAAGGATGTCCAGCGTGCCGCCGCGCACCTCCCGCACGAATGCATCTAGGAAATACCAGTAATCCGACGCGATGACGGGGTTGGCGAATTTGGCGGTGTAAGCCAGTGCATTGAAGACCGCAGCTCCCGTCAACAAGGCCGCCAGCCAGCGCCAACGCAGATCGTGAGTGGGACTTTGCATTTCCTGGCGCATCAAATGACTGTCCTTGCAAATGGAGATTGGACGGACGCAGTCCACCGGCTCACCTGCATGGCTCGATGAAATGGCCAGCACCGTTATTGTCGATTCTAATGCCGATGCAAATCGGCTCGTCTTGGCGGCCGCGGCAAACGACATTGCCGCATCGGCGTGGAATTGTCGTCTATCTGGCGCTGTTGCAGCAACGACAGGGGCCAGCGTCAGTGCGGCACTTTACTGGATTCTCACCACATTCAATGGCGCGTTCCAGCCAAGCATGACCTGCCATCCGCCATGCCCGATCAACGGATCGATAGGCCGACTTCCCCCAGGATCGATCTTGAAATATCGGCCAATCCATAAAGGATTTTCAAGGCCCGATGCTAGACTATTGTGCTTGGTCTTCAAGCCAGCTGTTCTCCCACGGCCCGCTGCTCAGACTACCCCCGCTTTAGAATCAACATCCTTGGCCAGACTGCATATGGGAGCTCTCACACAAACGCAGAACGACTGGTCCAAGTCGTTACGACTCTCCTCACTTTGGTACAACCTGGCGCTTGAGGACCTCCGCGATCGTTATCGGCGGACTTTCCTCGGACTGACGTGGATCGTCGTGTCATTCACGCTGTTCGTTGCCGTCAAGGTGCTGATCTTCGGGCAACTGACGACCGTCCCGGCCGCCGAGTTCGGCGTATTCGTGACCCTCGGTTTCGGTTTGTGGACTTACATCAACGCAATGATCGTGGACGCGTGCACGGCATACATGCACTCGCGGCCATGGATCCTTGGAACCTCGACGCCTTACCCCGTGTTCCTGCTCCAGGTCGTCCTGCGCAACTGGATGATCTTCTTGCTGATCCTGCTGGTGATGGCCGCCTCGCTCTACTGGAAGTCGACGCCCTGGACGCCGACCATGCTTTGGGCCCTTCCTGCCCTGGGCATCTACCTGGTGACCTCGCTATGGCTTGCAGCGATCCTCGCGCCGCTGTGCGCGCGTTACCGCGACCTGTATCACACCGTGCAGACTGGCATGCGGCTGATCTTCTTCGCGACGCCGATCCTTTGGATGCCACAGAGTAGCGGTAAGCTAGCACTCATTTCCCGCTTGAATCCGATCTCCCATTTTGTTGCCATCGTTCGCGACCCATTGATGTACAACCGGGTGCCGTGGGACAGCTGGATGCTCATCCTTGCGATGAATGCCGTCGGCGTGATCGCCGGGGTAGCGATTTATGCAACGACGCGTCGCAGCCTCCCCCACTGGGTCTGAGCATGTATCTGCGCGTTGAAGATCTCTCGATCGATTTCCCTCTTTCGGTGCGTGGCCATGGCCAGGCGTCAGATCCTGATGCCCAGCCAGTCGGAGGACGGATCCATACGCTGAAAGGTCGCACATTCGTACGTGCGCTGGACGATGTTTCCTTCTCACTCGAGCACGGTGATCGACTGGCGCTGATTGGACACAACGGTTCCGGCAAGTCGACGTTGTTGCGTGTGCTTGCCGGAATCTATTCCCCAACCGCTGGACAGGTTCATGCCAGTGGCAACGTCTCGGGCATCTTCAACGTGTCGCTCGGCTTCCGCCAGGAGGCGACCGGTTACCGCAATCTTGTATTGAAAGGCCTGATGTCGGGCCGCTCACGCAAGCAGATCGAGGCCGCGCTTCCGGAAATCATCGAGTTCACTGGCTTGGGGCCCTATCTCGACATGCCTCTGCATACCTACTCACAAGGTATGGCGATGCGGTTGGCATTCGCCGCCACCACCGCGTTCACCAATGACATCCTGGTCATGGACGAATGGATCGGCGCAGGCGACGCCGGCTTCCAGGAGAAGATCGTCGCGCGAATGACGGATTTCCTGCATGCGTCGACGATCATCGTGATCGCCTCGCACAGCGCGACACTGCTGCGGCGTATCGCGAACAAAGCGATCTGGCTTGAACACGGTCAGGTGCGCATGGCGGGAGGCCGCGAGGTCATCGATGAGTACGAAGCAACAGTCTCTTCATTTGGCCTGGAGCCTGCCGTTCGTGCCCAGGTGCGATTGGGACGCGGATTGTGGCTCGCTCCCCAGACGGAAGGGCTTCCTGCTGCACATCTGATGTGGAATCTGACAGGTGAAACCGAGGGGCTGCAGCTTTTCATTCGCCAGCCTGACGCAACGCGCCAGGTCTTGCGGCGCACTGTCCAGCGTTGCGGGGCATGGCCGCTCGCGCATTGGGTGCGACCAGGGATGAATTTCGAGATTTCCGACCCGATGCGTGAAGAGCCGGTGGCCCGTTGCAGCATTGCCTAGTATGCGCAGCAACGACTGAAGGACGTTGACCGCTGTGCAATCCGTAAGAACGCTTACCGGCAACTTCGCAACTTCTAGCCGGCAATCAATGCATGGGCAGCGTTGTAGATGGCCAGGTCCTGGTCGTTGGCCGCCAGCAGCTGATGATATAAATCGTCGCCCAAGTCCGCTGCGATCCTCGACAGGCGCTCCTCGAGCGACAGGCTCAGGTCGCTGGACGTGACGTTGTGCGCAGAAGCATACGAGGGGTCGAATTCAATTCCCACGCGCTCCAGGATTTCCTGGAAACGAGACACGTCCTGCTCGAAATGTTCGGTTCTGCCGAGAAGCTCAACCGCGGCGATGTTCCTTCGCGCCTGGACGAGGTCGTATTCCATGCGCCGATCGCGACGCCGCATCAATGAGATATTCCCGTAGCCACCGCCGAGCATTCTTGTTTGCACGTTGGAGACCTGCACGATCTCCTGGATGTGGCGCAGGTTGTGCTGGCACCACTCGCTGAACTCCATCGATTGCGCATTGATGCTTGTCTGCGTTTCGTCATTTTCCTCGCGCTTGTATTTGTAGACCGAATAGATGCGCAGCAGGGGGTGGCGAATGAACACCACGGGGTGCGCGGTGAAGTCGAGCGAACAGGGTGGCGGCAAACTGATCTGGTGGGACGAAAACGATTTCCCCTTCGGATGACGCTGGATGATCTTGGCAAGTTCCGGCTGTCCAATCGTGAAATACGGATAAGGCCCGTCGAAACTGACGTGGCGATCGCCAAAGTTGGCTCTCAGGATTTCGTCGAAACTGGTGCCGCTGTTCTTGTAGATGTGGTAATGGCAGATGACATGTCTCATTACCGGTTGCCGCTCCCTGGTTTGGTCTCTTCAAATTCACAGCCGCCCTGTGAAGGATTCGGCGGCTGTCTGTAAGCGTGTGCGGTCCACTCGCCCCACTTGGCTTCATACAGGGCCTTGTTGCGGAGGAAGAGTTGCTCCCTGGTCTCGGCCTTCAGCTTGTCGAAGCTTGCAGACAGATGGTGGTGGACGAAGACATCTTCAGCGCATGCGACATCAAGACCTGCTGCCTCGACCCGCCGGCAATAATCATCGTCCTCGAAGAATCCCACCCCGAACACCTCGTCCAGCGAGCCCACCATTTCGTACGTGGCGCGCGGCATGGCCACGCAGAAGAAAGCGACGGTACGGATCGGTATCAGCTCGCCCAGGTGCCGTCGTGTGTAGGCCGCCGCTGCACTGCGCATCCCATCCATGCTGTCGTACCTAATCTCTATTTTGGCCTCGTTGCCGATGTTGTTGGTCACCGGGCCAATGATGCCGATCCGCGGGTTGCGCCTGAGGTGGTTCACCAGCGTCCGCACCCAGTTGGGCGTCACATAGGTATCGTTGTTGAGCAGCACGAGGTACTCGCCGGTCGCTGCGGCAAGGCCAATGTTGTTGCCAGCGGCGAAGCCGAGATTGCGTTCGTTGAGGATCACCTTGCGGTGGTCGTGCGCCTGCGCCCATTGCGACAGGTACTCGCGGGTTCCATCACTGGACGCGTTGTCGACGACGATGATTTCCAGCTGCGGCCAGTTGCTTTCCGACTCAATGCTGCGCAGGCACGCTTTGGTGAATTCGATGTTGTTATATGTGAGCACCACGACGCTCACACGCGGTGCCGGCAGTTCGGCGATGGCCGCATCCAGTTCGAGCGCACGGCGGTCCCATGTCTGTGCAGCCGCGAATTGCCTGCGCGCGCCAACCATGGCGTCCTCGCCCGCTTCCGCCATGGCACTCGTCACGGCATCCAGGAATCCCTCGCGTGTTGCGGCCCGGTACACCAGGTCTCCAAACTGCACGATCTCCGGGAGATCGACGGAAACGACCGGCCTGCCCGCGCTCAGGTACTCGTAGACCTTCACCGGATTGGTTGCCAGCGTCAGCTCGATGACACGGAATGGCAACAGCGCCACGTCGAATGCGTATAGGTAATAAGGCAAGTCGCCATAGGGAACCTCACCGGTGAAGATCACGTTGTCCACGCCGCGCAGCCTCTCGGCGGCGCTGGTCGTGTCGCTGCCCACCAGCAGCACGCAGCAATCCGGAAACCGCTGCGCAACCGCCTTGACCAGCTCGACATCGAACCACTCGGCGATGGCACCGTAATAACCAATGATCCTTCGGCCGCGCCCGTCCTTGTAGACATGTTTGGGACGCTGGGAAAAATGCGCGTACTCCGTCGCATTGCGAATCAGTGCGCGATTGGCGTTTGCCGGGGCGAGCGCCTCGTCGAGCCAGGCAGAGGTGACGATCAACAAGTCCGACAGCGTGATCAGGCGATGCTCGGCGGCGATGACTTCCGGCGCGTTGTTCTCGAAGCCGGCATGGTGGTCCATGCAATCGTAGAGCAATGCAGACCCGCTCACGGACGCGGCCACGTCGAGCCAGTAGGGGTGCTGGACGATGCACAAGCCACCGATGCTGTCCGACCACTGCATCAATTCACCCACACTGGCCCGCAGGCGCGCAATGGTCGACTCATCCGGCGCGCCATGGTAGATCGCGGGCGCGCCTTCGACATTCAACCTGACCTGGAACAGGCGTCCGTCGCCGTCGAGCGGCTCGATCGCGAAGCCATCGCGCGTCGAGTCCACCATGTTGTTGGACACATAGAACACGCGGTGGCCAGCGACGGCCAGCGCCTTGGCGAGGTGTTGCGGCCGCTGCATCCGGAAGTGCCAGTCGATCACCGCCCAGACGAACACGTCGGGGCGGTCTGCAATGGCCGCCGACAGCGGGACTCGCGTGGCCATGCTGCCCGCCGACAGGATCTGCGCGGGAACATCGGCAGGATCCGCGCCAACCGGCGGCGCAGCGGCCTCGACCGCCATCTGCATCGATGTGCGCGAGCGATGGCTCGCAGGGACGAACGGCAAGCCGGCCACTTTTCCCGACCACCAGTGCCCGAATTTCTGGCGCTCACCGCGATCGAACAGCAGGCGCCTGAGCACGCGCATCGGTCGCGTGATGCGCCACGAAAGGCTCTGGCTGAGTTTTTGCAGCAGTTCGGAATCGTATTGCAACGTTTCCAGCCTGCTGTTCAGCCGCCGGGCATCAGCCAGCAGCGTGCGACGTTCCTGACCCAGTGCCCCCACCTCTTCGCGCGAGAGGGTCAAGGCGTTGTTCAGCCGCGGCAGTTCTTGCCCCACTATCACCAACAACTCGCTGAGCGCACGAGTGTTGCCTTCGCTGAATGCAACGAATGCTTTGCACAGGTCGGCCAGCGCAGTGGAATGGCTTTCCAGCCGCTCACGATAGGCAACATCCGCGATGGCGGCTTCCGCCCGCGCCGCACGCTCCCAGAGCAATGCCTGCCCGGAATGGATGGCCTGCAATACCGGCGCGAACAACGCGTCGGCGTGCTGGAGTGCTGTTTCAGCCGTGTCGAACAGTTGCGTATCGGGATCCTCAACCGCCGCGACATGCGCTCGCCAGACACGCTCGACGACCAGTGGCAGCGTGGAGTTCGCATGCTGGTGATGGCGTCTTTGCGGTTGCACGATGCCGGCAAGCAGTTCCGCTGGCAGTTCCAGCGCCAGATGCTCGCCCCCGGGAAGCTCGCGGATGCGATCAAGCGTGCCACCGACATTGGCCAGCAGCCCGTCATATGTCATGAACAGCCGCGGCACGCCCCTGCTTGCCCGTTCGGCCGCAAGCACGTGGCGCAACCAGGACACCATCGCGTTGCCCGAGGCCATGCCGTTGCGCACCGCCAGCGAGCGCGCCACCTCCAGGGGGTGGCGCCCCATCAACAGGACCGAATGCGTGACGCCCTCATCCGCCAGGGCACCCAACCACACGTCCGCAAGCAGGCACATGCGCGGATCCTTGATCAGCCAGAGCCGATGCCGGATCAGGTTCGAGCGGATGTAGTCCCGGATCTCCAAACGAGCGACCGCTGCCGCCTCCGACCGCTGCCAGTCGACCGGCAGGGGGCGTACGTCGTCCCACCGGTATCCCAGGGCGGCGAGGAGCCGATCATTGGTCTCGACGGCGAACGCGTCCTCGAAATGACCCTCCTCGTTTCCACGACTTCCAGGGATCACCCGCTCGCCCGGATTGGCGCCAGCAACCTGGAGAAGCTGCGCCAACACGGAGGTGCCGCTGCGGTGCATGCCAAGCACGATGAAACCCGAGCTCTCGTGCCGCGCGCCAGCAGCTACTGGTTGAATGGTTTGTGCCATGGGTTTGTCGATAGTGATGGTAGTTGCAACCGTGCCAACGGCCAGCCCTAGGCGCAGAGGTCGCTTTTCAGGATAGCGGTAATCCGTCCGGCAGCCTTGCCGTCGCCATACGGCGAAACACCCCTGGCCATGTCGGCATACGCAGCGGGGTCGGACAGCAGGCGGGTTGCCTGGGCAACGATTGCGCTTCGGTCCGGGCCGACCAGCTTCACCACGCCCGCCCAGATGGCTTCGGGTCTCTCCGTCTCGCTGCGCATGACCAGGACTGGCTTGCCCAGGGCAGGCGCCTCTTCCTGGACGCCCCCCGAATCAGTCAGGACCAGATAGGCATGCTTCATCGCGTTGACAAATGGCAGGTAATCCATCGGCTCGCACAGCGTGATGCGCGGGTGTCCCGAGAGGATGTCGTGGGCGGGGCCTGCAACGTTCGGGTTGGGATGCACCGGATACAGCACATGCACGTCCTCGTGATGGTCGGCCAGTTCGCGGATGCCGTGGCAGATCTCGCGGAAGGCGTTGCCGAAATTCTCGCGCCGATGTGCCGTCACCAGGATCAATCGTTTGTTTGCCGGCACCTGCGCGGGTAGCGGTCGGTCGACGCTGGCAACTTCTAGCAGCGCATCGATCACGGTGTTGCCGGTGACATGGACCGAAGCGGGATCGCACCCTTCGCAAAGCAGGTTGTCACGAGCACCCTGCGTCGGCGCGAAGTGCCAGCGCGACAGCCTGCCAGCGACGATCCGGTTCATTTCTTCCGGGAAGGGATTATTCAGATCACCGGTGCGCAGTCCAGCCTCGACATGGCCCACGTGTATTCGTCGGTAAAAAGCCGCCATCGCGGTCGTCATTACCGTGGTGGTGTCACCCTGGATCAGCACGACATCGGGACGCTCGTCCTCCAGCACGGCGTCCATCCGCAGCAGCAGCCGCGAGGTGAGTTCAGGCAGCGACTGACTCGGCAACATGATGTCCAGGTCGATGTCCGGAACGATGTCAAAAGCATCCAGGACCTGATCGAGCATCTGGCGGTGTTGCGCAGTCGCCAGGACACGGACCTCCGCCCACGACTCGGCCTTCAATGCCCGGATCACGGGGGCCATCTTGATCGCTTCGGGCCGGGTGCCGATGACGGCCAGGATGCGCTTGACGTGGCTGCGATGCTCCGCGGGTCTGCGGGCATCCATGATCAACGCGCGATGGCCGTGGTGACGTCGGCCAGCAGATCGTCGATGGCCTCGACACCCACGCTCAGCCGCACCAGGTTGTCATCGATGCCCAGCGCCATGCGGCGTTCAATCGGCACCGATGCGTGGGTCATCACCGCCGGGTGGTTGACCAGGCTTTCGACACCGCCCAAAGACTCGGCAAGCGTGAACAATTCCGTGCGTTCGCAAAAGCGCTTCGCAGCTTCGAAACCGCCTTTCAGCCAGATCGAGACGATGCCGCCGAAGCCATCCATCTGCCGCGCGGCGAGTGCATGCTGCGGATGGGATTCCAGGCCGGGATAGACGACCTTGTCGATCGCCGGATGCATTGCGAGGAATTCCGCCAGTACCTGCGCGTTCTCGCAATGCGCGCGCATGCGCAGGTGCAGCGTCTTCAACCCGCGCAGTGCGAGGAAACTGTCGAACGGGCCCTGGATGGCGCCGATCGAATTCTGCAGGAACGCCAGTTGTTCGGCGAGTTCGGCGTTGTCACCGGCCACGACCATGCCGCCGACCATGTCGGAGTGCCCGTTGAGATATTTGGTCGCCGAATGCACGACGAGATCGGCGCCATGTTCAAGCGGGCGCTGCAGGATGGGTGATGCGAACGTGTTGTCGACCACCACCATCAGTCCGTGCTTGCGCGCGATTGCCGAGATGGCTGCGATATCGACGATCTTCAGCGTCGGATTAGTGGGCGTCTCGATCCAGACAAGCTTCGTGTTCGGCTTGATCGAGGCTTCGAATGCCATCGGGTCGGTCAGGTCGACGAAACTGAAATCCAGCCCTGCGCTGCGCCGGCGCACGCGTTCGAACAGGCGATAGGTGCCACCGTAGACATCGTCCATGGCCACGACATGGTCGCCGCTGTCGAGCAGATCCAGCAGCGTGGATGTGGCGGCAAGTCCCGAGGCGAACGCGAAGCCGCGGGTGCCGCCTTCCAGCGACGCCACGCAGCGCTCATAAGCGAAACGCGTCGGATTGTGCGTGCGCGAATATTCGAAGCCCTGGTGCACGCCGGGACTGGACTGGGCATAGGTGCTGGTCGCGTAGATCGGCACCATCACCGCGCCAGTCGATGGATCGACGCACTGGCCGCCATGGATGGCGAGCGTGCCGAGGCCGGGACGCGACGCTTTCGAGCCATCGTCGTGGGAGTCATTCATCTGGATCAACCCTGGAAACGCAGCCCTGATTCTATCATCCGCACCCTGCAAGCCTGGTTACTGGACGCGCCTGCGCAGGTAGTTGAGCAGGTCGATGCGGGTGATCAGGCCGAGGAATTTCGCCCCGTCGGTGACGATGGCGACGTGGCCGCGATCGAAGACCGGCAGCAGCGCTTCGATGGGCGATTTCACGTCTAGTCGGTCAAGCTTGCTCACCATCGCCGTCGACACCGGATCACGGAAACGCACCTCGTCACCGTAGACGTGCAGCAGCACGTCGGACTCGTCGACCATGCCGACCAGGTCGTCACCGTCCATCACCGGCAACTGCGATACGTCGTAGAGCTTCATGCGCTGGTAGGCGGTGACCAGCAGATCGTTGGGACCTACAACGACGGTGTCGCGCTGGGAAAACGGACGCAGGATCAGGTCACGCAGATCGCCGTGTTGTTGGCGCTCCAGAAAGCCGTTATCCAGCATCCAGAAGTCGTTGTACAACTTCGACAGGTACTTGTTGCCGGTGTCACAGACAAACACCAGTACGCGCTTGGGCGTGGTCTGCGCGCGGCAGTATTTCAGCGCGGCTGCAAGCAGCGTGCCGGTCGACGAGCCACCCAGGATGCCTTCCTTTTCAAGCAGCTCGCGCGCAGTGAGAAAGCTTTCCTTGTCGCTGATGGCATAGGCCTGCTTGACTCGCGAGAAATCGGAGATCGCGGGCAGGAAATCCTCGCCGATGCCTTCGACCAGCCAGCTCGCGGATTTCTCGCTGAGCGTTCCCTCGTTGATGTACTCGGCCAGGATGGAACCGACGGGATCGGCGAGGATCAGTTCGGTCTTCGGCGAGTACTGGGCGAAGCAGCGCGACAGTCCGGTCATCGTGCCCGAGCTACCGCAGCCGAACACGATCGCGTCGAGGTTGCCGTCCATCTGTCGCAGGATTTCCGGGCCGGTGCCGAATTCGTGCGCGGCCGGATTGTCGGGATTGCCGAACTGGTTGATGAAGTACGCCCCGGGTGTGTCGGTGGCGATTTTCGCGGCGAGGTCCTGGTAGTAGTCCGGATGGCCCTTGGCGACATCCGATCGCGTCAGCACCACCCGGGCGCCCATCGCCTTCAGGTTGAAGATCTTTTCGCGGCTCATCTTGTCCGGCACGACGAGGATGAGCTTGTAGCCCTTCTGCTGCGCAACCAGCGCCAGGCCAATGCCGGTGTTGCCGGC
>JBBQTR010000005.1:0-34219 GCA_038213095.1 Lysobacterales bacterium | reverse complement strand
GAGGACTTCATCGTCGGCCAACGCTACGGCCTGGTCGAGCAGTACAGCGCCGCGCAACTCAATCCAGTCGACAGTCGCGGCGTCTACCTGCCATTGACACCGCCAATTGGCGACCACGTGCTCGCCGGCACCCACATCTGGAAGGCCAACGACGCGATCGTTGAAGGATTGCGTGGGAACGGTTCGCTCCTCGCTTTCGCGGCGATCAACCACAGTTATCCGCATTGCTGGCGGCATCGCACGCCGGTGGCATTCCGGGCCACACCGCAGTGGTTCATCTCGATGGAGCAGGCAGGGCTGCGCCGGGATTCCCTGGCCGCGATCGCCAAGGTCGACTGGATCCCCGAGTGGGGCGAAGCGCGCATTTACGGCATGGTCGAAGGGCGGCCGGACTGGTGCATCTCGCGCCAGCGCACGTGGGGGGTACCCATCGCATTGTTCTTCGACCGTGAAAGCGGACTGCCGCATCCGCAGACGCCCGCGCTGATGCGCACGGTCGCGGACATGGTCGAGCGCGACGGTGTCGACGCATGGTATTCACTGGATCCGGCCACGCTGCTCGGCGAGGACGTGGCGCGCTACGAGAAAGTCACGGACATCCTCGATGTCTGGTTCGACTCCGGCGTCACCCACGCCTGCGTGCTCGCCAAGCGTCCGCAGGACGGCTTGTACAAGCCGGCGGATCTTTATCTCGAAGGATCCGACCAGCATCGGGGCTGGTTCAACTCCTCGCTGGTCACCGGGGTGGCGATGGATGGCGTCGCACCGTTCCGGCAGTGCCTCACGCACGGCTTCACGGTCGACGCGCAGGGCCGCAAGATGTCCAAGTCGCTCGGCAATGGGATCGAGCCGCAGGACATCATCGGCAAACTTGGTGCGGACATCCTGCGACTGTGGATCCTGTCGACCGACTATCGCAACGAGATGTCGCTGTCCGACGAAATCCTCAAGCGCACAGCCGATACTTATCGCCGCATTCGCAACACCGCGCGTTTCCTGCTCGGCAACCTGCATGGATTCGATCCCTCGAAGGATCTGGTGTCACCCGGTGACATGGTGGCGCTGGATCGCTGGATCGTGCATCGCGCATTCGAATTGCAGCAGAAAATCGTCGATGCCTATTCCCGCTACGACTTCGCGGAAATCGTGCAGGCATTGTCGAATTTCTGCAGCGTCGACCTGGGTGCGTTGTACCTGGATGTCACCAAGGATCGGCTTTACACGATGCCCGAGGATTCCCGCGGGCGGCGTTCGGCGCAGAGCGCGATGTACCACATCAGCGAAGCGTTTACGCGTTGGATCGCGCCGATCCTGAGCTTCACCGCCGATGAAATGTGGCGGTATCTGCCCGGCGAACATGCAGGCAATGTGCTGCTGGCTACATGGTACGAGGAGCTGGTGCCACTCGCTGGCGATGCCGCGCTTTCGGTGGCTGATTTCGATCGCCTGCTTGAGTTGCGCGAAGCCGTGACCCGGACGCTGGAGCCCATGCGCGCCAATGGCGACATCGGCGCTGCACTCGATGCCGAGATCGTCCTGCGATGCGGTGTTGCCGACCAGAACTGGCTTTCGCCGATGATCGAAGAGTTGCGCTTCCTTCTGATCAGCGGTGACGTAAGTGTGCAGGCTGATGATGTCGCGACGGATATTTCCATCTCCGCCACCGTGACCGAAAAACCGAAATGCATCCGCTGCTGGCAGCGCCGCGCCGATGTCGGTACGGACGCTGCGCATCCCGAGATCTGCGAACGCTGCGTGTCGAATATCGAAGGTCCGGGTGAAACAAGGAGATGGTTTTGATGGGCAGGTCCAACGCACTCCCTTGGCTCGGCCTGTCCGCGCTGGTCATCGCGCTTGACCAGCTCAGCAAGGCCTGGGTGCTGGCGACCTTGCCGGAATTCCAGCCAGTGCCTGTCATCGCTGGTGTCTGGAACTGGTACCGCACCTACAACACAGGCGCGGCGTTCAGCTTCCTCAGCGACGCCAGTGGTTGGCAGAAATATGTCTTTGTCCTGCTGGCTGTCGTGGTCAGCGCCGTGTTGGTGAGAACACTGGCGAAAACACCACGCGGCGAATGGAAAACCGCGGGGCCTTTCGCGCTGGTCATTGGCGGGGCAATCGGCAATGTGATCGACCGGCTGCTGCACGGCCATGTGGTCGACTTCATCCAGTGGTACTGGCATTCGCATTACTGGCCAGCCTTCAACATCGCGGATTCGGCGATCGTCGGTGGCGCAATCGGGATTGGATTATTCGGTCTAATGCAGGCCGGTTCAGCGAAGAACGCGGGATAATGGTGGCATGGACATTGTCCTCGCCAATCCCCGTGGATTCTGCGCCGGCGTCGATCGCGCGATCGAGATCGTCAATCGCGCACTGGAAACGCTTGGGGCACCCATCTACGTCCGTCACGAAGTCGTGCACAACCGCTATGTCGTCGACGACCTGAAGCGTCGCGGTGCGATCTTCGTCGAGGAGCTGGATGAAGTTCCCGATGGCGCCACCGTGATCTTCAGCGCGCATGGTGTTTCTCAGGCAGTGCGCAGCGAAGCCGCGACTCGCGGCCTGAAAGTGTTCGACGCGACGTGCCCCCTGGTCACCAAGGTCCATCTGGAAGTCACGCGGCAATGCCGTGCGGGCCGCGACATGGTGCTGGTCGGCCATGCGGGACATCCCGAAGTGGAAGGCACCATGGGGCAGTGGCATCGCATGTCGGATGCCGGAGAGCGTTCCATCAACAACATCTACCTGGTCGAGGAACTGGGCGATGTCGCGGCATTGATCGTGGGACAGCCCGACAACCTTGCCTACACGACGCAGACCACGCTCTCGGTCGACGACACCCGCGAAATCATTTCTGCGCTGCGCGATAAATTCCCTGCGATCCAGGGACCACGCAACGACGACATCTGCTATGCCACCCAGAACCGGCAGGATGCGGTGCGCGAGCTGTCGCAGCAGTGTGACCTCGTGCTGGTCGTCGGTTCGCCGAACAGTTCCAACTCCAATCGCCTGCGCGAGTTGGCCGAACGCGAAGGCGTGGAAGCGCACCTGATCGACGGCGCCGTCGAGATCGATCCCCTGTGGATACAGGGCCGTCGCCAGATTGGCGTCAGTGCCGGTGCCTCCGCCCCGGAAGTGCTGGTGCGCGGCGTCATCGATCGCCTGCATGAACTCGGCGCCGCCAGCGTGAGTGAACTCGCCGGCGAACCGGAAAACATGGTGTTCGCGCTCCCCCGCGAGCTGCGCGTGCAGCTGGTCGACTGACCGGTTTGATTGACCGGCGTAGCCGGGCTACCTACACTTCGCGTCCACGCCGGAATAGCTCAGTTGGTAGAGCGGCGCATTCGTAATGCGTAGGTCGTAGGTTCGATTCCTATTTCCGGCACCATCCAATGAAATGAGTTGCGTTCGGCAGACGTGACTGAATGGTTTAGCCAGGACTTGGTCGGGTAGCGAAGAATCCCCGGTAAGAGCATTTGTCCCACATCAACCTCGGCGGAAAAGCCATGGATCCCATCTCGCTCGAAGACCTCGCCCTGCTCGAGGTGCTGCAAAGGGTCGACCTGCATGTCGTCCTGGACGAAGGCGAGAGCGCAATGCGCCAGCGGATGATCGAGAGCGGCCTGATTGATGATGGCGAAGACGGGCTGGCATTGACGGCCGCGGGTATCGAACTGTGCAAGTCACTGCAGCATCGCGTTGCTGCGGATGCGCAGGCCGCAAAGATCGTTCAGCAGCGCGAAGACGCCGAAGCATCGACGGAAGTCGCGCCACTGCGGATTGTTTCCGCCGCTTCTTGATCTCACCACCGCTGAGCTGCGGTCTCGCCGGCTGCGATCGCATCCGGCTACAGTGGTAGTCAATCCAACGCTGGTATCCCGATGGCCAAGGCTTCCTCAGTGAAGGCACGCTCTGCATATGTCTGCGGCGAGTGTGGCGCGGACCACAACAAATGGCAGGGGCAATGCGGGGATTGCGGGGCGTGGAACTCGTTGAGCGAAATCGTGCTCGAGCCGGCAGGCAAACCTGCGGCTGCCCGGCGCGACGGTTGGGCTGGCAAGGTCGAAGCGCAGAAGGTCACCGCACTCAAGGATGTACGCCACAGCGAAGATGCGCGCGTATCGACCGGCATTGGCGAGTTTGATCGCGTGCTGGGCGGCGGACTGGTCGAAGGCGCTGTCGTCCTCGTCGGGGGCGATCCCGGCATCGGCAAGTCCACGTTGCTGCTGCAGGCAATCGCATTGATGGCACACACGCTGCCGGGTTTGTATGTCACCGGCGAAGAATCGCTGGCGCAGGTCGCCGGACGTGCGATGCGGCTGGGATTGCCGATCGACGGCGTGCACGCATTGGCCGAAACCGGCGTCGAGCGGATCCTCGAACACGCCGCCACGATGCGGCCAAAGGTGATCGTCGCCGATTCCGTGCAGACGCTGTGGACGGAGTCGCTGACCGCCGCGCCGGGTTCGGTGAGCCAGGTGCGTGAATCCGCCGCCCGCCTGGTGCGCTACGCGAAGGAAACCGGCACCGCGGTATTCCTCGTCGGCCACGTGACGAAGGAAGGCGGCATCGCTGGCCCACGCGTGCTGGAGCACATGGTCGATGCCGTGTTGTATTTCGAAGGCGAATCGGGCTCGCGCTTTCGCGTGCTGCGCGCGTTCAAGAATCGTTTCGGCGCAGTCAACGAACTGGGCGTGTTCGCGATGGGTGAGAAGGGGCTGAAGGAAGTGCCCAATCCGTCCGCGATCTTTCTGTCCGGCGGCAGCACGCCACAGCCCGGTAGCTGCGTCATGGTCACGCGTGAAGGTACGCGGCCCTTGTTGGTCGAGGTGCAGGCGCTGGTGGATTCCTCGCCACTTTCGAATCCGCGCCGTGTCGCCGTTGGTCTCGAACAGAATCGCCTTGCGATGCTGCTGGCGGTATTGCATCGCCACGGCGGTATTGGTGTCGGCGACCAGGACGTCTTCGTCAATGTCGTCGGCGGGATTCGACTGCAGGAAACCGCAGCCGATCTGCCGGTGCTTCTAGCGGTACTCTCGAGCCTGCGCGACAAGCCGCTTGCCGACAAGACGATCGCCTTTGGCGAAGTCGGATTGTCCGGCGAGATTCGTCCCGTACCCAACGGTGAGGAACGCCTGCGCGAAGCCGCCACGCATGGCTTCAAGCGCGCGATCGTGCCGAAAGCGAATGCGCCCAAGTCGGGCAGCTACAAGGGCCTTGAAGTGATCCCGGTGGAGCGACTTTCGGACGCGTTGGATGCTGCGCAGGAATGATGCGCGAAGGATCTTCGCTAATGCCCGCCTGCCGCCGCTCCGCCAGCAGCCCTGGCGACGAACGGCGGCTTGGCAATCCATACGAACACGATCACCACCAGGAACAGGATTCCGAGCAGGTGGAAGATCTCGTTGAATCCGATCTGTGCGGCCTGTTGCGAAATCAGCTGATTCAACACCAGTGCACCGCGTTGCGGGTCGCTGCGGCCAAGGGCAGTCACGGTTTGTTGGATCGCGGGGTCGTAGGCGCTGATGTGCTCGGTCAACTGCGCATGGTGGATGGTGGTTCGTTGCGCCCATGCCCACGTCGTCAATGACGCGGCGAAGCTGCCGCCAAGGGTGCGCACGAATGTCGCCAGTCCCGATCCCGACGCGATCTCGTGCGGTTCAAGGTCCGACAGCAGGATGGTCAACACGGGCATGAAGAACAGCGCGACGCCCAAGCCCATCCACAGTTGGACCATGGCCACATGGTGGAAATCGACATCCAGATTGAACCCTGCCCGCATGAAACTGGTGATCGCCATCACCACAAATGCAGCGCTGGCGACGATGCGTAGATCAAAACGGGGTGCAAATTTACCGACCAGCGGTGTCAACAGCACCGGCAGGATCCCGATTGGCGCCGTCGCAAAACCGGCCCAGATGGGTGTGTAGCCAAGATTGCGCTGCAGCCACAGCGGTATCAGCAAGGCCACGGAAAAGAAGGCCGAATACGCCAGCAACAACGCGACGGTGCCGCTGGCGAAATTACGATGGCGGAACAGGCGCAGGTTGACGATCGGATCCTTCTCGGTCAGTTCCCATATCAGGAACACCGTCAGTGCCAGCACCGCGACGATCGCCAGGACCACGATCTTGGTCGAGTTGAACCAATCGGAATCGTTGCCCAGGTCCAGCAGGACCTGCAGCGCGCCGACGCCGACGATCAGCGTGGCCAGGCCCATGTAATCCATCTTCGGCTTGTCAAGTTTTTCTGGACGCCCCTTCAACTGACGACCAACGACGATGCTGGCAAAGATGCCGATGGGGATGTTGATGAAGAAGATCCATTTCCAGCTGTAGCTGTCGGTGATCCAGCCGCCAAGGACCGGACCGGCAATGGGCGCGACCACCGTCACCATCGCCAGCAATGCGATCGCCTGGCCGCGTTTTTGTGGTGGATAGATCGAAATCAGCAGCGCTTGCGCAACCGGATACAGCGGACCGGCGACGAAGCCCTGCAGCGCGCGCGCCACCACCAGCAGACCCATGCTGCTGGCCAAGCCGCACAGCAATGAAGCGATCGAAAATGCGAACGTCGCCCAGATGAACAATTTGCGCTCACCGAAACGCCGCGTCAGGTAACCGGTCAAAGGCAACGCGATCGCATTGCTGACCGCGAATGACGTGATGACCCACGTCGCCTGGTTTGCGCTGGCGCCAAGATTGCCGGCGATCGTTGGCAGCGAGACATTCGCAATGGTGATGTCCAGCACCTGCATGAACGTCGCCAGCGAAATACCAATCGTCGCCAGCGCCAGGTTGGGCGGACGAAAGCCACTTTGCGGTTTCGGTACGGCGTCGTCCATGGTTGCAGCGTTGGCTGACATGTGGGATCAGTGGTGCAAGCCGTTGGGCATGTTCTCGCGAATGACGCGGGCGATCAGTGCATCCGCAGCTTGCGATTGCTTCGTGTACGCCTGCGTCGAGAGGACCGGCGCGGCAGGAGCCGCAGCGGGAAGCACGGGCCCGTTCTGGTCGCGGATTGCCACGTCCGCCGACATGCTCATGCCAAGGCGCAGCGGATGCGCGGAGAGTTGTCGTGGATCCAGTTCGATACGCACCGGCACGCGCTGCACGATCTTGATCCAGTTGCCGCTGGCGTTCTGCGCCGGCAGCAGCGAGAACGCGCTGCCGGTGCCAAGCCCGAGGCTGGACAGCTTGCCTTTGAACGTCACGTCGCTGCCGTAAATGTCCGAGGTGAGCTCGACCGGTTGTCCCAACCGCATCCTGGTGAGTTGGGTTTCCTTGAAGTTGGCGTCAACCCACACCTGCTCCAGCGGGATCACGGTCATCATTGCCATGCCGGGTTGAACGCGCTGGCCGAGTTGCACACTGCGTTTTGCGATGTATCCAGACACCGGCGCAACAATCGAGGCGCGCTGCAGGTTGAGATAAGCAGCGCGCAACTGCGCGCCTGCGGCCTGCACCTGAGGCTGCTCGCTCACCGTCGTCGCATCGACCAGTGCATTGCTGCGCGACAGTTGTCCACGCGACGACGCGACGGTGGCTTCAGCGACAGCAAGCGCGTCGCGTGCATGTGACAGTTCTTCAGCCGACACGGCGCCATTGGCGACCAGTCCTGCGCGACGCCGCACATCCTCGCGCGCCTTTTGTACTGCGAGTAGTCCAGCGTTGAGTTCCGCCTGGCCTGCCGCGACCGTGCTGTACAAACCGCGTACCTGGCGCACGGTGCCTGCGAGGGTTGCGGCGGCCTGTTGATAGGCGACGTTGGCGTCGTTAGGGTCCAGTTGCACCAGCACCTGGCCAGCGGACACTTTCATGCCATCGTCCGCGTTGATGCTGACGACCGTACCGGTGGTCTGCGGCGTCACGCTGACAACGTTGCCTTGCACGTAGGCATCGTCGGTGGATTCGTTCCAGCGCGCGACGAGCAGGTACCACAGCAGCCAGGCAATGCCGGCAAGCACGACGACGACCAGCACTAGAAGCAATGCCTTCTTGCGTTTGCTGGGTTTCGCCGGGTTTGAAACGGCGGCTGTGGGATTGGATTGCGTCATCATGGTGTCGAAGTCTTCGTTTTTGTTGTCGTGCTGTCGGTGGGCGCAGTGTTGGTCGACATGGGCAGGTCGGCAGGCATGGCGATCAATTCAATGCCGCCGCCCAGTGCGCGATCAAGGTCGATCGCCGCGGTGATGCGTTGTGCACGCAGTGCCGCAAGCTGCTGGTCGAGTTGCAGGAGTGGCCGCTGCGCGATGAGGACGTCGATCTGAGTGCCCAGGCCCGCGCGATAACGCGTCTGCGCAAGTCGCCATGCCGCTTGCGCAGCATCGCCAGCTTGGCGCGCCGACGCGATCTGGGCATCGAGCGATCGCGCGGCTTGCAGGGCGTCAGTGACCTCACGCAATGCGGCGACCAGCGTCTGGTTGTACCCCGCGACAGCCAGGTCGTAATCGGCATTGCTTCTGGCAAGTTGATTTCGCAAACCGCCGCCATCAAGGATCGGCAGGCTGATCGCCGGACCGCCCTGCACCAGAAGCGCATCGCTGCTGAAGAGGTTCGACAGCCCATTGGATGCCAGGCCGACCATGGCGGCCAGATTGACGGTGGGATAAAACGCTGCCTTGCTGGCCTTGATGCCGCGTTGCGCGGCCTCCACACGCCAGCGCGCGGCAACGACGTCGGGACGATGGCCGAGCAGTTCGCTGGGCAGCACCGCGGGCACGCCGGGCGATGACGTCGTCAACAACGTTGGTTTTTTGATGTCCAGCCCGCGATCGGGGCCCTTGCCCAGCAGTGCAGCCAGTGCATTGCGAGTGGCATCGATCTGTTGCTGCGCGGCCTGTCGAAGTTGCTCTGCCGTGGCAACAGTGGATTCGGCTTGACGCAGCGGCAACTGGCTATCGAGCCCGGCCTTGACGCGTTGACGGCCAAGATCCAGCAGGTGCGTGGCGCGCGACTTTTCCGCAGTCGCAACATCAAACGCGGCATACGCTTGCGCCAGCACCACGTAGGTCGATGCGACACTGGAGGCCAGCGTCAAGCGCGCGGCCTGTGTGTCGATTTCGGTCGCCCGCACCTGGCCGACAGCGGCTTCGTATTTCGCACGCTTGACGCCCCAGAAATCGGGGTCGTATTTCAGATTCAGGCTGAGCAGGACGATGCCCTGGTACGCGCCGCCAAGCGGCGGCGGGGCAATCGTCGAGGGAATCCGCAGCCCGGCATATTGCGCACCGACGCCAGCTGTTGGTTTGCGGGCCGAATCCGCCAGCCCTGCCTGTGCGATGGCCTGGCGCAGGCGCGCGTCGGCTGCATCCAGCGAAGGTGTGTCGGCGAGTGCTTCGTCGATCAACCCGTCCAGTTGCGGATCGCCCAAGGCGGTCCACCAATCGCGGGTAGGAAATGCCGCGGTCGAAAATCGACCGAGGCTGCGCTGCGCCGACAGAGCGTCGGCCTGTGTCAGCCGGCCTGTCGGCGACAGGTCATGCTTGCTGGCGCAACCTGCCAGCATCAGGACGAGAGATGCGACACCGGTCGCAATGAATGAGCGAGTCATGTCAGCTTTCCACGGACAGGTTGGCGCGCACCCGTTCGAGCAGGCGCAGCAGTTGGTCGCGATCGGCGTCGTCCATTCCGGCCAGGGCGCAGTCGTGCACACGCTGGCCGCACTGCGCGATGTCGCGCCAGATCGCGATACCGGCATCGGTCAGGTGGATATGCAGGGCGCGGCGATCACCTGGATCCGCAACCCGACTGACAAGGCCCTTGGCTTCAAGGCGGTCGAGCAGGCGAGTCATCGCACCGGGGTTGAGCTCGGCCGCGCGCGCAAGGTCGGTGACGCTGGCGATGCCTTCGGCAAGCTTCTTGAGGGTGACGAACTGGCTGAAGGTCAGGTCATGGCCGGCGACTGTCAGTTCATGTTCAATACGCGCCCGCATGCCATCGCGCAGATGCCGGAAGAGCATGCCGAGCGATGAGCCGGTGCAGAAGCTGAGAGGCGAAGACGTCATGGGGCGGCATATTGCCGGCCAATACAATAGTTGTCAATGCAATTATTGTGTCCGCAACTAGGGTGTGGCAGTTCGAGGCTCAGGCCGGTATGTGGAGCACGAGCTCAAGCACGGCCTTGCTGCCGAAAAATGCCAACACCAGCAATGCCATCGCAACCAAGGTCCAGCGTACCGCGCGCGTTCCACGCCAGCCGTAGCGCCAGCGGCCCAGCAGCAATCCACCGAACAGCAGCCAGGACAGCACACTCAACACGGTCTTCTGCACCAGATGCTGCTCGAACAGGTTTTCGACGAACAGCACACCCGTCAGCAGGGTCGCGCTCAACAGGATGAAACCCACGGTAATAGTGCGGAACAGCAGCAATTCCAGTTCCGTCAGCGGCGGCAGGGCGCGCAGCCAGCCGTGGAATTCGCGCCGTCGCAAAGCGCGCTCCTGCGCCCAGAGCATGATCGCCAGCAACGCAGCGATCGCCAGCGTGGCGTAAGCCAGCAGTGCGCACCAGACGTGCAGCTGTAGTCGCCAGTCGAGGCCTTCGGTGCGGACGTGGCCATACCCGGCATAGCCGAGCAAAGAGACCAAGGCGAGCGGGAATACCACCACACCCAGCGCGGCCATGCGACCGGTTGCGCCGAACGCCGTCGTCAATATGCCCATGCCCAAGCCGACCAGCGACAGCGCCGCGAAAAAATGCAGGTCCAGCCCGTTGGCGAAATGCCAGGCGTCGATATGGAATCCGGCGTGGAAGGCCAAAGCCAGCGCCGCAGGCAGGGTCCATGCGCGTGGGTTGTCCGTGCCGCGGGCGAGGGCACGCACCAGCATCGCCAGGGCAACGAGATACAGCGCGACGGCGATGAGCGTGAGGATCATTCGTCCAAGTGTCGCATTAGCGCCGGCCGCTGCGAAGATATCCGCTGTTGCCGGCAAGGCAGGGAAGAATCACCACACCGCTATAATTCGCCTCCGTTACACAGATGCATCAACCATGTTCGAATCACTGACCCAGCGCTTGTCCGGCACCATCACTCGCCTGCGAGGTCGCGGCCGTTTGACCGAGGAGAACATCCGCGAAGCCACGCGTGAGGTGCGCATCGCCTTGCTTGAGGCCGATGTGGCGCTGCCGGTGGTGCAGGCGTTGATCGAGCGCATCAAGGTGCGTGCCGTCGGGCAGGATGTCCTCAAGTCGCTGACTCCGGGTCAGGCCCTGATCAAGGTCGTACGGGACGAGTTGACCGCGGTCATGGGATCGCAGGCCAGCGATCTCAACCTCAACGTGCCGGCGCCAGCGGTGATCCTGATGGCGGGCCTACAAGGCGCAGGCAAGACCACCACCGTCGCGAAACTCGCGAAGCACCTCAAGGAGCGCCGCAAGAAGAAGGTGATGGTGGTGTCGGCCGACGTCTATCGTCCTGCCGCCATCGAGCAGTTGCAGACGCTGGCGAAACAGGTCGACGTGTTGTTCTTCCCATCCGACGCGTCGCAGAAGCCCGAGGCGATCGTGCGCGCCGCGATCGACGACGCGCGCAAGTCGTTCGTCGACGTCCTGATCGTTGATACCGCCGGCCGCACCAGCATCGACGCGGCGATGATGGCCGAGATCAAGGCGCTGCATGCGGCCGTATCGCCCGTCGAAACCCTGTTTGTCGTCGATGCGATGACCGGCCAGGACGCGGCGGTCACCGCCAAACATTTCAGTGAAGCGCTACCGCTGACCGGCGTGGTGCTAACCAAGACCGATGGTGATGCGCGCGGTGGCGCGGCATTGTCCGTGCGCTATGTCACTGGCCGGCCGATCAAATTCATCGGCACCAGCGAGAAGCCCGATGGCCTGGACGTCTTCCATCCGGACCGCATCGCCAGCCGCATCCTCGACATGGGCGATGTGCTGTCACTGGTCGAACAGGTCGAACAGCAGGTCGACCAGGACAAGGCGCAGAAGCTGGCCGAGAAAGTCGCCAAGGGCAAGAAGTTCGACCTCAACGACATGCGCGACCAGCTTGAACAGATGCAGAGCATAGGCGGGCTTTCGGGGCTGATGGACAAGCTGCCCGGCATGGGACAGATCCCGGATCACGTCAAGGCGCAGGTCACCGGCAAGGAAGTGCCGCGGATGGTGGCGATCATCAATTCGATGACCAAGAAGGAGCGCCGTAATCCAGCGTTGCTGAACGGCTCCCGGCGCGCTCGCATCGCCAAAGGGGCAGGGATGGGGGCGTCGGACGTCAACAAGCTGATGAAGCAGTACCAGCAGATGGAAAAGATGATGAGCAAAATGGGTCGCGGCGGCATGAAAGGCTTGATGCGGGGCATGCAGGGGATGATGGGCGGGCGGGGGATGCCGCCGATGCGCTGACCTGGGCGGTGGTTCCTTCGAGCCAATCCATGCCTTACAATGTCCGGCTTACCTCGGCATGTCCGCCGACTGGGCAACACAGGAACAGCAGCACATGGTCAAGATCCGCCTGACGCGCGGTGGCGCCAAGAAGCGCCCCTTCTACCACATCATCGTCACCGACAGCCGCAGCGCACGCGACGGCCGCAACATCGAGCGCGTGGGTTTCTACAATCCGGTGGCCGCTGGCGCTGAAAAACGCGTCGAGCTGGATACCGATCGCGTCAAGCATTGGCTCGGCCAGGGCGCGCAGATGACCGACAAGGTCGCCGACCTGTACAAGCAGTTCGGCAAGTCCGGCGACCAGCCGGCTACTGCAGTCGCCTGATCGCGCGGGTCGCATTTACGCGACCCAGTCAAATGGATACCACGCGCCCTGCTTCGCAGAAGGTTGTTCTGCTGGGCACGGTGCTCGGTGCGTTTGGCGTGCGTGGTGAACTGAAGATCGATTCGTTCACGCAGCCCACCTCCGCGATCCTTCAATACCAGCCTTGGATCCTACGCAACGCGCATAGCCGTGAGCGCGAATTGACTGGTGCACACGGGCGCGACACTGCCAAGGGTCTGGTCGCCACGTTCCCGCACGTCAGCGACCGCGACGCCGCTGAAGCCCTGCGCGGTACGGCAATCTACGTCCCTCGCAGCGCACTGCCGCCGCCGAAACCCGGCGAGTACTACTGGGTGGACCTCGAAGGCCTGCGCGTGGTGAATCTGGAAGGCGCTGATTTCGGCATGGTGTCGCATCTGTTCTCGACCGGCGCCAACGACGTCCTGGTCGCACATGGCGATCGCGAACGGATGATTCCCTTCCTTGAGCCCGACTTCATCACATCAGTCGACTTCGATTCCGGCATCGTCACTGTCGACTGGGACGCGGATTTCTAGCGTCAGGGACATCAAGTAAATGCGCGTCGACGTCATCAGCCTGTTTCCCGAATTCGTCTCCCAGTTGTCCGGGCACGGTGTGGTGGGGCGCGCGCAGGAGCGTGAGCTGCTGAAGATCCACGGATGGAATCCGCGCGATTACGCTTCCGGCAACTACCGCCGCGTCGATGACCGTCCGTTCGGCGGAGGACCAGGCATGGTGATGCTGATCGACCCGTTGCGCGATTGCCTCCACGCCGTCCGCGCAGATGCGCCCACGCCTGCCAAGGTGATCTATCTGACACCCCAAGGCGAACGCCTGACCCAGGCCAAGGTGCGTGGACTCGCGGCCCGCGAACGCCTGATCCTGCTTTGCGGCCGTTACGAAGGCATTGATGAACGCCTGGTTGCGGCCGAGGTCGACGAGGAGCTATCGATTGGAGATTACATATTGTCTGGCGGGGAACTGGCCGCTGCGGTGCTCATCGACGCGGTCGCCAGGTTGCAGGAGGGCGCGCTGAATGACAGCGAGTCGGCGGCGCAGGACAGTTTCGACGAAGACGGACTGCTCGACTGTCCACATTACACACGACCGGTTGAACACGAACTTGGCGAGGTGCCGGCCGTCCTGCTTTCCGGCAACCACTCCGAGATCGGCCGCTGGCGGCGACAGCAGGCGCTCGGGCGGACGTGGTTGCGTCGCCCGGACCTGATCGATGAAGCAACATTGCCGAAGTCAGATCGGACGCTGCTGGAGGCCTTCCTGGCTGAGCAGCCAAAACCAGTAAACCCATAGCATGACGCGGAAAATTCCCGCTATAATGCGCGGCTTACCTCCATTCACCGGGCGCCCATGTGCGCCAGATCGGTCGCCCGACGACCCGATCCTAAGACCCAGGCTGGACCATGAACAAACCCTCGATCCACACGCTGTTGCAGAATTTCGAAGCCGACCAGGTGCAGCGCGAGCTGCCCGACTTTGGCCCGGGCGATACGGTTATCGTCAACGTCAAGGTCAAGGAAGGCAACCGCGAGCGTTTGCAGGCGTATGAAGGCGTGGTCATCGCCAAGAAGAACGGTGGTTTGAACTCAGCGTTCACGGTGCGCAAGATTTCGCACGGCTTCGGCGTGGAGCGCGTGTTCCAGACCCACAGTGCGATCATCGACTCGGTGCAGGTCAAACGTCGTGGCGCGGTGCGCGCCGGCAAGCTGTATTACCTGCGTGGACTGGAAGGCAAGAAGGCGCGCATCAAGGAAGATCTCGCCGCGCATGCCAAGGCCAAGGCTGAAGCTGCGAAAGCCTGACCGCTTTCAATTCGTACTGAAAACGGCTGCCAATTGGCGGCCGTTTTTGTTTCATGTGTGATGTCTGGATCGAATGGGCCAGATGTATCGCGGACCTGTGCCTGCAGGCTGCGATGGATGAAGCCCAAGGATGGTCGCGTCCAATTCACGCGACCATGGCGAGGGGAGGAATAGCTTCCGAGCACACCTAGGAGTCAACCATGTCTCATCGTGCGCACTTCCGGATGTTCCTGGTCCCATTGGTCGCCGGGATCTTGCTGGGCGGACTCGCCGCATGCAGCAGCGAGCCGCCGCGGTTGATGGATACGCAGGTGCGTTCGGGCGACAGGCCTGAATGCCAGACGCGAGAAGGCCGCAGCGCGGGGAATCCGGCGTCAGGGGTCGAAACCGCTGCCGATCCATGCGGCAATCTTGGCACTGTGCCGATCATCACCAGCGATGACGTCAAACACTGACGTAGCGCGTGTCTATCATTGACCGTGATCGAAACTCAGACTCCATCAGTGCGTATCGATGTCTGGTTGTGGGCGGCGCGATTTTTCAGGACGCGCAGCTTGGCGCGTCAAGCGATCGATAACGGCAAGGTCGATGTCGCCGGGCAGCGTGCCAAGCCTGCACGTCTCGTGCATACGGGTGATGTGTTGCGTGTCGTGCGCGGCGAAGACACGTTCGAGATTGAAATCCGCGATGTCAGCGACCATCGTGGGCCAGCAGCAGTCGCGCAGGGTTTATACATCGAGGGGGAAACATCGCGCCTCCAACGCGAATCCGGATTCGCATCCCGTGTCGCCGCACGCGCCGGTTATCGGGCGCCAGATACCAAACCGGACAAACGCGCGCGCCGTCTGATTCGTGCGCTCGGCGACATCGAAACGCTGTGACAACGATCGATTGGCCGAGCCTTTGCAGGTAGTCGGGCGAGCAGCCAGACGCGACCCATACGCTCGCTCAGCCCAGCGATTTCAGGCGGTACACCGCTTCCAGCGCCTGCTTTGGTGTGAGGTCGTCAGGGTTCAGCGCCGCCAATGCATCAAGAGTCGCGGAAGCCGGCGCGAACAAACCAATCTGCTGCGGCATCTCCAGCGCCTGTGCCGTCATCGGCGTCGATGGCGCATCGCGGCCTTGGTGCTCAAGCTCGGCCAGGCGTGCACGCGCCTGTTGGATGACGCTTTTGGGCAGGCCTGCCAATGCGGCCACCTGCAGGCCATAGCTGCGATTCGCCGGGCCGCTCTTGACCGCATGCATGAACACCAGCGAGTCGTCGTGCTCCACCGCGTCAAGGTGCACGTTGGCGATTCCGCTGCCCGGCTGCGCCAGCGCGGTGAGTTCGAAATAGTGCGTTGCGAACAACGTGTAACTGCGATTGATCCCTGCCAGGTGCCGCGCACAGGCATCGGCCAACGCGAGGCCGTCATAGGTCGACGTACCACGGCCGATCTCGTCCATCAGCACCAGCGATTCCGGCGTGGCGTGATGCAGGATGTAGCTGGTTTCGTTCATCTCGACCATGAAGGTCGATTGCCCGCGTGCCAGGTCATCGCCGGCACCGATGCGCGTGAGGATGCGATCGATCGGCCCGATCACCGCACGCGTCGCTGGTACGAAACTGCCGATGTGCGCCAGCAGCACGATCAACGCATTCTGGCGCATGTAGGTTGATTTGCCGCCCATGTTGGGGCCGGTGATGACGAGCATGCGGACGGTTTGTCCATCGTCGTCTTCATGTTCACCGAGAAACAGGTCATTGGGCTGGAAGGGTTCGACGCGCACGGCCTCGACTACGGGATGACGGCCGCGCTCGATGCGCAGAGTGGGCGCGTCGCTCAGTTCTGGCATGGACCAGTCAAGCGCCAGAGCGCGCTCGGCGAAGCCAGCGAGGACATCGAGCTCGGACAATGCCTCGGCGCAGCGTTTCAGTGGTTCCAGGCGCTCGTTCAATGCGTCGAGGAGGTTTTCGTACAGTAATTTTTCGCGCGTCAACGCGCGCTCGCGTGCCGACAGTACCTTGTCCTCGAACGCCTTCAACTCCTCGGTGATGTACCGCTCCGCACCGGTCAATGTCTGTCGCCGCGTGTAATGCACCGGCGCCTTGTCGACCTGACTCTTGCTGATTTCGATGAAGTAGCCATGTACGCGGTTGTAGCCGACTTTCAGCGTGTTGATGCCACTGGCGATGCGCTCGCGTGCTTCAAGGTCGATCAGGAACTGGTCGGCGCTGGTTGAGAGGGTGCGTAATTCATCGAGTGTCGCGTCGTAACCAGCGGCAAATACGCCGCCATCGCGGGCGATTACTGGCGGCTGGGGAACAATGGCGGTGGCGAGCAGGTGTGCATGTTCGTCGTGTGCACCCAACTCGGCCGCAAGTGTCTGCAGGCGCGGCGAATCCAGTGGCGCCAGCAATGTGCCCACTGCCGGCAGCAAGCCCAGGCCGTCGCGTAGTGTCGACAGGTCGCGCGGACGCGCACTGCGCAAGGCGATGCGCGTCAGGATGCGCTCCAGGTCACCCAGTGCACGAAAGCCTTCGCGCAACGCGTCGCCTGCGCGCGAATCGATCAACGTCGCGACGGCATGATGGCGCAGTCGCAACGTCCCATGATCGCGCAATGGTCGATGTAACCAGCGTCGCAACAGGCGACCACCCATCGGTGTGATGGTCGAATCCAGTACGCCAAGCAAGGTCGTCTTGCTGTCGCCATCCACGCGCGTTTCCAGCTCAAGATGCCGGCGTGTAGCGGCATTCATCGCGATCGCGCCGTCGCTGGCCTCCAATGCGATCGCCTGCAGATGCGGCAATCGCTGCTTCTGGGTTTCCTCGACATAGCCGAGCAGCGCACCAGCCGCGGCAATGCACGACGGCTTGTCGTCCAGGCCGAAACTGGACAGGTCATGCAGTCCGAAAAACTGCAATAGCTGACGACGCCCGCTGTCGGCATCGAACAGCCATGGCGCGCGCCGGCGCACGCCGCTACGTTCGCGCATCGAGGCCGGCCAGTGGTCGTCATCGGGTAACAGCAACTCGGCGGGCTCCAGTCGCGCGAGCTCGGCTTCCAGCGCGTCGAGCGTCGGTACTTCATTGACCAGGAACCGGCCGCCGGCGAGATCCGCCCATGCGAGTCCGTAGCCACCGCCCTTGGATGTTTTGTTGCTGCGCGACACCGCCATCAACAATGTGTCGCGACGCTCGCTCAGCAGCGCCTCGTCAGTGACAGTTCCCGGCGTCACCACGCGCACGACTTTGCGTTCGACCAGTCCCTTGGCCAGCGCTGGATCGCCGATCTGCTCGCAGATCGCCACCGATTCGCCCAGCGCCACCAGCCGTGCGAGATAGCCCTCATGCGCATGGACCGGCACGCCGGCCATCGGGATCGGCTGTCCGGCTGACGCGCCGCGTTGTGTCAGGGTGATGTCGAGCAAGCGAGCCGCCTTGCGCGCATCGTCATGGAACAGTTCGTAGAAATCGCCCATGCGGAAAAACATCAGCACATCGGGATGCTCGGCCTTGGCGGCGAAGAACTGGCGCATCAGCGGGGTGTGCAGATCGATGGATGTGCTGGCGGACATGCTTTCCTGTGGCGACGACATGCGTTACAAATCAATTGTCTAGTTTGCCGGAAAGCCAACCTCGCGATGCACGCCTCGACCGATCACGCCCCTAACGACATGCAACTGCAGGCGCTGGCGGAAGATGTCGGCGCGCGGTTGCGTGCGGTACGGCAGATGCTGGCCACCGCCGAAAGCTGCACGGGTGGCTGGATAGCCAAGACCGTGACCGATATCGCCGGCAGTTCGGCGTGGTTCGATTGCGGCTTTGCCGTCTACAGCTACGAAGCCAAGCAGGCGATGCTTGGCGTGCGCGCGGAGACGCTTGAGCATTCCGGCGCCGTCAGCCGCGAAACCGTGATCGAGATGGTCTCGGGCGCACTCTCGCATTCGGGCGCCAGCGTCGCGGTCGCAGTGACCGGCATCGCGGGACCTGGTGGTGGCACGGCGGACAAGCCTGTTGGCACCGTGTGGATCGCTTGGAAGCGGCGCGGCGGCTATCCGCGCGCCGAATTGTTCAATTTTGAAGGCAACCGCGAAGCGGTCCGCCGACGGACAGTTGCGGCGGCGCTGCAGGGGCTGTCCACGGTCTGAGGAGACTGTTGACACCCGGATTCATGAGTAGTATTACTACTAATCATGAATGACCTGACCGAAACCCAGCACGCGATGCTCGCCATGATCGGGGAGCGGATCGCCGTCGATGGCGTACCGCCTTCGCAGACCGAGATCGCCCGGGCGTTCGGATTCCGCGGCGTGCGTGGCGCCCAATACCACCTGGAAGCCCTGGAAGCGGCGGGTGCGATCCGACGGATTCCGGGCCAGGCACGCGGTATCCGGCTGGTGCGGTCGCGGCTGTATCACTCGGGTCATGTTCATCCTGAGCAGGAACAGGTTCCCGGCGCGATCGATGCGGACGATGCCGTACGCCTGCCGGTGCTGGGGCAGGTCGCTGCCGGCATGCCGATCGGCGCGGATATCGGTTCTGATGCGTATGTCGTCCTCGATCGCGTGCTGTTTTCACCGGCACCGGATTACCTGCTCAAGGTCAAGGGCGATTCGATGCGGGACGAAGGCATCTTCGACGGTGACCTGATCGGTGTGCATCGCACCAATGAGGCGCGGTCGGGCCAGATCGTCATCGCACGCATCGACGACGAGATCACCGTCAAGCTGCTGCGCATCGGGAAGGACCGCATCCGCCTGTTGCCGCGCAATCCGGATTACGCGCCGATCGAAGTCTTGCCCGACCAGGACTTTGCGATCGAAGGATTGTATTGCGGGCTGGTGCGGCCCAATCGATGACAACGTTTCATTGCCGGAGTTATCCGACATAGATTCGCGGCCTTTACGACTGTCACTCATCTAATCGCAAACTTTATTATTCAATCCAGCCGATGCAGTCTCAACCTGCGCGACCACCTCCCTTCAGACTTCAAGTCGCACCAGACAACTCACGTTGACCACCAAGGACACCACAATGGACGAGAACAAGAAGCGCGCGCTTTCGGCAGCACTGAGCCAGATCGAGAAGCAGTTCGGCAAAGGCTCGGTGATGCGCATGGGCGATCGCGTGGCGGAGGCGTGGGAAGTCATTCCCACCGGTTCGCTGATGCTCGACATCGCGCTGGGAATCGGTGGGTTTCCGAAAGGTCGCGTAGTGGAAGTCTATGGCCCTGAGTCCTCGGGAAAGACCACCTTGACGCTACAGGCGATCGCGCAATGCCAGAAGGCTGGCGGCACGGCGGCATTTGTCGATGCCGAGCACGCGCTCGACCCGGGTTATGCGGCCAAGCTCGGCGTCAACGTCGACGACTTGCTGGTTTCGCAGCCTGACACCGGCGAACAGGCGCTGGAAATCTGCGACATGCTGGTGCGCTCCAATGCAGTCGACATGGTCGTGATCGACTCGGTCGCGGCGCTGACGCCCAAGGCCGAGATCGAAGGTGAAATGGGCGATGTGCTACCCGGTTTGCAGGCGCGCCTGATGAGCCAGGCATTGCGCAAGCTCACCGGCAACATCAAGCGCAGCAACTGCACTGTGGTGTTCATCAATCAGCTCCGCATGAAGATCGGTCAGATGATGCCGGGCCAGAGCCCCGAAGTGACGACGGGGGGCAACGCGTTGAAATTCTATGCCTCGGTGCGCATCGACATCCGACGTATCGGTTCGATCAAGAAGGGCGACGAGATCATCGGCAACCAGACCAAGATCAAGGTGGTCAAGAACAAGATGGCGCCGCCGTTCAAGATCGTTCTCACCGAGATCCTGTACGGCGAAGGCATTTCGCGTGAGGGTGAGCTTATCGACATGGGTGTCGACGCCAAACTCGTCGAAAAGGCCGGCGCCTGGTACAGCTACGGCGACGAGCGCATCGGCCAAGGCAAGGAAAACGCCCGCCAGTACCTCAAGGAAAACCCGGCGGTTGCAGTCCGGCTGGAGGCAGCGTTGCGGGAGAAGTTCGTGCCCAAGGATCTGGCGCCTGCCCCAGCCGCGCCTGAGATCGAGGCCTGAGCGTGCTTCTGGCCAACTTGGCCTGACGGGCGTTGCTTGAAACCCCGTCTAGCCGGTTGAACATTGGTGCTGCAGATGGATGATCAATCCAGCCTTGGATATCCCAAGCCTCGCCGGCGTGAAGCCACGCCTGCGCAACGAGCGCTGGCATTGCTGGTGCGCCGCGAGCATTCCAAGCCCGAATTGAGGCGTAAGTTGCTGGCTCGGGGCATCACCGAAGACGATGCCACCGCCGCTGTTGAAAAGATGGCAAACGCGGGCTGGCAAGACGATGCGCGTTTCGCCTGCAGCATCGCCCGGACCCGAGCCAATGCTGGCTATGGCCCGCTGCGCATTCGCGCCGAGCTGGCCAGCCACGGGCTTGGCAGCGAGACCATCGCCCATGCATTCACGGCATTGGCCGACGTGGGCGACGACGACTGGGCCGGGCGCGCACGCATGCTGGCCCGGCGACGATTTGACTTGGACGGCGCAACGCTTGCAGTCCAGCGTAAGGCCGCCGACTTCCTCCTGCGTCGAGGCTACGATAGCGACAGCGTCCGTGCGGCGATTCGATCGCTGCCCGACGAATGAAAGCCATCACCCCTACGACCGAGGGACGATTGAGCATGGATTCGTGAGCGGATCTCTTCTTTCGCTGCTTTAGCGACAAGGCTGCGAATGCTCCCGGCGCGCGCGCTGGCGCGGCTTGTGGCGGCGCGCTAACCTAAAGGCTACTGGGTTGCGCGTACCGATTAAGTCCGCATATTGAATATTGCGGCAGGAATTCGCGCCCGCTTGCCATCGAATCCCATGAAAACAACTTCCGAAATCCGTAGCGATTTCCTCGATTTCTTCGCCGTCCGAGGCCATACGATTGTGCCATCCGCGCCTTTGGTGCCGGGGAATGATCCGACCTTGCTGTTCACAAATTCCGGCATGGTGCAGTTCAAGGACGTCTTCCTTGGGGCCGAGAAGCGCTCTTATGTGCGTGCGGCGGACGTCCAGCGCTGCCTTCGTGCCGGCGGCAAGCACAACGACCTTGACCAGGTCGGCTATACCGCGCGCCACCACACATTCTTCGAGATGCTGGGCAACTGGTCGTTTGGCGATTACTTCAAGAAAGACGCCATTACATGGGCCTGGGAACTGCTGACGCAAGTCTGGAAGCTGTCGCCCGAGCGCCTGATCGTCACGATCTACCAAACTGATGAAGAGGCTTACGGCATCTGGCACAACGACATCGGGTTGCCTGCTGAACGCATCATCCGGATCGGCGACAACAAGGGCGCGCCGTATGCGTCCGACAATTTCTGGCAGATGGCTGACACAGGTCCCTGCGGTCCGTGCACCGAAATTTTTTATGACCATGGCGCCCAGATCGCCGGCGGCCCGCCAGGTTCGCCGGACGAAGACGGCGATCGTTTCATCGAAATCTGGAACCTGGTGTTCATGCAGTTCGACCGTCAACCTGACGGCAGCCTGCAGCCGCTACCTGCGCCATGCGTGGACACCGGCATGGGCCTGGAAAGATTGGCCGCCGTTCTGCAGGGTGTTCATGGCAATTACGAGATCGACATCTTCCGCCATCTGATCGCAAAAGCCGCCCAATTCACTGACACGACAGACCTGGACAATAAATCGCTGCGTGTGATTTCCGATCACATCCGCGCCTGTTCATTCCTGATCGTCGATGGCGTGCTGCCGTCCAACGAGGGGCGTGGCTATGTGCTGCGTCGGATCATCCGCCGCGCATTGCGCCATGGCTGGATGCTCGGTGTCCGAGGCGAGTTCTTCTGGAAGATGGTCGCGCCGCTGGTTGAGGTCATGGGTGATGCCTATCCTGATCTCATTACGAAACAGGGCCTGGTCGAACGCGCGTTGCGTGCCGAAGAGGAACGCTTTGGCGAAACCCTCGAACATGGAATGCGAATCTTCGACGACGTGGCGGCGCGGAATCCGGATCGGATTCCTGGCGCCGATGCGTTCCGCCTCTATGACACCTATGGATTTCCTGTCGATTTGACCGCTGATATCGCCCGCGAGCGCGGCCTTGGCGTCGATATGGCGGGCTTTGATGTGGCTATGGCGCAACAGCGCGAGACCGCCCGTGCGGCGGGCAAGTTTGGAGGTGGAGCGACGTTGCCTGCGGAGCTGGTGGCACAACTGCAATCGACTGAATTCGCCGGCTATGACGCATTGGAAATGGGCGGACTGGTCGTTGTTGGCCTGTTGAAGGATGGTGCGCCGGTGGAAAGTATCGCGGCTGGTGACGATGCCATCGTGCTGCTGGATCGCACGCCTTTTTATGCAGAAAGTGGCGGGCAGGTTGGCGATACCGGCGAACTCACCGGGCAAGACGTGCGATTTATGGTGGGCGACACAGTGAAACTCGCGGGTCAATTCCACGGCCACGTTGGCCGCCTGTATGCAGGAACGCTCAAGCGTGGGGACCATCTCGTCGCCGCCGTGAGTGGCGCGCGCCGTGCCGCGACTGTCCTCAACCACAGCGCCACCCATTTGCTACATGCTGCTTTGCGAGAAGTGTTGGGCACGCACGTGACGCAGAAAGGGTCGCTGGTTGCCCCGGATCGGCTGCGGTTTGATTTTTCACACTTCCAGCCGATGTCCAGGCAGGAACTCGCCACCATCGAGTGCAAGGTCAACGCAGAGATCCGCGCGAACCATGCTACTGAAACCCATCACATGGACATGCAGCAGGCGTTGGATTTTGGCGCGATGGCGTTGTTCGGCGAAAAGTATGGCGAACGCGTCCGTGTGCTGCGAATGGGCGGCACGTCGACCGAGTTGTGCGGCGGGACCCACGTGTCGCGAACCGGCGATATCGGTTTGTTCAAGATTGTGTCGGAAAGCGGTGTCTCGGCTGGCGTGCGGCGGATCGAAGCCGTGAGCGGGCAGGGAGCGCTGGATCATGTCGCTTCGGAAGAACAGCATCTGGATGATGCAGCGCAAATGCTTGGCGGCAATGCTGCGGATGTAGGCGAAAAACTGCGTGCGCTGCTGGATCGCCAGAAGAAGCTCGAGCGCGAACTCGACGGCATGAAGGCCAAGGTGGCGTCCAGTGCAACGGCGGATCTTGCTGCCAGCGCCATCGAGGTGGACGGGATTCGCATTGTCGCCACGCGGCTGGAAAACTTCGACAGCAAGGCCCTGCGCGATGCTGTCGATCGCCTGAAACAGCAACTGGGCGACTCGGTGGTCGTCCTCGCTGGCGCTAGCCAAGGCAAGGCCGCACTTGTGGCGGGGGTCAGTGGTGCGGCGACCGGACGGGTCAAGGCGGGAGAGTTGTTGTCGCACATCGCCGCCCAGATCGGCGGGAAAGGGGGCGGTCGACCCGACCTGGCGCAGGGCGGGGGCAACGACGGCCCGGCGCTGACGATGGCGCTGGCAGGCGTTCCTGGCTGGGTTGAGGGTCAGCTTGCAAGGAAATCGTGACTTATTGCGCTTGTCGCTTACGTCGATCGATATTATGTTCACTGATTGTCAAATCGATCAATACTTGGCGCATCCACATGGATGCGTCTCGCTGGCAGCGGATCGCCGGCTAATGGAGAAACTGCATGCTGATCCTGACCCGCCGAGTCGGTGAAACCTTGATGATTGGCGATTCGGTCACCGTGACCGTACTGGGCGTCAAGGGCAACCAAGTGCGCATCGGCATCAATGCGCCCAAGGATGTGGCTGTCCATCGCGAGGAGATTTACCAGCGCATCCAACGCGGTGAAGAAGAAGACGTCACCAAGTCGCAATCCGACACCGGGGATTTGCCGCAGGTCCGGTGAGCCGGTATCCTGCGCCGTTCGCGGGAGTAATCCCGCATCGGAGACTTGCCCGAGTGGCTGAAGGGGCTCCCCTGCTAAGGGAGTATGGGGCTTAAAACTCCATCGAGGGTTCGAATCCCTCAGTCTCCGCCAGTTCTTGTTTAGACCATCGTGATTGACGGTTCCATCGATAGACCTGCTGCAAATAATTGACGGAATCGCCTCCGATTCTGCACAATTCCGCTTCTGCGCCCGTAGCTCAGTTGGATAGAGCACCAGGCTACGAACTTGGGGGTCGGGAGTTCGAATCTCTCCGGGCGCACCAAACATGAAAGCCGGCGATCACTCGCCGGCTTTTTTGTCTTCGGATCGGGTGTTCGCCTCTGATTGCCAGCAATGGCCGAGCAACGTGATATCCGCGCGCCCGGGTTGATAGCCTTTGCGCAGCGCCATGGAGACGTAATCGCTCGCTTTCCTGCAAGCCGCGAGTAACGGCATGCCACGGCAGAGATTCGCGGCAACCGCGGAGGCGAGTGTGCAACCGGTGCCATGCGCTTGGATTGCGATGCGTTCATGCATGAATCGCGTGGTAGTGATGCCATCGTAGTAACGGTCGACCACGTTGGTGCCTTCCTGGAGATGACCACCCTTGAGCAACACTGCGCGCGCGCCAAGGTCGCGAAGCTGCAGCAAGGCTTCATCGGCAGCGTTCGCTTTCGCAATGATGCGTCCAAGCATCACCTCGGCTTCGGGAATGTTCGGGGTGAGCAATGTCGCCAGCGGCAGCAGTCTCGTGCGCAAGGCATCGAGCGCGTCGTCGGCTAATAGTCGGGCACCGGAGGTGGCAACCATCACCGGATCGAGCACGATGGCTGGGGGCCTGTGTTGCTCGAGCGCGTCGGCCACGGCATGAATCACTTCCGCCGTCGCCAGCATCCCGAGCTTGACCGCGCCGATGCGGAAGTCGTCGAAGCAGGCATCGATCTGCGCCCGCAGGAATGCAACTGGCGGCACATGCACTGCGATGACGCCGCGCGTGTGCTGGGCAGTCAACGCGGCGATCGCACTCAATCCATGGATACCGTGCGCGGCAAAGGTCTTGAGATCGGCCTGGATGCCAGCGCCGCCGCCGGAATCGGAGCCGGCGATGGTGAGTGCCGACAGTGGTCGCACATCACTCATGCACTGCCCCGTCATTCGCCGCATCTTCTCCGACGAGGTCGCGTGCCAGCTGCAACGCGGCGTCGAAATCGGCGACGAAATGCAATTCGCCATCACGCGGCGCCAGGTGCATCTGGTGGACGACCCGCAACGGTTGCGCCTGCAGGCCGGACATGACCAGCACGATGTCGCGCCGGCGACAGCGATCCAGCAGCATGCGCAATGCGTGCACGCCACTGGCGTCGATGAACGGCACCAGCCGCATGCGAAGGATGAAGACCTTCGGCGGCTGGCGAAACTGGTCCAGCACGTCATCCAAACGGCTGGTGGCGCCAAAGAACAACGGGCCACTGATCTGGAAGGCTTCCACGTCCTTCGGCAATAGCTCGCGTTGTGCGAGTCCCTCCACGGTCTCGTCGTTTTCGGATTGGATCAGTTTGATCCCGGAGCTGACCTCGACCACTTCGGCCATGCGGAACATGAATACGAACGCGGCCACCACGATTCCGACCTCGATTGCCACGGTGAGGTCGATGAAGATCGTCAAGAAGAAGGTTAGCAACAGCACCAGTCGGTCGCCCTTGGGCGCTGACATCGTATGGCGGAAGTGCTGGTACTCGCTCATGTTCCAGGCCACGACCAGCAGCACCGCGGCCAGCGCAGCCATGGGGACGTACCGCATCAGCGGTGCCAGCAGCAGCATGAACAGCAGCAGGAATGCGGCGTGGATGATTCCGGCGACCGGTGTACGTCCCCCGGCTCGAATGTTGGTAGCCGTACGCGCGAGAGCGCCGGTGGCCGGCAGGCCGCCGAACAGTGCCGATGCGACGTTGGCCACGCCCTGTGCCACGAGTTCGCCGTTGGAACGATGGCGCCCGCCGGTCATGCCATCAGCCACGACAGCGGAGAGCAGCGATTCCACGGCGGCGAGGAAGGCGATGGTCAGTGAGCTCGGCAGCAATTCGAGCGTTCGCTCGAACGGGATGTGGGGGATGGCGAAAGCCGGCAACGACGAAGGCAGGCTGCCGAAGCGGCTGCCGATGGTTTCGGCTGGCAACGCCAGTCCGACGCCAAGCAGGGTGCAGACCACCAGTGCGATCAGGAAGCCAGGCCAGTTCGGCCGCCAGCGACGCAGGGCGACGATGACAGCTAGGCCTGCCAGTGCAAGCGCCAATGCCGCGGGCTGGGTGGTCGACAGGTGCTGCGCATAGGCTTTCCAGCGCGCGAAGAATTCCGCCGGTACGGCGTCCATGCGCAGGCCGAGCAGATCCTTCACCTGGCTGGAGAAAATGCTGACCGCGATGCCCGCCGTAAAGCCGGTGATTACCGGCTGTGGCATGTACTTCATGAGCGTGCCCAGGCGCATCAGCCCCGCGAGGATCAGTATCAAGCCGGCCAACAGCGTGCACAGGATCAACCCGCCGAAGCCGAACTTCTGGATCACAACGAATACGACCGGGATGAACGCCGCGGTCGGACCCCCGATCTGCACGCGCGAACCGCCCAGTGCGGAGATCAGGAAGCCAGCGACGATCGCGGTGTAAAGGCCCTTTTCCGGTGTGGTACCGCTTGCGATGGCGAGTGCCATCGCAAGCGGCAGCGCAACGATGGCAACCGTCAGTCCGGCGATTGCATCCCGGCGCAGATCATCCCAGCCGTAACCTTCGCGCAGCGCGGTGTAGAGCTTCGGCACGAACATCCGTGCGTACCGCCGCGCAGCATCCGGTTGCATGGTCCACTCCATGAGACGAGCGCCCGACCGCCTGAGCGGATCGGGCAATGGCGGCTACATCACTTCCGACGCGAAATCCGCCAGTCGTGAACGTTCGCCGCGACGCAAGGTGATGTGCGCGCTGTGCGCCCACCCCTTGAAACGGTCGACCGCATACGTCAGGCCCGATGTCGTCTCGGTCAGGTAGGGCGTGTCGATCTGTTCGACGTTGCCCAGGCACACGATTTTCGTGCCGGGACCAGCGCGGGTGATCAGGGTTTTCATCTGTTTGGGCGTCAGGTTCTGCGCTTCGTCCAGGATCAGCCAGCGGCTGAGGAAAGTGCGCCCACGCATGAAGTTCATCGAACGGATCTTGATGCGGCTGGCGAGCAGGTCATTGGTCGCCGCGCGCCCCCACGAGCCGCCGGTCTGGTTGTGCGTGAGTACTTCCAGGTTATCCGTCAGCGCGCCCATCCACGGTGTCATCTTTTCTTCTTCGGTGCCAGGCAGGAAGCCGATGTCCTCACCGACGCTCACGGTGGCGCGGGTCATGATGATCTCGCGATAACGCTGCTGGTCCATCGTCTGTGCAAGGCCCGCAGCCAGCGCCAGCAAGGTCTTGCCGGTGCCTGCAGTGCCGAGCAGCGTGATGAAGTCGATCTCCGGATCCATGAGTGCGTTGAGCGCGAAGTTTTGCTCGCGGTTGCGCGCGAGGATTCCCCACACCGCGTGTTGCGAATGGCGATAGTCGTCGACGATCTGCAACGTGACCTTGACGTCGTCCAGCCGGGCAACCTTGAGCTCTGCTTCGTCATTACCGGGCAGGTAGAGGAACTGGTTCGGATACCAGTCATCGCCCTGGGTGCGCGCAATCTCGTAGAACGTGCGGCCTTTATCGGTCCACGACCGCAACTCCTTGCCATGACGCTGCCAGAAATCCGCGGGCAATTCAGTCGCGCCGGTATAGAGCAGGCTGAAATCGTCCAGCGCGCGATCGTTTTCGTAGTCCTCGTTCGTGATCCCCGCAATCGATGCCTTGATCCGCAGGTTGATGTCCTTGGACACGAACACCACGGAGGCATCGGGCTGGCTTTCCTGCAGCGCCAGGATTGCGCCGAGGATGTGGTTGTCCGGAATGACCGCGCCAAAACGCTTGCCGGCATCGAAGTTGTCGGTCTGGAAATACAGCCGACCCGCGCTCTCGGCGCCACGCAGCTTCAAGCCGTGGGGCAACACCAGCGGGATCCCGGACGTGACGCTGCCGCTGCCTTCGGATTCGATCAGCTCGTTGAGGAAGCGGCTGACCTGGCGCGCATTTCGACTGGCTTCCGACGTGCCCTTCTTGCCGTTGTCCAGCTCCTCCATCACCTGCATCGGCAGGAAGACGTCATGCTCCTCGAACTTGAACAGCGCGGTGGGATCGTGCATCAGCACGTTCGTGTCGAGGACATAGATGCGCTTGCTGCTTGGGGTCATCGAAAGCCTCTTGGCGGGCAGGAAGACGATGCGTGCGGGATGCGCACGCAGGTATGGGACACAAGATGCGAAGGTGGCACTGCGGACGTGCCGGCGTGTGCACTGCACACGTTAGCTGGTCGCCTTGAGCGCATCCAGGACAGCTTGAGCATGGCCCGGCACCTTCACCGGTCGCCACGCATGGCGGATGACACCTTCGGGATCGATCAGGAACGTGCTGCGCTCGATGCCCAGCACCTTGCGCCCATACATGTTCTTTTCCTTGATGACACCGAAAGTATTGCAGAGGGTCTGGTCGACGTCGCTGATGAGGTCGAAATTGAAACCCTGTTTTGCAAGGAAATTCTGATGTGACTTCAGCGTATCGCGCGAAACGCCAAGTACGCTGCCGCCGAGCTTCGTGAAGTTCGGCAGCAACGTGTTGAAGTCGATGCCCTCGGTCGTGCAGCCCGGGGTGCTGTCCTTGGGGTAGAAATAAAGCACGAGCCACTGCCCGGCGTAGTTGGACAAGTGCGCTACGGTTCCGCTGGAAAGGTGCAGAGGCAAGTCTGGAAGCGTGTCGCCGGTGTCGAGCATCAGGACGTCATGCCTTGAACGTCCTGTATCCGTATCCCGTGGCTGGAACGTCATGCATCAAAATTTCATGGGATCCATGATCGCGTCGAGATTGAGGTGATCGCAGAACTCCAGGAAATCATCCCGCAACGCCGCGATGTGCATGTCGGCGGGTATTCCGATCGTCACCTGCGCGGTGAACATTTCAGCACCGGTCTGCATCGCGCGATACCGCGAGCAATGCAGGCTTTCAATGGTGATCGACTGGCGGTCGAAAAAATCCGCGAGCTGGAACAGAATGCCGGGCTTGTCGGCGGCGACGACTTCGACCACATACGGCAGCAGGTTGGATTGCACGGGCTTGGGACCAGTGCGGTACCAGACCAGCTTCAATCCTTCCTCGCGCTCAAGCCGCGTGAGCATCGCTTCGAGCTTGGCGACCGCATCCCACGAGCCGGTGGCCAGCGCCGTCACCGACACATCGCGCCCCACGGTGCTCAGTCGTGTATCCACCAGGTTGCAGCCGCTATCGGAGATCCGCCGCGTGACTGACAGTAGCGGCGACTGCGGATGCGTCGTATAGGCGTTGATCAGCAGATGGTTCTCATTCGGGGGTGGACGTGGAGCGGTGTCGGAATCGGTCAAGGCGGCGTCCGCTGCGAAAGGGGCTGAACGGCATCCGGTGTGGTGCGGGCGGTCGGATGCCGCAGCCAGCATACTTGCCCGTGGTTTGACGCCGCAAGTAACATGTCGGGTGGCCATTCACCGTCCATGATCCATGGCCTGCGCAATCCCGCGCAGGCCGCCCAGCAAGAGTGCAACTTTGCGGATTTCAGGAAGCATCACCGCCCTGGCAACGCCTTTCACGGCGGCCGGCGAGCTCGATCTGGACGCGTGGCGCCGATTGCTGCAACTGCAGTTGGACGGTGGTACGCAGGGCGTGGTCGTGGCCGGCTCCACCGGCGAGGCCGCCGCGCTGCATGACGTTGAATATGACGCGATCGTGCGCAGCGCCGTGGAATTGCTGGGTGGGCGCGTTCCCGTGCTGGCCGGGACCGGGTTGTCCAATACCGACAAGACCATCGAACAGACCCGTCGCGCCGCGGCCGTGGGTGCGGATGCCGCGCTGGTCGTGACGCCGCCCTATGTACGACCGACGCAGGCCGGATTGATTGCCCATTACCGCGCAGTAGCCGAGGACGGCGCGCTGCCGGTGGTGCTTTACAACGTTCCGGGCCGCACCGGCTGTGATCTGCAGCCCGAGACAGTCGCCGCGTTATGCGGGCATCCGCGCATCATCGGCATCAAGGAAGCGCGCAATGATCCCGAGCGTATGGCGGCGTTGTTGCCGTTGCGCGATCCTGCGGCAACGGGTGGCTTTGCCGTGTTGAGCGGTGACGATCCGACCGCTGCACGGGCCATGCTGGCGGGGGCCGATGGTGTCATCTCGGTCGCATCCAATGTCGTTCCCCGCGCTTTGCGCGTGTTGTGCGACCTGGCGATGGCCGGCAAGAAGGATGAAGTGCAGCGCCTGGACGCAGCGCTCCAGGACATCTTTGATTTTCTCGGCGTGGAGCCCAATCCCATCCCGCTCAAGGCGATCCTGTCGCACCTGCAGATCGGCAAGGGCCTGCGCCTGCCGTTGACCTCGCTGTCGCCCATCTACGCCGAGCGTGCGACCCGAATTACCGATCAGATCCAGCAACTCGAACAATCCTGCCGCGACACTCTCGCGGCCTGAACCAGCAGGAGATTCAACATGCGACAGATCCACACGAGCCATTCCCGCACCGTTCGCCCGCTGTTCGCTGCCGTCGTGGTGGTGATCGCGATTGGCACGTCCGGTTGCCACTTCTTCAGCAGGAAACACAGCGTGTACGCGCAAAGTGCTGAAACCCGCCCGCTGGAAGTCCCGCCCGATCTCGACCGCCCCAACACCGAAGGCGCGATGCAGGCGCCCTCTGCCGATACTTCGTCGGTGACGCGCTCCTCGATGCGGGCACCTTCGCAGAACAACGCCTCGGGTTTCACCATGCCTGGCGATCGTGATGACGTGTTCAACAAAGTCGGCACCGCCCTGGCCAGCACCGAGGGGTTGTCGATCGTCACCAAGGCGCAGTTGCTCGGCACCTACGATGTCAGCTACCAGGGCGCGAATTTCCTGGTGCGGGTGAGCAAGGTAGACGCTGGCGTGTATGTATCGGCCGTCGATCCCCGCGGCATTGCGGCCAGCAATGACGCCGCGACCAGGCTGATTGCAGCATTGAAGGCATCGCTCGGCGCGGGTTGAGTCTTTGCACGAGGGCCGTGGCGCTCGACAGCGTCATGGCCCGCTTGGTGACGGATTGGCAGACATTGTCCCGACGTCAAGCGGCCGCCTGACACAAGCCAGGGAAACGCTGGCGATGCCTCAACGTTCCAGCAGCGGGAGTTTGTCCGGTACGGTTTCCCACTCCTTGGCATCGGGCAATCCGTCCTTGCGGACGGTGATGACCGGCCATGCCTTGGAGAGCTCCGCGTTCAGTGCGACGAAGCCCTCCTGTCCCGCAGGCACGTCATCCTCCGGATAAATGGCGTTGATCGGACATTCCGGTTCACACAACGTGCAATCGATGCATTCGTCCGGATCGATGACCAGGAAATTCGGACCTTCATGGAAACAGTCGACCGGGCACACCTCGACGCAGTCGGTGTATTTGCACTTGATGCAGGCCTCGGTAACGACAAAGGGCATGGCTGATCCGGTTTGTAATGCGCTACTAGTTTAGCGGGCTTGCTTGGCCAATGATCCGCACACAAACGAAAACCCGGACGCGGCCGGGTTTGGGTGCGACGGGAGGCCCGTCGAATGAAGATGGTACTCCCAACGGGATTCGAACCCGTGTGTCCACCTTGAGAGGGTGGTGTCCTAGGCCTCTAGACGATGGGAGCGGAGTGGCTATGGCGACACGGGTGCCAAATGAGTTGGCTGCCTGGTCGACCGACCCATGCATTGGGAGTCCTACGCACAAGGCTTGCTAGTATATGGATCGCGATTGCCGCAGGCAACGCGATTCCCGCCTTTTGGCTCACCTTTGCGGCCTCGCCGCCTCCGATGTCCATCCATTCCAACGACCCCGCGATCGGCGCACCGCCGCCAGAGTTGCCTTCCACGACGCTGCGGATCATTCCGCGCGACGCACACACGATCTCGCGCAAGGACATCAGCCCCAATGCGCTGCGGGTGTTGTATCGCCTGCGCGATGCGGGCTTTGCCGGCTATCTGGTCGGCGGCGCAGTGCGCGACCTGCTGGTTGGCGGCCATCCCAAGGATTTCGATGTCGCCACCAGCGCGACGCCGGACGAAGTTCGCCAGTTGTTCCGTAACTGCCGCCTGATCGGGCGGCGCTTCCGGCTGGCGCATGTGGTGTTCGGCCGCGAGATCATCGAAGTCGCGACATTCCGCGCCAATGTCGACGATGGCAGCGGCGACCGCGAGCTGCATGAAGGCGGACGCCTGCTGCGCGACAACGTATTCGGCACGATCGAAGACGACGCCGTACGGCGCGACTTCACCGCCAATGCCCTGTATTACACGATCGATGATTTCTCGGTGCGGGATTACACCGGCGGTTTCGAGGACGTGCAGAACCATGTCCTCAAGCTGATCGGCGACCCCGAGCAACGTTATCGCGAAGATCCGGTGCGGATGCTGCGCGCGGTCAGGCTGGCGGCGAAGCTCGGCTTCCATATCGACGACGCCACCGCGACGCCGATTGCGCAACTGGGTGGCCTGCTACGCGAGTCGGCGCCGGCGCGACTGTTCGAGGAGTGCCTGAAACTTTTCCTCTCCGGGCACGCCGTCAATAGTTTCATTGCACTGGAGCACCACGGCTTGTTGCCCGCGCTGATGCCGGAAACCGCGGCCGCGCTGAAATCCAATCGCAGTGGCGCCTTGCGCCAGATGCTGCTCGAAGGCCTGCGTGGCACGGACGCACGTGTCGCAGACGACCAGCCCGTGTCGCCCGCCTTCCTGTTCGCGTTGCTGTTGTGGCCTGCGTATTGCCGCGCATTGATGGCGCTGCAGGCGCAAGGCGTGCATGCGGCAGACGCGCAGCGCCGTGCGGCCGACCGGGTCACCGTGCATCAGTTGACGACAGTTGCACTGCCGCGCCGCTTCTCGCTGCCAATGCAGGAAATCTGGTTACTGCAAGCGCGCCTGTCGCAACGCCAACCCAAGCGGGTGACCCGATTGCTCGCGCATCCACGTTTTCGCGCAGCCTACGATTTCCTGGTATTGCGCCAGTTCGCCTCAAACGAGCACGCCGAGGAAGTCGCGTTCTGGACGCATGCGCAAACGCTGCCGCGCGAGGACCTCGCCGTGCAACTGGATGCGCAGTCAGATGCCGGCGATGCGCATGGTGTGGATGCTACGGATATCGCGGAGACAACGGATGGCGCGCCGCGCAAGCGTCGCCGCCGGCGTCGTCGACCAGTGTCTTCGGAGTGAATTGCTGAGTGAACGGGATCGGCCCGGTCATGCCAGTGCGGGCCTTGGTTGGTCTGGGCGGCAATGTCGGCGATTCACTTGGCGTGCTGCGAAAGGCGTTGCGCGATCTTGATGCGCTGGGACAGACACGCCTGCTGCGCGCGTCCAGGATGTATCGCACGCCAGCATGGGGCGTCACCAAGCAGGCGGATTTCATCAATGCCGCGGTGTTACTGGAGACAACCCTGGCTCCACGCGCATTGCTGGATGGACTACTCGGCATCGAACGGATCAATGGTCGTGAACGACGCGAACGCTGGGGTCCGCGCATCCTCGACCTCGATCTGCTGCTCTATGGCGACAGCATCATCGACGAACCCGGCCTGCACGTGCCACACCCACACCTGCACGAGCGCGCGTTCGCATTGCTGCCGTTGCTGGCTGTCGATCCGCAGGCGTTGATC
>JBBQTR010000004.1:0-36145 GCA_038213095.1 Lysobacterales bacterium | reverse complement strand
TCCGTCGATCGCCACCATGGTGTTGTCGGTCGCGATGTCCGCCAGTGCGCCGTCGATCTCCAGGCGCATGCCACGGCTTTCCACCTGCAATTCGTAGCGGGACACGAGCCAGACCAATACTTCGCGCAGGGACACCGGCGTGACCTCCGGCGATATCCCGGTGTTCGCGGCCTGTGTTTCCAGGTAACGGCGGATATAGCCGATCGCGTCGCTGGCGCTCTCATGGATCATGTCCAGGTAGCGCGGAATCCGCTCGGGCTTGCAGCCGTTGATACGCAACACATCGCTGGCGAACAGCACGCTGCTGATGGGGTTCTTCAGGTCGTGCGCGACCAGGTTGACCAGCTCCTGGCGCTCGCGGGCGACACGCTCCAGCCGATCGCGGGTCAGCTTCAGCCGCACATGCGCACTCACGCGCGCGAGCAATTCCTCGGGCATGAAAGGTTTGGTGACGTAATCGACCGCGCCTGCATCGAACGCGCGTAGCAGCAGTTCGCGATCCTGCGCGGCGGTGAGGAAGATGGCAGGAACCCGGAGCAGTTCCGGGTTCAACTTGATTTCGGCCAACAACTCGAACCCGTCCATCCCCGGCATCATCATGTCCAGCAGCATCAAGTCGGGTATCTGCGTGCCGGCCAATGCGAGCGCGTCATCGCCGTTGCCTGCGGTCATCACCTCGTAGCCATGGCGCGTCAGCAACGTGTTGACCGCGCGCAGGTTGGCGGGCTGGTCGTCGACGACGAGGATGCGGCCGGACTCTTGATGGTTCATGACGCTCTACTTTGCATTTCAGCGCTAGCCGCCGCATTCAGCTTGGAGCCGCAAGGTATCAGAATGCCCCGTCAACGACGGTGCACCTAACAACGGATAGATGAACCATTCAGCCCTTGGCATCAACCTCACACCATTGCCCCGAGCCAAGTCCGCCCAGCGACCAGCTTCCCACGGCAACGCGCACCAGCCGCAACGTCGGCAATCCCACCGACGCGGTCATGCGCCGCACCTGCCGGTTGCGACCTTCGCGCAGGATGAGTTCCACCCATGCATCCGGCACGGTTTTGCGGATGCGCACCGGCGGGTCGCGCGGCCAGAACCCGGGATCTGCAAGCTGTCGCGCCTGCGCCGGCAGCGTCGGCCCATCGTTGAGGACGACGCCCGCGCGCAGTTGCGCAAGTTGCATGTCGGTGGGAAGACCTTCCACCTGCACGTGGTAGGACTTGGGCAGCTTGTGCGCGGGATCGGTCAGGCGATGTGCGAGCGCACCGTCATCGGTCAGCAGCAACAGACCTTCGGAATCAAAATCAAGGCGGCCGGCCGGATAGACATCAGGCGGTAACCCGAACTCCGCCAGCGTGCGTCGCGAAGGCACGCTGCGATCGGTGAACTGGCAGAGCACGCCGTATGGTTTGTTGAAGGCGATGAGCATCGGATGGGGTGTCGAGCCTGGCGGTAAACGATGAAAGCATCAGTGCGAACGTTTGGTTCGCCTGCGTGAAGTTGGCTGCGGTAGTGCCGTTGACTCCATCGTCGCGGCATAGTCGCGCGCCTGAGCATGCAGCCACTGCGCAAACGCCTGCAGGCCAAGGTGCCCGGCCGAGCGCTGCGGATACACCAGGTAATGCGCGTAGTCCGTCTGCAATTGCTGCGAGGTCAGTCGCGTCAGGTGGCCCGACTCGAGCAGCAATCGCACCCGCGTCAGTTTGCCTAGCGCCACCCCGACTCCGGCCGCGGCGGCACGATGCAGGGCCTCGGAATCATCGAACGACGCGACAAAGCGTGTCGGCGCATGGCCTCCGAATCGTGCGAACCACACGTCCCACAGGTCGTCGCGATCGGGGTCCCCGAGCAACGGCCATCGGTGCAGCTCCGATGCCGCCGGCAACCCGCCCATGCGCGCGACCAGCGCGGGGCTCGCGACAGGCGCAACCCACTCATCGAATAGATGCTCGGCGGTCAAACCCGCCCAGCTGCCCTGTCCGATGCGCAACGCGGCATCGGTGCCACCGTCCCGCTGGAAATCCACGATCGCGGAATTGGACTGCAGGTTGATCTCGATCTGTGGATGCGCGGCCAAGAATCCGCCCAGGCGTGGCACCAGCCATGCCGACGCCATCGACGGGGTCACGCTGAGCGTCAGCACATCGTCGTGGCGCGCGGCGAAAGGTTGTAGTGCCAGCGCGATCGCGTCCAGGTGTGGCCCGACACGTTCGAGCAGGCGTTCGCCTTCGGCCGTCAGCACCACCCCGCGCGAGTTGCGCAAGAACAGCCGCTGCCCGACGCGCTCCTCCAGTCCGCGGATCTGGTGGCTCAGGGCGCTGACGGTGAGGTGGATCGAGTCCGCCGCGCGCGACAGGTTGCCGCTGCGCGCAGCGGCGAGGAAGCCTTGCAGTGCGTGCAGCGGCGGTCGACTCATGGCGTTGTCTTTTGTGGGTTTGTCTTGAATAAAATTCAAGTCACAGTTGCAAAAGTATCGCTTTTACAGCACATAGCATGCGCCTACCTTGTGTCTTGTTCAATACAGGCAGCAAACCTGCTGCCAGCAAACAAGAGAAAGGAAACCATGAGCATCTACACAGGCCTGCTGTTCCTGCATGGCGATATCAGTCCGGCCAACGTCGCCGCTTTCAGCGATGAAGCACCCCGCTTGCACTATGGCGCCCGCACCGCCGCCAACGACATCGCGCCCGAGCTTGGCAATCGCGCGACATCCAGGCGACGTTTCGGAGCCGATGCCAAAGCAGCAAGGAGCTTGCCCGAGGTGGGCTGCATCACCGGCGGCTGCGGCTAAGTGTTGCGGGCGCGGGCGTAATCGCGTCGTCGCAGAACTGCAAGACCGGCGACAACGCCCGGTCATGATCGGCGGCTAGTGTCTGCCTTGCCCAGGACGAGTCCGACGCCAGGGACGTTGCATATCCAAGGAGGCCGCCATGATGCTGTTCAAGACCCAGATCGTGCAAGAAGCACCGCGCCATGTTGCCGGGCCGTACTGCGGCCATTTCGCACCGCGCTACGGACGTCGCGTCGAGTCGCGCAAGCGCTTCGATGCCCGCATCGCGATTGCATGCAATGACGACGTTGGCGGGCCTGACAGGCTTGATATCGACGGTTACATCGCCGAGCGGGAAATCCTGCGACGCATGGCGGATTACGACATCGCCGCATAGCAGGCAAGTCGAGGCTTGCCTGCTATGCGAAATGCGGCTTACATCATCTCGATCAACTTGTCCGCGAACTGACTGCACTTCACTTCCGTCGCGCCGTCCATCAAGCGCGCGAAATCGTAAGTGACATGCTTGCTGGCGATTGCCTTGTCCATCGCGGAAATAATCGCGTCAGCGGCTTCGGTCCAGCCCATGTAACGCAGCATCATTTCGCCCGACAGGATCAGCGAGCCCGGGTTGACCTTGTCCAGGTCCGCGTATTTGGGCGCGGTACCGTGGGTCGCTTCGAACACCGCGTGACCGGTGACATAGTTGATGTTGGCCCCAGGCGCGATGCCGATGCCGCCGACTTGTGCCGCCAGTGCATCAGACAAATAATCGCCGTTGAGATTGAGCGTGGCGACGACGTCGTAGTCCTTCGGTCGCAGGATGATCTGCTGCAGGAACGCATCGGCGATGGCGTCCTTGATGATGATGCCGGCACCGGGCTTGCCTTCGGGAATCACGTGCCATGGGCCGCCATCGAGCTCGACCGCGCCGAAGAAATCACGCGCCACCTGGTACCCGAAGTCGCGGAACGCGCCCTCGGTGTACTTCATGATGTTGCCCTTGTGCACCAGCGTGACCGACTTGCGGCCGTTGGTGATCGCATGGCTGATCGCTGCGTGCACCAGGCGTTCGGTGCCCAGGTACGACACCGGCTTGATGCCGATGCCGACCTGCACCGGCAGCTCGCGGTGCGGCGCGCCGATCGATTCCAGCTTCGCCAGCCACTCGACGTTCTTCGCCAGCGTGCCGAAGCGGATCTTGTCGAAGGGTTTGGGGAAGTTCTGCTGCAGGAAGTCCAGCACCTTCTGCGCATCGCTGCTGCCGGGCTCGAACTCGATGCCGGCGTAGATGTCCTCGGTGTTCTCGCGGAAGATCGTCATGTCGACGTCGCCCGGCTTCTTCACCGGCGACGGCACACCGTCGAACCAGCGCACCGGGCGCAGGCAGACGAACAGGTCGAGCATCTGCCGCAGCGCAACGTTGAGCGAGCGTATGCCACCGCCGACCGGCGTGGTCAGCGGGCCCTTGATGCTGACCACGTAGTCGCGGCAGGCCTGCACGGTGTCATCGGGCAGCCAGTTGCCGGTGGCGTTGAACGCCTTTTCACCGGCGAGCACTTCCATCCACTCGATTTTCTTCTTGCCGCCGTAGGCCTTGGCCACGGCCGCGTCGAGCACGCGCACCGAGGCGCGCCAGATGTCGGGGCCGGTGCCGTCGCCTTCGATGAAGGGAATGATCGGGTGATCCGGCACGACCAGGCCGGTGGGCGTCTTGCTGATGCGGGCGCCGTCGAGGGGCGTCGTCGGTGCGAATGCCATTGCGTGGTGTCTCCGTGCAGGGGATGTGCGGGCAGGCCGGCGCGTGGCACGGCGAGACGGCTATTGTCGCGGTTGCCAGCGGCGCAGGCAAAGCGCGCGGTTTCTCGACAACGTCCGGTGCTGGCAACCGCCTATATTCCGCAGCATTTCTTGTACTTGCGACCGCTGCCACAGGAGCAGGGTGCATTGCGTTCGGGGGTCGGCGTGCGGCGCAGCGGTTCGCGCGAGGTCAGCGCATTGATGCGGTGATGATGCAGGTCCCCGAGCATGTCCGGCACTCCGGCGATGATGTCCAGCCGCTGCCGATAGGTGATCGGAATGGCCGTCCCGGTCAGGTCCAGATCAAGGATCTCGCCGCTGGCGAGCTGGTCGAGCAGCAGGAATATCTCATCGATCCACGGGTTGTCGTCCAGCCACGTGCTCCATGCAGCTTCGCGCAATTGCACGCCACGAAAAAACCCGCTGGCCCAGTCGCGGCCGATATCGAGTGCCCCGGCACCGGAGATGCCGTCATCAATGGCATCAGGATCCTCGGGCAGCCAGATCAGTGGCGACAGATACGCGGGGAGTTCGTCGCCATCGAAGCGCGCGCGCAGCGACGCCAGGTGGCACTGGTCCTGCAGCAGCGCATCCACCTGCGCCCGCTCGTCGTCCCCGTCCCAGCGCGGCGGCAGCCGGCCCCACACGGGCGGCTGCCATTCTTCGATCGCAATGTCGTCGGGCGACAGCACCATCGATGACAGATAGCCGTCGAGCGATTCAATGTTCAAGCCGTCGAACGGCACTGCACGCTGGTCGAGGAGTTGCGCCAGGCGCTCGACCTGTGCGTCATCGGGAATCGAAGGCATGCGCTACTCCGTTTTCAAGGAGGCGCGACTGCAGCGGGTTGCCATTCGTCTGCACCTGCAGCGTGTCGCGGGCGCAGCTGCACAAGCCAGGGTTGAGTGCTTCTGGAAATATCATGCGGTGCGACATGGCTTATTGCCGCAGATCGCGTTGCCACTGTGGCGCATTGCGATCGGCGGTGGCCCGCCATGGGTTGATGTCCAGGCCACCGCGACGCGTGTAACGCGCCTCGACGGACAATGAGTCAGGGCGACAACGCGCCATCAGGTCGACGAAGATCCGTTCGACGCACTGTTCGTGGAATTCGCAGTGATCGCGGAACGACACCAGGTAACGCAGCAGCCCGGTCTGATCGATGCGCGGCCCGCGATAGGCGATGTGCACGCTGGCCCAATCGGGCTGGCCGGTCACCGGGCAGTTGGATTTCAGCAACTCTGAGCGCAGGATTTCCTCGACGTCGTGGCCTGTGTCGGCCTGCAGGTGTGCGGTATTCGGCGGGCCGTAGTCATCGATGTCGATCGCAAGCGTGTCGATGAGGGTGCCGTCATCGCCGCCGATGGCGGGCAGGCCTATACGCACCATGACGCCTGCACCGGCGCACTGCGACAGGTCCTCGGCCATGCGTACGCGCACGCTTTCGGCATTGTCGAAGTGCGTCGAATTGAACGAGTTGAGATACAGCTTCAGGGATTTGGATTCGATCAGATTTGGCGTCGTTGCCGGGACTTCGAATGTCGCCGTCGCAACGCACGGCTTGCCACGCGGATCGAGCCAGCTGATCTCATACGCGTGCCAGCGATCGATGCCGATGAAAGGAAGCGCGTCCACGTCAATGCCGATGTCGCCGCGGCCAAGGGCGCGCGAAATCGCGAACAGCAGCGAAGCGTCGTATTCACGCGGGTACTGGACGACGCGGCCGAGCGGGAGAAGTTCGGAAGGCATCATTGGATTTTACGCGGAACGTTACCGACCGATCATGGTTTGCGCTTGGCGCGCGGATGGGCGGCGTCGTAGACCTTCGCCAGATGCTGGAAATCCAGGTGCGTATAGATCTGCGTGGTGGCGATGTCGGCATGGCCGAGCAGCTCCTGCACCCCGCGCAGGTCGCCGGAGGATTCCAGCACATGGCTGGCGAATGAGTGCCGCAACAGATGCGGATGCACGCCTTTGAACGAGCCTTGCCGCTGCGCGAGTTGCGCCACGCGAAGCTGCACCGCGCGCGGCGTGATCGGCCCGTTGCGGCCCGGGAAGACCGGCGCATCCCTGGCCGGATGCTGCGCTTCACGCCATGCATTCAAGGCCGTGCACGCGTGCGATCCCACCGGCACGCTGCGCTGCTTGCCGCCCTTGCCGAGCACGGTGACCAGGCCGTCGATGAGATCCAGGTCATGCCAGCGCAAACCGCACAATTCGGACAGGCGCAATCCGGAGGAATAAAACAACTCCAGCAGCGCGCGATCGCGCAGTCCCAGCGGCACATCCGTCGGCACTTCCACCAGGCGCGCGGCCTCGTCGGCATCCAACACCTGGGGCAACTTACGTGGCGCTTTCGGCGCCCGGATGGCGTCGGCCGGTGTTGCCGTGATGCGGCCGTGCTTAAGCAGCCAGCGATAGAAACTTCGGCATGCCGACAGGCGCCGCTGCAACGTCTTGGCCGACAGCTTGCGTCGATGCTCGGCGACGATGAATCCGCGCAATTGTTCGGTGTGCAATGTGATGACATCAAGTTGCTGGGAATGCGCCCACGCAACCAGTCGCCCAAGATCGCGGCGATAGGCATCCAGCGTGTGCGGCGACATGCGACGCTCGACAGACAGATGGCCGAGGAACTCGTCGACCTCGGCATTGCAAGTCGCGTCAGTCGCGTTGCTGTTCATCAGCGCAGGCGCGTGGTGTTCGCGGGATCGAAGTGCGGCCAGCAGTCGAGCCGCACTTCGACCGGTCATCCATCGACAGTTATTGCGCCGCCGCCGCCGCGGGCTTGGCCGCCATCATCTTGTCGCGCGCTGCCTTGAACGGATTGCCTGGATACCAGGTCGGCCATTGTTCGGAACTGGTGAGCTCGCGACCGACGCCGTACGCCGCATTCAGATCCTCCATCACGCCGTCGAGTTTCCACGTCGCGGCGTCGTACTGGTCGGCGGGCTTGTGGTAGCGGTGTTCGTTGTAGTCCTTGGACGCCGCCTCGCCCGCCGCGGTACCGCCATCGACCAGGTCATTGCCGCTGCCGATATCCAGCGCCGGCACGCCTGCCTTGGCGAAGTTGAAGTGATCGGAGCGGAAGTAACTGCCTGCTTCCGGATGCGCTTCAGCGTGTAGCGCCAAGCCCTGTTTGGCTTCCACGGTCTTCAGCACGTCTTCCAGCTGCGAGCTGCCCATGCCCACGACGGTGAGGTCGCGGGTCTTGCCGTCCACGCCAAGCGCGTCCATGTTGACCACGCCGATGGTCTTGTCCAGCGGCACGGCCGGGTGGGCCACGTAGTACTTGGAGCCGAGCAGCCCGGATTCTTCCAGCGTGACCGAAATGAACAGCACGGACCGCTCCGGCGCTGGCTGCTGGTGCTTGAACGCTTCGGCGATTTCAAGGATGCCGGCCACGCCAGTGGCGTTGTCGACCGCGCCGTTGTAGATGTTGTCGCCCGGCTCGCCCGGGTGCTTGCCCAGGTGGTCCCAGTGCGCCATGTAGATCATGGCTTCGTCCGGATGGGTGGTGCCGTCGAGACGGCCGATCACGTTGCGCGATTGTTTCTGCACGATGGTGCTTTTCAGGTCCAGCGACAGCGTTGCCTTGATCGGCACCGGCTTGAAACCGCGCTTGTTGGCGGCGATGCGCAATGCATCCAGGTCCAGGCCGCTGTCGGCGAACAACGACTTGGCCTGCTCGGCGGTCAACCAACCCTGCGCCGGCAGCCGCGGGTCGGGATCGGTCGCGGCGGGAAGCGCGTACTGCGCGCCCGACCAGGAGTTTTTCACCACGTCCCAGCCATACGATGCTCCGGGCGTGTCGTGGATGATCAGCGCGGCCGAGGCGCCTTGCCGCGCGGCTTCCTCGTACTTGTAGGTCCAGCGGCCGTAGTAGGTCATCCGCTTGCCTTCGAACAAGGTCGGGTCGTTGATGTGGAAACCGGGATCATTGACCAGCATCACCACCGTCTTGCCCTTGACGTCGAGTCCGGCGTAATCGTTCCAGTGTTGCTCCGGGGCATTGACGCCATAGCCGACGAACACCAGCGGGCTGTTGTCGATCTTCACTTCCGGCTTGCCGCTGGTGGTGCCGAGGACCATGTCGGTGCCGGCGTGCAGGATGCGCGGCGTGCCATTGACGGTCAGCGTGAGCGTGGTCGACGGATCGGCCGTGGTCTCGACCATCGGCACGGTCTGGAACCATTCGCCGTTGTTGCCGGGCTTCAGGCCGATGCGCTGCATCTGCGACTTGATGTACTCCACCGACTTGTCTTCGCCCGGCGTCCCGGGGCCACGACCTTCGAATGCATCGGATGACAGCGTCTTGACGTGCTCGACGAAATCACCGGGATCGATGGCGGGGCTGAATGTGTGGGCAGCCATCGCACTTGGGGGCGTGGCGACTGCCGGGGCAGTGGCGGCGGGCGTTGCCGGTTGCTGCTGGCACGCGGCCAAAGCGGTGGCGATGGCAAGGCAAAGCAGGAGGTGTCGCTGCATGCGGGTGGTCCCGTTGAACGGAACCACCGAGTCTACCCTCGTCGCAACAGGGAAACGTTGACGCGGGTCGCGGCAGCGTGTCGCTGGATCATTACTCCGGCGCAGTCGCCGTGTTGAACTTCACGATCGTCGCACCGGTGACGCTGCCGATGCGCGCGCTGGTGTGCACGTACAGCTTGACCTCGCGCTCGAACACCAATGGCCCGTCAACCACGGCATTGGGGCCGATGATGACGCGCGGCGGCGTGCGTTTGCCGAAGCTGATCGGCAGCCAGCTGGTGCCGGGTTTGTCGATCTTGATGCCACCGTGGACGTGTGAACCGACGCCGACGGTGATGTCGCCATTCACGGTTTCGATGCCTCCGCCGAGGTCGGTTTCGACCAGCCCGATCGCACCATTCACCGTGGTCACGCCTTTCGCGACATGGCCGCCGTGGTCCACGAAGATGCCGCCGTTGACCGTTTCGATCCCGCCATCGACCTGCACGCGCGTGTCCACGTGGATGCTGCCGTTGACCGTGGTCAGTCCGCCGCTGTGGGCGTTGTCGGCCACCTTGATGCTGCCGTTGACGGTTTCGGCGCTGCCGGTGTGGGCGCCAGCGGCAATGCGGATGCTGCCATTAACGGTCTCCAGGCTGCCGTAGGTCTGCCCGGCGGCGGCATCGATGCTGCCGTTGACCTTGTCGATGGAATTATCGTCCGCGAATGCCAAGGGAGCGGCACAGAAAAGGGCGGCGGCAAAGGCGAGGGCATGAATGCGGGACATGGGAAATCCTGTGCGGGTCAGCGTCACGATGCGTGGCGATGAGGCATCGTGCACCGCTTCGTTACAATCCGCATCTGTCCGAAGTCACTGGGCCATAAGTCGTGCACGACGCCGCCGTCACCCATTCCCCGAAGCCGCCCAAACCGCTCGTGTTGCTCATCCTCGATGGCTGGGGCCACCGCGATGATCCGCGCGACAACGCGCTGGCGCAGGCCGACCTGCCGCACTGGCATGCGCTGTGGGACAGCCAGCCGCACACGCTGATCGAGACCTCCGGGCGTTTTGTCGGCTTACCTGACGGGCAGATGGGCAATTCCGAAGTCGGTCACATGAACCTCGGCGCCGGCCGCATCGTTTACCAGGACCTGACCCGGATCGATGCGGCGATCGAGGATGGCAGTTTTTTCGCCAACGTCGAGCTGCGCGCTGCCTGCGATGCCGCCATCGCCAGCGGCGGGGTGTTGCATGTCATGGGGCTGTTGTCGCCCGGCGGCGTGCACAGCCACGAACGACAGATCTTCGCGATGCTCGCCCTGGCCAAACGTGCCGGCGTGGCGCGCGTTGCCGTGCATGCCTTCCTCGACGGCCGTGACACGCCGCCACGATCCGCGCAACCCAGTCTGGCGGCGCTGCAACGCGAATGTGATGCCCTCGGCAATGCACGCATCGCCACCATCGGCGGGCGCTATTACGCCATGGATCGCGACCAGCGCTGGGATCGCGTGCGCCGCGCGTGGGATGCGATCGTCGATGCGCGCTCTGAATTTCATTTCCCCGACGCGCAGGCGGCACTGGCGGCAGCCTATGCACGCGGGGAAACCGACGAGTTTGTCGCGCCGACGGTGATTGCCCCGGACAAGAATGGCACGCCAATCGTCGACGGCGATGCCGTGGTGTTCATGAACTTCCGCGCCGATCGTGCGCGGCAACTGACCGCGGCGTTCGTCGATCCAGGCTTTGCCGGCTTCCAGGCGCGCCGGCCAGTATTGTCGCGTTTCGTGTGCCTGACCGAATACGACGCCACCTTGCCGGCGCCGACTGCGTTCGCGCCGGACAACCTCAGCCACACGCTGGGTGAATTGCTGGCCGAGCACGGCATGACCCAACTGCGCATCGCCGAAACCGAAAAATACGCGCACGTGACGTTCTTCTTCAGCGGTGGTCGCGAAGACCAGTACCCCGGCGAGGAGCGCATCCTGGTGTCCAGTCCCAAGGTCGCCACCTATGACCTGCAGCCGCAGATGAGCCTGCCGGAACTGTCGGCAAAACTGGTCGAGGCGATCGCTTCCCGGCGCTTTGACGTGATCGTCTGCAACGTCGCCAATCCTGACATGGTCGGGCATACCGGCATCCTCGCCGCGGCGATCGCGGCAGCCGAAGCGGTGGATACTGCGCTCGGCGCGATCACCGACGCCGTGCGCGCCGTGGGTGGCGCGATGCTGGTGACCGCCGACCACGGCAACCTGGAAATGATGCGCGACCCCGCCACCGGCCAGCCGCATACCGCCCATACGGTCGGGCCGGTGCCGCTGATCTATGTCGGCTCCCGCGATCAAGCGATGCGCGATGGTGGATCGCTGCGCGATGTCGCGCCGACCATGCTCGATCTGCTCGGGCTGCCGCAGCCGGCTGAAATGACTGGACGCAGTCTGTTCGCGCACGATTGATGCACTTATTACGCCACCGCGTTTGCGTCAACCTCGTGCTGGTCGTATTGATGCTGGCTGCCGCGACCGCGGGTGCGCAGAGCAGCCGCGATACCGAACGCAAGCTCGACCAGATCAAGCGCGAGCTCAAGGATGTGGCAGGACAGCGGCGCCAGATCGAAGGCCAGCGCAGCGATGCGTCCCGTCAACTGCGCACGGTTGACGAGCAGCTCGGCCATTCCAGCCGTGCATTGATCGAGACCGATGGTAAACTCACACAACAGCAATCGACATTGGCTGCACTGCAACAACGACGCGCGACGTTACAGTCCACGCTGGGCAACGATCGTCGTGAACTGGCGACATTGCTGCGCGCCGCCTACACCGTCAACCGTGCCGCGCCGCTGCAACTGATGCTGGCGCAGGATCGCGTTGCCGATGCCGCCCGCGTGCTGACCTGGCATCGTTACCTGCAACGCGATCGTGCGCAGCGGATCACGACACTCACTGCGCAATTGCATGAGCTGGACACCGTCGAGCAGCAGATCACGCAGACGCGTCAGAAGTTGGCTGCCGAAAAAAACCTCCAGGGTGCGCAGTTGGTGCAGCAGCAAAAAGATCGCGTTGCGCAGGCCCGCACGCTTGCGCAACTGGACCAGAAATATCGCGACCGCGCCGATCGCGAACAGGCGCTCGGCCGCGACGCCAAGGGACTGGAACAGGTGCTCGCGCAATTGCGGGCCGCCGCGGCGCGCGAGGCCGCGCGCAAGGCGGCGGTCGCCCGCGTCGAACGCGAAGCCGCCCGAGTCGCGGCAAGAAACGCAAGCAGTACCCATGGCGCCATCCACGACAGGCCACGTCCGCCGCCGCCGGTCATCGCCAATGCCACGCCGCTGCAGGTGGGTGGACTCAGCTGGCCGGTATCCGGCGCATTGCTGGCCGGTTTCGGTGGCACGTTGCCCGATGGTGGCGTCAGCGAAGGCGTGTTGATCGGTGCGCCGATGGGGACGCCGGTCAAGGCCGTCGCCGATGGCAAGGTGGTGTTCGCCGACTGGATGAACGGGTATGGCTTGATCGTGATCGTCGACCACGGCAACGGCGCCATGAGTCTGTACGCGCACAACGAGGCGCTGCTGCGCGATGTCGGCGACAGCGTCAAGCGTGGCGATGCGATCTCCAGCGTCGGCAATTCCGGTGGCAAGGGCCGGCCGGGGGTGTATTTCGAATTGCGTCGCAACGGGCACCCGGTCAACCCGGCGGAGTGGTTGCAGCGGCGCTGAGTTTTCCCATCCGGCACTTGCGCGCTCGTGTTCCGCCGATCACGCCTGCGCCCGCATACTTCCGGCGACACCGCGCCCTGCGCGGCCAATCGATCAGGGTCCAGGAGTTTCACGCATGCGTCTTCGTCCGTGGCTGTCGCTGTTGCTGGTCCTGCCGCTGTCCTGTGTATCTGCGCAGACCAACCCCGCACCAGCTGCCGCTACTTCGGCGATCGCTCCCAGTGATGACCCCGACGCCGCCGAGAGCGCGGCGACCAAGGTCCCGCTGGACGAAATCCGCCGCTACGTCGGTGTCTTCAACGTGGTGCGCGAGGCGTATGTGGATCCGGTGACCGACAAGAAACTGATGCAGTCGGCCATCAAGGGATTGCTGCAGGACCTGGACCCGCACAGTGCCTATCTGGAAAAAAACGACGCACAGGCGTTCAACGAAGAGACCAGCGGCGCCTATGCCGGGATCGGTGTCGAGGTGCAGCAGCAGCCGGACGGCACGATCAAGATCGTGTCGCCGATCGACGACACCCCCGCGGCGCGCGCTGGCATCAAGTCCGGCGACATCATCACCGCCATCGACGGCAAGCCGCTGTCGGCCAGCGACGACGGCACCCAGGGGCCGTTGCGCGGCTTGCCCGGCAGCAAGGTGCGGCTGACGTTGGTCCGTAAAGGCGTCGCCAAGCCATTTGACGTCACCCTGAAGCGCGAAACCATCCGCATCGCCAGCGTGCACGGGCGCATGCTCGAACCGGGCTACGGCTACATCCGCGTGGCCGCATTCCAGGCCGATACCGCAGCGGATTTCGAACAGGCGATCGAGCGATTGCAGGCACAGTCAGGTAACAAGCTCCAAGGCCTGGTGCTGGACCTGCGCAGCAATCCCGGCGGGTTGTTGACGTCTGCGGTGCAGATTGCCGACGACCTGCTGGACAGCGGCAAGATCGTCAGCACGCACGGGCGTGTTCCATTGAGCGACACGCAGTTCAGCGCGACACCAGGAGATCGCATGCACGGCGCGCCCGTCGTGGCGCTGGTCGACGCCGGATCGGCCAGCGCTGCCGAAGTGCTGGCCGGCGCGCTTGGTGACAACCATCGCGCCCGCATTGTCGGGAGCCGCACCTTCGGCAAGGGTTCCGTGCAGACCCTGTTGCCGCTGGACAACGGCGACTCGATCAAGCTCACCACGGCGCGGTATTACACGCCCAGCGGCAAGTCAATCCAGGCGCGTGGCATCCAGCCCGATGTCGTGTTGCACCCGGCCAAGGATGCCGTCAATGGCGGCCATGTCGACTACGCGGAAGCCTTGCTGCCCGGTCATCTTCGTGGCGATGACGAGGGAACTGGCGTGGGCGAGGCCGGCAGCAATGCCGGCGATGTGCTCGATGGTGACGCGCCCATCGCCGCGGCCCTGGTCGAACTGAAGAAACAGGTCGCCGCTGCCACGTCAAAGCCGCGCGGATAGCAATCGGAACAGCGACGGGCGGAAATTGGCGGCCAGGTTCCCGGCAACCCATCAATATCCGCGCCTGCTGCGCAACCGGCGGGCGATCGCTGCATGCACGAACAACGCATACAGCACCCCGAAGGCAAATCCCCCGATGTGCGCCGACCAGGCCACCGCACCGAATGCCGGCCCGATGTAGGCGAATACGATCTGCAGCAGAGCCCAGATGCCGATCAGCAGCGATGCCGGTGCGCGCACGAATTCCAGGAACAGGCCCAGCGGCAGCACGACACCAAGCTTCGCGCGCGGAAACAAGGCCAGGTACGCACCGATCACCGCCGACACCGCACCGCTGGCACCGATGATCAGCCGATGCGGAGCCCCGATCATCAGCACCGCCGCCAGGTTGGCCACCATTCCGCCCAGCAGGAACAGCAGCAGGAAGCGCCATGGGCCCATCACTTTTTCCGCCGGCAGGCCGAAGATCAGCAGGAAGATGAGATTTCCCAGCAAATGGGTCCAGTCCGCATGCAGGAACAACGCCGACAACAGGCGCAGCCCACGACCTTCGAACCACAACGCGCGCAAGGTATCCAGCGCTGATGGCTCGCCGGTGAGGGCCCCCCAGTCCAGCAGCAATGCGCGTTGGGTGGCGTCCGAGCGTGTGCTGGCCCACAGATACGCCAGCCACAACAGCGAAAACAGCAGGGGCGTGGCCCAGCGCAGGCTCGGGCGATGGCGGGTTGGCAGGGAAACGAACATGCATTGGCAAGCGGTCGCGAAGGCTGCACGATAGCGCCACAACGCCCAGCCAACTTGTTATCTTCCAGTGAAGGCGCGGTATAGTGCATACGGCCTCGTATGTCCCAAGACCCGCGGCCGCCACCAGACAATGTCCCCGGAGACTCCTGCAATGCAGACCGCTTCCCGCCTCACGCTTCAAATTTCGGTGCTTGCGCTCGGCATTGCCGGCGCGCTGGCCATGAATCCGGCGCATGCCTCCGGCTTCCAGCTGCGCGAAAACAGCGTCAAGAACCTGGGCCGCTCCAACGCCGGCTCGGCCGTCGCCAAGGATGACGCATCCGTCGTCACCAACAATCCGGCAGCGATGGTCAACCTGACCAAGACCACCGTCCAGATCGACGCCACCAACATCAACCTCGATGCCAGCTTCACTGGCGGCGGCAAGGCCGCAGCTGCGTTTGGCCCCGCGGCTCCGTCGCTCACCGGCGGCAATGGCGGCGACCCGGGCAGGGCTCAGGTTGTCCCCGCGATTGCAGTGGTTGTCCCATTCGGCAACTTCCGCGTCGGCGCCAGCATCAATGCGCCATTTGGCCTCAAGACCCAATACGACGCCGACTGGGTGGGTCGTTACAACGCGATCAAGTCCGACGTGAAAACCGTCGACTTCACCCTGTCCGCAGCCTGGGCGATCACCCCGCAGTTCTCTCTCGGCGCAGGCGTGATCGCGCAGCGTGCGGACGTCACCTTGTCCAACGCGATCGATTTCGGCACCGCGCTGTGCGCGGGTTCGGGCAATCCGGCCAACTGCTTCAATCCTGCTTTCCCGTTCCATCCGCAAGGTGCGGACGGCAGCGTCGAAGTGAGGGGCAACGACAATGCCTACGGATGGCTGTTGGGCGCGCAGTGGCGTGTGAGCGATCGTTTCGCGGTCGGCTATTCGCATCACTCCAAGATCGACCACACCCTCAGCGGTACTGCCCACTTCACCAAGCCGGCCAGTGTCGAGGCCACGTTTGGTGCGCTCAGTAATACCGCGTTCAACGACGGTGCGATCTATGCCCCGCTGACCACGCCGAGCATCGATACGCTCAGCGCGCGCTGGGACATCAACGACCAGTTCCGCCTGCTCGGTGACATCCAGCGCACCGGTTGGAATTCGCTCAAGAACGTCACCGTCTACCGTTCCAACGGTGCGCTACTGGGCCCGCCCGAGCAGTTCAACTGGCGCAATACGACGATGATCAGCATTGGCGGGGAATGGGTCATCGATCCGGCCATCACCCTGCGCGCTGGCTACGCACACGACCAGACCCCGACCAGCGACGCCACCCGTACGCCGCGCCTGCCCGACAACACGCGCAACCTGTACTCGATTGGTGGTACCTGGACGATTTCCGACGCCTTCAGCATCGATGCCGCCTACCAGCGGATTTCCATCGCCGACCCGACCATCAATGTCGCATCCTCGAGCGGTTCGGTCCTGACCGGCAGTTTCAGCGGGCATGCGGATCTGTTCGGCTTATCGGCGCAATATCGTTTCTGATCTTTCGTGGCATCGCTGCAAAAAAAGCCCCGCTTCGGCGGGGCTTTTTTATGGGCCAATGACACGAAGTGAATCGGCAAAGTCACTCGTCCAACGTCAACAACGACGCATTGCCGCCCGCCGCCGTCGTGTTGACGGTCACTGTTTTCTCGGTCGCGAACCGCGGTACGTAATGCGGGCCGCCCGCTTTCGGACCGGTGCCGGACAAGCCTTGGCCACCGAAGGGTTGTACGCCGACGACCGCACCAATCTGGTTGCGGTTGACGTAGGCATTGCCGACGCGGGCACGCGAGACGATGCGGTCGATGGTTTCGTCGATGCGCGAATGGATGCCGAGCGTCAGGCCGTAGCCGGTGGCATTGATGGCATCGATCACCTTGTCCAGGTCGTTGGCCTTCCAGCGCACGACATGCAACGCCGGGCCGAAGACTTCGCGCTGCAGGCGATCAATCGAGTCGATTTCCCACGCGCTTGGGGCGAAGAAGCTGCCGTGTGCCGTGGTGGCCGGATCTAGCCTCACCTGCGCGATCAGTTTCGCTTCGCCACGCATGCGCTGCGAATGCGTGTTCAGCAGACACAACGCATCGGTGTCGATCACCGGGCCGACGTCGGTCGACAGCAGGCCCGGATCGCCCACTTTCAGTTCCGCCATCGCGCCGGCCAGCATCGCCACCACCTTGTCAGCGATGTCCTCCTGCACGAACAGCACGCGCGCCGCCGAGCAGCGTTGTCCGGCTGAGGTGAATGCCGATGCCAGCGCATCCTTGACCAGCTGCTCCGGCAGCGCGGAGGAATCGCCAATCAACGCGTTTTGCCCGCCGGTTTCCGCGATCAGCACGCCGATCGCGGCATCGCGTGCCGCGAGCGCGCGGTTGATCGCGCGTGCGGTGTCGGTGGAACCGGTGAATGCCACGCCAGCCACGCGCGGATCGCGCGTCAGCGCAGCGCCGACCGTGGCGCCGTCGCCCGGCAGGAACTGCAACACCGCTTCGGGTACGCCGGCTTCATGCAACAACTTCACCGCGGCGAAGCCGATCAGATTGGTCTGCTCGGCGGGTTTGGCGATCACGCTGTTGCCGGCAGCGAGCGCGGTGGCGATCTGGCCGGCGAAAATCGCCAGCGGGAAATTCCACGGACTGATGCACACGAACACGCCGCGGCCGGACAATTGCAGCGTGTTGGATTCGCCGGTCGGCCCCGGTAGAGCCGTCGGCGCGGCGAACAGTTCGCGCGCCTGCGCCGCGTAATACCGCAGGAAGTCCACCGCCTCGCGCACTTCGGCGACGCCATCGGGAATGGTCTTGCCGGCTTCCTTCGTGCACAGCGCGATGAACTGCGGCATGCGCTGCTCGAGCAGGTCGGCGGCGCGCTCCAGGATCACCGCGCGCGACGCGCCGGGCATTGCGTCCCACGCGGGTTGCGCGGCGACGGCATTGCACAGCGCACGCTCAACGGTGGCGCTGTCGGCGGCCTGCCAGTGGCCGACGGTCTCGCGACGGTCGGCGGGATTTGACACGACGATGTTCGCGCCGGCGATGGTCGCGCCAGGCACCAGCGGCGCCGCATGCCACGGCATGACGGCAGAGTTGACCTGGTCGGCAAGCATGCGCAGCTGATCGTCGTTGGCGAGATTGATGCCCATCGAATTGTCTCGTCCGGAATTCGGGTAGAAGGCTGCAGGGACGCGATAGATATCGCGCGGCAGTGGAATATTGGGATGCGGGATGGAGCTGAAACCAGCGACGGTCTCGACCGGGTCGCGGATCAGGTCGTCGATCGCGACGCTGTCATCTGTGATGCGGTTGACGAAGCTGGAATTGGCGCCGTTCTCAAGCAGGCGACGCACCAGGTAGGGCAGCAGGTCCTCGTGCGAACCGACCGGCGCATACACGCGACACGGCACGTCCAGACGGTCTGACGGAATCACTTCCGCATACAGATCGTCGCCCATGCCGTGCAGTTTCTGGAATTCAAACGGACGCCCCGCCGCCAGTTGGTGGATCGCGGAGATCGTCTGCGCGTTGTGGGTGGCGAACATCGGATACAGCGCATCGCCTGCATCGAGCATCCGCCGCGCATTGGCGAGATAGCTGACGTCGGTATTCGGTTTGCGCGTGAACACCGGATAGCCAGCAAGGCCGTCAACCTGCGCTCGCTTGATTTCGCTGTCCCAGTACGCCCCCTTGACCAGTCGCACCGGAATCCTCCGGCCGCCGCGTTGCGCAAGATCGGCGATGAAGTCGATCACGAACGGCGCTCGCTTCTGGTACGCCTGCACCGCCAGTCCATAGCCTTCCCAGCCGTCGAGCGATGGATCCACATACACCGCGGCGATCACGTCGAGGGACAGCTCCAGGCGGTCGGCTTCCTCGGCGTCGATGGTGAAACCGATGCCGTGACTCTTGGCCAGCTGCGCCAGCTCCAGCACGCGCGGGACAAGTTCCGCCATGACGCGTTCGCGTTTGGCGGACTCGTAACGCGGATGCAACGCAGACAACTTCACCGAGATGCTGGGTGCGGCGAACGTGCTTGCAAACGTGCCGCTGGTGCCGATTGCCTCGATCGCCAAGCGGTAGGCATCCAGGTAACGCTGCGCGTCCTGGGTCGTCAGCGCGCCTTCGCCAAGCATGTCGAATGAATAACGGTAGCTCGCGTTGTCGCCCTTGCGCGAACGCGCCAGCGCTTCGCCGATGGTCCGGCCCATCACGAACTGATGGCCCATGATCCGCATCGCCTGGCGCACTGCCAGGCGAATCACCGGCTCCCCGACGCGGCCCACCAGGCGTTTGAATGCGTTGTGCACGTCGCGCTTGGTGTCGTCGGCGAGATCGACCAGGTGCCCAGTCAGCATCAGCCCCCAGGTGGAGGCGTTGACCAGTACCGAGTCGGACTGGCCGATATGCCTTTTCCAGTCGGCCTCGCCGAGTTTGTCGCGGAGGAGCTTGTCGGCGGTGCCCTGATCTGGGATGCGCAGCAGCGCCTCGGCCACGCACATCAGCAGCACGCCTTCCTCGCTGCCCAGGTCGTACTGGCGCATGAAGGCCTCGATCGCGCCCTGGTCGTGCGCGCGGATGCGCACCCGACGCACGAGATCGGCGGCGGTGGCCTGGATGACGGCGCCATCGCTGGCGGGCTGGAGTGCCTGCCCGAGCAGGTCACGCACGGCCTGCGTCTCATCGCGCGCCCAGGCGACGGTGATCGCGGCACGCAGGGATCCGGCCGGGCGCGGGACTTCAGGCGACAGGATCGGAGGGAATTGCGGCGCGGCGGCGGGCGCCGGTGCAAGCGAAGGATCTGGGTTCATCGGTCCGTTGTCGGGCAGGCGGATGCCGCGAAGTCGGACATTTTAGCGTTCGCGGGAACCGTTCCGCACATTGCGCGGCTTGCCGCGACGCGGGGCGGGAGCTACCATTTCATGGTTTCCGCGCCGCGTTGGTGCGGTGCGCCAAAGGATCGACGCCGATCAGCCCCAACTCCCTCGAACGTTGGCGACCTCCTGCTCGCCGCGGCGGGCGTTGAGGGTTGGCCCGGCAGTGATCGGAGGCGAGACGCAAACGGCATGCCTGATGGCGGCGAATCGTGTTTCAAGGCCGCGCTCGCGGCGAATTTCGTTCAATGGCTAATCTGGAACTCGAAGTGATGACAGCCGGTCGTTTCAAGCAATATCGGAAGCTTCAGTGGGCCACGCTCGCCACGATGGCAGTGGCGATGTTGACGTCGATGACGGCATTGGCCCAAGGGGTCGCCGTCGCCGTCGCGAGCGGCGATGTCGAGCCCGACGAGCCGGTGCGCTGGCAGCTCAACATGACCCAGGGCGTCACCCACACCTCGCAGATGGCCTACGACGCGCACATGTTCGCCCTGTGGGTCTGCGTGGTGATCGGCATCTTCGTGTTTGGCGCGATGTTTTACGCCATGTTCAAGTTCCGCAAGTCCAAGGGCGCGGTGGCCGCGCAGTTTAGCCACAACACCACCGCCGAGATCATCTGGACGGTGGTTCCGGTGATCATCCTGGTGGTGATGGCGTATCCGGCCACGACGGAGTTGATCTCCGAATACGACAGCCGCGATTCTGCGATGACGGTCAAGGTCACCGGCTACCAGTGGTTGTGGAAATACGACTACATGGGCCAGGGCGTCTCTTTCACCAGCCGTCTTGACCGCGCCAGCAATGCCCTGCGCCAGACCGGCCAGGTACCAACGCTTGGGGCCATTCCGCACTACCTGCGCGATGTCGACCATCCGCTGGTGCTGCCGGTCAATACAAAGGTCCGCTTCCTGGTGACAGGTGACGACGTCATCCACTCCTGGTGGGTGCCGGCACTGGGCTGGAAGCAGGACGCGATTCCCGGCATCGTCAACGAAGCCTGGACCGATATACGCGAGCCCGGCATCTACCGCGGCCAGTGCGCCGAGCTGTGCGGCAAGGACCATGGTTTCATGCCGATCGTGGTCAAGGCAGTGTCGAAGGAAGACTTCGCGCGCTGGCTGGCCGACGAGAAAGCGAAGAACACCGCCACCGCTCTGCCAGCACCTCCAGCCGCGGCACCTGCCCAGGCATCCGCCACGGCCACCGTGGCCGTACCTGCCGGCGGATGATCAGCGGCACGGCAACTCCAACACCACGCATTCCCCGAGGCAAGCATGTCCACCACCGCTGACCAGTTCGACCCCCACGGCGCAGACGCGGCGCATGATTCACATGCACACGAGCACAAGCTGGGGTTCGTCGAGCGCTGGTTTTTTTCGACCAACCACAAGGACATCGGCACCCTCTACCTGATCTTCAGCTTCATCATGTTCCTGATCGGGGCGGGCATGTCGGTGGTGATCCGCGCCGAGCTGATGCGGCCGGGCCTGCAGTACGTCAAGCCGGAATTCTTCAACCAGATGACCACCATGCATGCGCTGGTGATGATCTTCGGCGGGATCATGCCGGCGTTCGTCGGCCTTGCGAACTGGATGGTGCCTTTGCAGATTGGCGCGCCAGACATGGCGCTGCCACGCATGAACAACTGGTCGTTCTGGATCCTTCCGTTTGCGTTCACGCTTTTGCTGTCGACGCTGTTCATTCCCGGCGGCGCACCAGCAGGGGGCTGGACGATGTATCCGCCGCTGATGCTGCAGGGCGGCGCGAATGTCGCGATGGTCGTTTTCGCCATCCACATGATGGGCATCAGCTCGATCATGGGCGCGATCAACATCATCGCCACCATCCTCAACATGCGCGCGCCCGGCGTGGACCTGCTGAAGATGCCATTGTTCAGCTGGACTTGGCTGATCACCGCGTTCCTGCTGATTGCGGTGATGCCGGTGCTGGCCGGCGCGGTGACCATGCTGCTGACCGACAAGTTCTTCGGGACGAGTTTCTTCAACGCGGCCGGTGGCGGCGACCCGGTGATGTACCAGCACATCTTCTGGTTCTTCGGCCATCCCGAGGTCTACATCATGATCCTGCCGGCGTTCGGCATCGTCAGCGAGATCATCCCGACCTTCTCGCGCAAGCCGCTGTTCGGCTATCAGGCGATGGTCTATGCGACTGCGTCGATCGCATTTCTGTCATTCATCGTCTGGGCCCACCACATGTTCACCGTCGGCATGCCGTTGGGCGGCGAGCTCTATTTCATGTACGCGACGATGCTGATCGCCATCCCCACCGGGGTGAAGGTGTTCAACTGGGTCAGCACGATGTGGAAGGGTTCGCTGACGTTCGAGACGCCGATGCTGTGGGCGATCGCGTTCGTGATCCTGTTCACCATCGGCGGATTCTCCGGATTGATGCTGGCGATCGTGCCTGCCGACTTCCAGTACCAGGACACCTATTTCGTGGTTGCGCACTTCCACTACGTACTGGTGACCGGCGCGTTGTTCGCGATCATCGCCGCGGTCTATTACTGGTGGCCGAAGTGGACCGGGCGCATGTACAACGACACCCTGGGCAAGATCCATTTCTGGTGGGCAATGGTGTTCGTCAACCTGCTGTTCTTCCCACAGCACTTCCTGGGACTGGCTGGCATGCCGCGACGGATTCCGGATTACAACCCGGTGTTCGCCGACTGGAACTTCATCAGCTCAATCGGCGCGTTCGGCATGTTCCTGACGCCGTTCTTCATGTTCTACATCCTGTGGAGCTCGCTGCGCAGCGGCAAGCCGGCGACCGCGCGGGTGTGGGAAGGCGCTCTGGGGCTGGAATGGACGGTGCCCTCACCAGCGCCGCACCACACCTTCACGGTGCCGCCGGTGATCCGTGACGGCGACCTGGCCCACGGTGACTTCGCCCACAAAGATTACGACTGAGTCTTACTGTAATGCGTGAGCCAACGGAGCCGATGACCGTCCAGCAAGCCGCCGCGCGCCGCAAGGGCGTGCGTCGCACGGTGCTGCTGTTTGTCGTCATCGTGGTGATCATCTACGTCGGCTTTATTGTCTCTGGCGTGCATCGATGAGTGGCAACAGCAACACAGCAGGCCTGGTCAAGATGCTCGGGATCGCGCTGGGTGCCTTCGCGTTCACTTTCTCGATGGTGCCGCTGTACCGGCTCGCCTGCGAAAAAGTCTTCGGGGTGCGGCTTCAGAAGGGCGCAGATACGGCAGCAATCGTCCATGACAGTCGCTGGGTGACGGTTGAGTTCGATGGCGGCGTCAATTCGAAATTGCCTTGGGAATTTTCGCCCGAGCAAACGAAACTGCGCGTCCATCCAGGCCAGCTGTACGAGGCGAAGTACTTCGCCCGCAACACCGGCGACCGTGCCATCGTGGGGAATGCGGTTCCGTCGATCGCGCCATCTCGCGCTTCAGGCTACTTCAGCAAGACCGAATGCTTCTGCTTTACCGCGCAGACGCTTGCAGCCGGCGAATCGCGCGACATGCCAGTGCGCTTCATCGTCGATCCTGACCTGCCCGCCGACGTCAACACGATCACGCTGTCCTACACTTTTTACAAGAATCAATTGCTGACGTCGCGCCTGTCCGCAAATACTTCGCCGCGCACCACCGCAGCGGTGGGCACGCTCGAGTCTCCGCGTTCTGCGCCCTGATCCGCGCTGATTGCCTACACCACATACGAAAACCGGAACACTGCCATGTCCCAAGCGCACAGCACCGACGCCGCACTTCATCCTGATGGTCCTCACGGGCATGATCCGGCCGTCTACTACATCCCGCACGGCAGCCGCTGGCCCGTGGTGGCATCGGTGGCGCTGTTCGCGACCATGGTCGGTTTTGCCAGCTGGTTGAACGAGTTCAGCTGGGGCCGGCCGACGTTCTTCATCGGGTTGGTGATGCTGCTGGCGATTTTGTTCAAGTGGTTCAGCGACGTCATCGGTGAGTCGCTGCGCGGGTACTACAACAAGCAGGTCGACACCTCGTTCCGGATGGGCATGGTGTGGTTCATATTTTCTGAAGTGATGTTCTTCGCCGCCTTCTTCGGTGCGTTGTTCTATGCGCGCGAATACGCGATGACATGGCTCAACGGTGAAGGCCATGGCGCCATGACCAACAACGTGTTGTGGCCGGGCTTCTCCGCCGGCTGGCCGAGCAATGGTCCGGCCGACATCGGCGGCCATTTCCAGATTGTCCCGGCGTGGGGTCTGCCGCTGATCAACACTCTGATCCTGCTGTCGTCAGGCGTGACCGTGACGGTCGCCCACCATGCGCTCAGGGCCGGCCGCCGCAAGCAGTTGCTGGCATTCTTGGGTTTCACCATCCTGCTCGGCGCGTCGTTCCTGTATTTCCAGGCGACCGAGTACATGGAAGCCTACCGCCAGTTCAACCTGACCCTGGGGTCGGGCATCTACGGCTCGACCTTCTTCATGCTGACCGGTTTCCACGGCGCGCACGTCACGCTCGGCACGATCATGCTGTCGGTCATCTGGCTGCGCTGCCTCAAGGGCCACTTCACCCGCGACGATCATTTCGCGTTCGAGGCCGTGGCGTGGTACTGGCATTTCGTCGACGTGGTGTGGCTGGGATTGTTCCTGTTCGTCTATGTGCTGTAAACGCCAGGCACATTCCTTCCCTTGAAGGGGAAGGAGCGAACTATCGCCCGACACCATGTGGCGTGATCCAGCCCATATAGATCGCCAATGCGATGAACAGGATCAGCGCGACCGACAGTGCGATGCGTCGGGTCAACGCATTCACGGTGCGCTTGGTCGTACCCTTGTCGACCAGCATGTAATACAGACCGGCCCCGAGGTTCCACACGATGAGAATCAGGAAGGCGATGATCAGCAGCGTCTTGAGCGAATCGTTCATGGCGGCCTCCGCAACGCGCCCGTGTGGCGCCCGGCCGGCATTATCGCAGCGCAGGCGACCCGCCGCGTGAGTCGACGCGGCACGTTGCTGTTCGGTTGGACGCTGGCGTTGCTGGGCATTGCCCTGTTCACGCGCCTGGGAGTCTGGCAGCTCGCGCGCATGCATGAAAAACAGACGATGCTCGACGCCGTCCACGCCACGCTTCTCCTTCGCCGTCCGCAGCCGTTGATGGGCGCCGCCGATGTCCAGCGCTTGCATGCCTACGACTGGACGTCGGCCGACGGCCATTTCATCGCCGCACCAGCGTTGCTGCTCGACAACCAGCAGCATGATGGCCGCTCCGGCGTGCGTGCCTACCGTGTGTTCCAGTCCGCCGATGCCACGGTTTCACCGGTGTTGGCCGAGCTTGGCTGGCTGCTCGTGCCCGGCAATCGCCGCATGCCGGTCGTCCCGCCGATCACGGGCGTGCAGCATGTCGCGGGCCTGTTGTCACCGCCGCCTTCAGCCGGTTTCGTGCGCGCTGTCGTCGTGCCGCAAGCCAACGGCACCTTGTTGACGACGTCAGTGGACATTGCATTGCTGCGCCGCACCTTGCACCTGCCGACGCTGGCGCCGCGCGTGCTCAAACTCGATCCGGCATTGCCGATCGGTTATCCGCGTGACTTGGACATCCTGCCGAACACATTGCCGCCCGAACGGCACCTGGGTTACGCAGTGCAATGGTTCGGACTGGCGTTGACCGTGCTGGCGACGGCACTTGTATTGACGTTCCGCAAACCTGGAGCGTCTCGAACGCCATGAACACAGCGCCATCCGCATCCGCCGAACAAATACGCCGCCGCAACCGATTCGTGTTGCTGGCGATCTTCGTGTTGTTTTTCGGTAGCCTGCTGTTCGCCGGTGCGTTGCGTTTTTCCGGCTGGCGACCCTCTGGCACCAAGGCGCACGGCGAGTTGTTGCAACCGCCTGGTGATCTACGCGGCGTCGTTCCCCGCTTGATCAATGGCGATGCCTATCACTGGAATCCGGCCCAGCGCATCTGGCGGATCGCAGTGGCGCCACCGGCCGATTGCAGCGTTGCCTGCGAACGGCTGGCACGGCAGATCGACACCGTCTGGCAGCTGATGGGACAGGAGTCCGATCACGTGCAGGTGTTGTGGATTGGGTCACCGCCGGCTGTCGCGATGCATGGTGGTGCATTGCAGGTCATGCAGCCCAGCACCACGTTGCTTAGCCAATTGCCGCGGCTGCAGCCGGCAGTGGGAGAACCTCCGCACGGCGTGCCGGTCTACATCATCGATCCCAACGGTTTCGTCATCCTGCGCTATGCACCGGGCTTTGATTCGTCCGGGCTGCGCACGGACCTGGCCACCCTCACCAAGTTGATGTGACATGAGCCAGACGCAATCGGACACATTGCTTCCCCCTGTGGTTCATCGGCCCGTTGTGTATAAACATTTCCATCGCCTGGCGTGGTTGGCGTGCGCGCTGGCCTTTGGCGTGATCGTGTTCGGCGCATTCGTGCGACTGTCCAATGCCGGCCTGAGCTGTCCCGACTGGCCGACCTGCTATGGCCGCGCCGCGTGGCCGACCGCGACCAGCCACATTGCAGACTCGGCAGCGACGGCGATCCGACCGGTCGAAATCCACAAGGCATGGCGCGAACAACTGCACCGGATGCTGGCCGGATCGCTGGGCACGCTGGTGTTGCTGCTCGCGCTGTTGGCCGCGCGTCGGCGTCATCATGGGATCGCGCAACTCCTGCTGGCGGCTGTCGCGGTTGCGCTTTCAATCGCGTTGTACATGCGAGGCATGTACGTACCGGCGGTACTGCTGGCGGCCGGCGGCGAGGGCATCCTGTTATTCGCCGCACTGCGTTGGTCGAACGCGGATTTCGCGCGTGTCGCGACACTGACGTTGGCCGCGATCATCTTCCAGGCGCTGCTTGGCATGTGGACGGTGACCTGGCTGCTGAAACCCATCGTGGTGATGGGGCACCTGCTCGGCGGCATGTTGACGTTTGCCCTGCTGACGTGGACCGCGTGGCGCGCCACCGATAGCCCGATCCGTCTTCCAGACGCCCGACTGTTGCGTCGCCTGCTGTTCGTTGCGCTGGGGCTGCTCGGCGTGCAGATCGCGCTGGGCGGCTGGACCAGTTCCAATTACGCCGCGCTCGCCTGCGGCACCGACTTTCCAAAGTGCGTGGGGCTGTGGTGGCCGCCGCATGATTTCCATAACGGGTTCGTGCTGTGGCGCGATGCATTCGTCGGCCATGGCGGGGTTGATTACGAAGGCGGCGTGCTCGACGGCGCATCACGCATCGCGATCCAGTTGGCGCATCGGATGATAGCGGGGGTCGTGTTTGTCTACGTGCTGGGCCTTGCGACCTATCTGTTGCGCACGCCGGGCGTGCGTGGCGCGGGGGCATTGCTCGCTGGCCTGGTGATCGCGCAGGTGTGCCTGGGTATCGCCAACGTCAAACTCGCGTTGCCATTGCCCGTCGCAGTGCTGCACAACGCCGGCGCGGCGCTGTTGCTGTTCGTCCTGGTTGGGCTGGTCGCGCGCGTGCGCGCACCGGATGCCTGATATCCGCGATGGCTGATTCCATGCTCAAACAAAGCGTGCTCAAGCAATACTGGAGTTTGACCAAGCCGCGCGTGGTCGCGCTCATCGTGTTCACCGCGGTGATCGGGATGTTCCTCGCCGTGCCCGGCTTGCCGCCATTGCGCGCGTCATTGCTCGGTACGCTCGGTATCTGGCTGGCAGCATCCAGTGCGGCGGCGATCAACCAGATCCTCGACAGCCGTATCGATGCGCAGATGGCGCGGACTTCGTGGCGCCCGTTGGTGTCCGGCACGCTGACACCACGCCAGGCGCTGGTGTTCGCGCTGGTGCTGGGCGCGTTGTCGATGGCGGTGCTTGTGCTGTGGGTGAATCCGCTGACCGCATTTCTGACGTTTGCGTCGCTGATTGGTTACGCCGTCATCTACACGGTGTACCTCAAGCGCGCCACGCCGCAGAACATCGTCATCGGCGGCATTGCTGGCGCCGCGCCGCCAGCCTTGGGCTGGGTTGCGGTGACGGGACAACTGCATCCGCACGCACTGTTGCTGGTGCTGATCATCTTCGTGTGGACACCCCCGCATTTCTGGGCGCTGGCGATCTTCCGTCGCGACGACTACGCCCGCGCCATGGTGCCGATGCTGCCGGTCACGCATGGCGTGCAATACACGCGCTGGCAGATCCTGTTCTACACCGTGTTGCTGGTGGCGGTGACGGTGCTGCCGTGGGCGACTGGAATGAGCGGGTTGTTCTATCTCGGCGGCGCGCTGGTGCTGGGCGTGGTGTTCGTGTGGTATGCGTGGACGTTGATGGATCCGCCGGACGAGTTCTTCCCGATGCGGGTGTTCAACTATTCGATCGTCTACCTGATGGCTTTGTTCGCGTTCCTGCTGATCGATCACTGGTTACTGCCTTGGTTGCAGCCGGTGGCGGCGTTCCAACTAAAGTCAGCGACCTGAAATCAGGGTACGCGGTGTGGGTGCTTGCAGCTCGCGTAGCTCCGCTTTTTCGGAGGGCGACAGCACCGACATCGTGCCGGCATCTCGTATGCGGGCGTTGAGATCGTCGACGCGCTGCTGCACCGCCAGCGCGTCCAGTTGCACCATGCAGTCGACAAACTCCTCGCACCACGCGGCTTCCTCACCAGGGAGCGTTTGTGCTGCGAGCTTCTGCAGCGCGCTGGCTTCCTCGCGGTCACTGAAATATTCGAGCAACGCACCCGTGCCGATGTCCGAGCGCTCGTAGACGAGCGACACGATTTCTGCGAGCAACTCGATGCCCGGTTGCCGCAACGCGGAAAATCGATACGGCGGTTGCAAAGACAATGCCAGCGCCGGCTGATGTAGCAACCGCATGATCGCGCTGCGGACAAGGCTTTGCCGGGGCGCATGTGACGCTACTGCATTGTGCGCACGTTGCACCGGTACGTGCGTCTCGGCCGAACTGCTGCGCGCGCCGACGCCAGTGAGTTCAGTCAACCGCTGCCGCATGAGATCGCCGAATGCACCGTCGGGAATCTGCGCCAGCATCAGCTTGCAGCGCTCGGCCAGGCGCGCCTTGCCGTCGAGCGTGCCCAGGTTCACGTCCTTGCCGAGTTCGGCATAGAAAAATTCCGACAGCGGCATCGCCTGCGCGAGACGCGCAGCGAAACCCTCGGCGCCTTCCTTGCGCACGATCGTGTCCGGATCCTCGCCATCCGGCAGGAACAGGAAAAACGCCTGGCGTCCATCCTTCATGCGCGGCAACACCGACTCCAGCGCCTTCCACGCCGCGGCGCGTCCGGCGCGGTCGCCATCGAAGCAGAAGAACACATCCGGCGCATTGCGGAACAACAGTTCGGCATGATCCGACGTGGTGGCCGTGCCAAGCGTCGCCACGGCCTGCGTCACGCCGTACTGCGCCAGCGCCACGACATCCATGTAGCCCTCGACCACGATCAGGCGATCAAGTTTTGGATTGGCCTGCCTCGCCTGCCACAACCCGTACAGCTCACGGCCCTTGTGGAACAGCACCGTCTCGGGTGAATTCAGGTATTTCGGTGAATCATCCGCACCGAGCACGCGGCCACCAAACGCGATCACGCGTCCGCGGCGATCATGGATCGGGAACATCAGCCGGTCGCGGAACTTGTCGTAGACGTGGCCCTTGTCGTTCTTGGAGAACAGGCCAGCGCGTTCGAGCAGGCCCATTCGGCGGACATCGGTGCCCAGCGCGTCCTTGAGGGCGTTGAAACCATCCGGTGCATAGCCGACCGCATAACGCTCGACGATGGCCTCGTCGATCTTGCGGCCGCGGATATAGGCGCGCACCTTTTCACTGGCGGCGCGCTGGTTGCAGAAGAAGTCGGCCGCGTCCTGGACCACCGCATAAAGCTCACGGGTATCGCTGTCCTCGTTGCGCACGTTCGCATCGCGGGGGACTTCCATGCCGACGCGCTTGGCCAGGTCATCGACGGCGTCGAGGAATTCGAGCCGGTCGTAGTTCATCAGGAACGAGATCGCGGTGCCGTGCGCGCCGCAGCCGAAGCAATGGTAGAACTGCTTGGTCGGCGAAACGGTGAATGAGGCCGAGCGCTCGTCGTGGAACGGACATCGCGCCGCGTATTCCTTGCCCTGCCGTTTCAGCGGCACGCGCGTGCCGACCACCTCGACGATGTCGGTGCGGGCTAACAAGTCATCGATGAAGGCGTCGGGGATGCGGGCCATGCAGTCTCAGGATGACACGCCATGAGCTTTTCGTAGGAGCGGCGTGAGCCGCGACGGCTCTGTCCCGACGAGGGGCTGGTCGCGGCTTACGCCGCTCCTACGAAAGGCAAGAACTCAGCTGCCTGACAGCCGCGCCTTCACCAGCTTCGACACATCGCCCATGTCGGCCTTGCCCGCCAGGCGTGGCTTGAGCACGCCCATCAGCTTGCCGATGTCGGCCAGCGACGTTGCGCCGGTCTCAAGGACGGCGGCATCGATGGCGTCGATGACCTCCGCTTCGCCCATCTTCGCCGGCAGATAGTGCTCGATGATCGCCATTTCGTCGCGTTCGATGCGCGACAGGTCGTCGCGGCCGGCGGCGTCGTACTGGCTGATCGAGTCGCGGCGCTGCTTGACCATCTTTTCCAGCACGCCGAGCACGGCGGGGTCATCCAGCTCGATCCGTTCGTCGACTTCGCGCTGTTTGATCCCGGCGTTGATCAGGCGGATCACGCCCAGGCGGATCTTCTCGCCGGACTTCATCGAGGCCTTCATGTCGTCGATCAGTTGCTGCTTCAGGGTCATGGCAAGTCTCCGATGGACGTGGGTCGGTGGGTTGATCGATAAAAACACGAAAGCCGGCGCAGGGCCGGCTTCGTCAACGCTGCAGCGGCATCCGGCCTGGCCGGAGTCGCTGTATCAATACAGGCGCTGGCGCTTGGTGACGTCCCGCGAGCTGCGGCGGGCCTGGCGCTTTACTGCCGCGGCAGCCTTGCGCTTGCGCTCCTGGGTCGGCTTTTCGTAGAACTCGCGCTTTCGGGTTTCCGCCAGCACGCCAGCCTTCTCACAGGTGCGCTTGAAGCGGCGCAGGGCAAACTCGAAGGGTTCGTTTTCGCGGACTTTGACGCTGGGCATGCGGTGATCTCGTAATTGAAAAGTCCGGCCATGGATGGCCGTGCTCTTGCGAAGGGACTCGCAAATGCCGCCCGGTGCAACGGGCGAGCCGCGTATAATAACGGCTCCCTTCGTGATGGCGCAACCGCCGGGCCACCAGCCACAACGGCGGCCGCCGGTAACCGACAGCCCATGCGCGTTCTCGGCATCGAAACCTCCTGTGACGAAACCGGCGTGGCCGTGTACGACACCGCGCGCAGAGGCGCGGACGGCCTGCTGGCACAGGCTCTCTACAGCCAGGTCGCCCTGCACGCGGAATACGGTGGCGTGGTGCCGGAACTGGCCAGCCGCGACCACGTGCGCAAATTGTTGCCGCTGATCCGGCAAACGCTGGCTGACGCGGGGTTGGGTGTCCACGACCTCGACGGCGTGGCCTATACCGCCGGGCCGGGATTGGTCGGTGCACTGCTGGTCGGCGCTGGCGTGGCGCGCTCGCTGGCGTGGGCGCTGGACAAGCCGGCGCTCGGCGTCCATCACATGGAGGGCCACCTGCTGGCCCCGCTGCTGGAAGCCCCGGACCTTGAGCCGCCGTTCGTCGCGCTGCTGGTGTCCGGCGGCCACACACAACTGGTGGCGGTCGATGCCATCGGCCAGTACCGGCTGCTAGGCGAGACCCTGGACGACGCCGCCGGCGAGGCCTTCGACAAGACCGCCAAGATGATGGGCCTGCCATATCCGGGCGGACCGGAGCTGGCGAAGCTGGCGCAGGCCGGTGCGCCGGGCACTTACAGGTTTTCGCGACCGATGACTGATCGCCCAGGCCTGGACTTCAGTTTCAGCGGCCTGAAGACGCAGGTCCTGCTCGCCTGGCGCGCCAGCGATCAATCCGATCAGACCCGGGCCAATATCGCCCGCGGCTTCGAGGACGCGGTTGTCGATACGCTTGCGATCAAGTGCGAACGCGCGCTGGATGCCGCGGATTGCGACACTTTGATCGTGGCCGGTGGCGTCGGCGCCAACCTGCGCCTGCGCGAAAAACTCGCGCAGATTGCGACGAAACGCGGTGGTCGCGTCTGCTTTCCGCGTCCGGCGCTGTGCACCGACAACGGCGCGATGATCGCCTTTGCCGGCGCGCTGCGGTTGCAGGCCGGTCAGCGTGGCGACATGGCGATCGATGTCATGCCGCGCTGGGACATGGCGACGCTGCCGCCTTTGGCGGCAGGCCGGCATTCGGGAATGCAGAGCCGGGAATCGTAAGAGCGCACTGCCCAAGCGCGCTAAGCTCCTGCCTTCCGATCCCATTCCCGATTCCAGGCCCCATGGACAAAGTCTTCATCGAAGGCCTCGAAGTCGAGGCGCTGATCGGCATCTACGACTGGGAACGGCGTATCCGCCAGCCGCTGCAGTTCGACATCGAAATGGCGTTTGACAACCGCAAGCCGGCGGCAAGTGACGCGATTGCCGATACGCTCGATTACAAGGCGGTCAGCAAGCGTTTGATCGCGTTCGTGTCGCAGTCGGATTTCGGCCTGGTCGAAACGCTCGCCGAGCGGTGCGCGCAGCTCATCCTGGATGAGTTTCCGGCCCGCCATGTGCGCCTGAAGTTGAGCAAGCCAGGCGCGGTGCGCGGTGCGCGGGCAGTCGGGGTCGTCATCGAGCGCATGCGTGCCAGCGATGTCAGCGCGATGGACATCAGCACCGCATCGGAGACCCCTCCGATCGTCAAGACGGTGGCGCCATCGCGCGTGCCCCGGAACCCCATTGCGCGGAAAATTCCCGCGCTGCGTTCGCTTCGTGGCAGCTGCCTGGCCTACCTGAGCCTGGGCAGCAACGTCGAGCCCGAAACCCACCTGCGCAATGCCGTGGCAGCGTTGCGCGAACGCTTTGGCGACGTCGTGGTCTCGCCGGTGTATCGCACGCCCGCTGTCGGATTCAAGGGTCCGGACTTCCTTAACGCGATTGTCGTCATCGACTGCGACATCCATCCCTTCGCATTGAACGAATGGGCGCATGCACTGGAAATGGTGCAAGGCCGCGACCGTCGCGATGCGTCGTACAGCAACCGCACGCTGGATGTCGACATCATCTACTTTGGCGACCTGGTGCTCGAAGGCCCCGGCGAATTCCAGTTGCCGCGGCCGGAATTGCACCATGCCTTCGTGCTGAAACCCCTGGCGGATGTCGCGCCGGAGTTCGTCGATCCCGTCCGCAACATGACGCTTGCCCGGTTGTGGGCCTCGCATCCGGACGCTGCAACACCGCCGATGCAGGTCGACATCGAGCTTTAGGCGTCGAGCAGGCGCCCTCCGTCGACACGGATGATTTGCCCGGTGGTGTAGGTCGCCTCACGAAGCAACCAGCGCACGGCGTCGGCAATTTCCCGCGGGGTGCCGATGCGCGCCAGTGGCGTGCGCGCCAGCAATGCGGCTTGTGCAACGCTCGACATTGCGGAGCCGGACTCCGCCCAGAGGATGGCGCCAGGCGCCACCGCATTGACGCGTATCTGTGGCGCAAGTTCCAGCGCCAACGCGCGGGTCATGTGGATCAGCGCCGCCTTGGTCATGCCATAGACGGCATGGTCGCGCAGCGGACGTTCGCCGTGGATATCCACCAGGTTGACGATTCCGCCGTTGGCTGCCTTCAGATGCGGCGCTGCCGCCTGCGCCAAGAAAAACGGCGCGCGTATGTTGGTCGCGAACAGCGCATCCCATTGCGCAGGTGTCGTCGCGCCGAACGGTGTCGGGAAAAAGGCCGAGGCGTTGTTGACCAGCGCATCCAGCCGGCCGTAATGGCCGACGGCGTCTTCAACCAGTCCCGGCAGACGATCCAGATCGGTCAACTCCGCCTGCAGCAGCAGGGCACTGTTGGACCGGCTTGCATTGAACTGCGCCGCCAAGGTCGTCGCCTCGCCGGATGACTCGCGATAGTGCAAGGCGATGTCGTAGCCATCCTCGTGCAGGCGGTGCGCGATTGCCGCACCCAGGCGCCGGGCCGCGCCGGTGATCAAGGCGACAGGATGACCATGGCTCATGGGACTGCTCTCATTGGTGTGCGGCGGTTGCGGCTATCCTGCCTATTGTTTCCACATTCCCGTCTTCATGTCCGCATTGCCCGCTCCAGACGCCGACGCACTTGCCCACAGCGAACGCCTGCGGGCGGTGATCCAGGAACAGATCTTCGCCGGTGGCGGTGCGATTCCATTTTCGCGCTTCATGGAGCTGTGTCTGTACGCGCCGGGTCTGGGCTATTACAGCGCGGGTGCGGCGAAATTCGGCGGCGATGGGGATTTCGTCACCGCGCCGGAGCTTGGACCTTTGTTCGCGGCCTGCGTCGCGGACAGCATCGCGCCGGTGTTGCGACAGCTCGGGCCCGATGCGGAGTTCCTTGAGATCGGCGGCGGTAGCGGTGCATTCGCCGAAGTCGCGCTGAAGCGCCTGCTGGAGCTGGACGCGTTGCCGGCGCGCTACGCGATCCTCGAACCCAGCGCCGACCTGCGCCAGCGCCAGCGTGCGCGATTGCAGCAGCATCTCAATCCATTGCTGTTCGATCTGGTCGAATGGGTCGACGCGCCATTGCAGCAGCCGTGGAACGGCGTGTTGTTCGCCAATGAAGTCATCGATGCGCTACCGACGCCGCGATTCACCCTGCGCGGCGGTGAGGTGTTCGAGGAGCACGTCGCGCTGGATGGCGAAGGCCGCTTCCTGCCGGTCGACCGTCCCGCTGATGCCCTGTTGACGGCTGCCGTGCGCCATGTCGAACGCCAGCTGGATGCGCCGTTCGCCGATGGCTACCGTTCCGAACTGCTGCCGCAGCTGCCGTACTGGATCCAGGCCGTCATCGGCGATATGCGTAGTGGCGCATTGTTGTTCGTCGACTACGGGTATGTGCGTCGTGAGTTCTACCTTCCGCAGCGGGACACCGGCACCCTGCGCGCGTTTTATCGCCACCAGGTTTCCAGTGATGTCTTTTCGCATCCCGGCCTGCAGGATCTCACCGCATCGGTCGACTTCACGGCACTGGCCGAGGCAGGGAGCGGCGCCGGATTCAACTTCAGCGGCTATTGCTCGCAGGCGAGTTTCCTCATCGGCAACGGTCTTGAGCAGCGCCTTGCCGAGGCGGAAGCGAAAGCGAACGACGAAGCCGGCCGTTATCGCCTGCGCCAGCAAGCCAAGCGCCTGACATTGCCTGACGACATGGGCGAACGTTTCCAGGCCATGGGCTTTGCGCGCGATGTCGAATTCGGCGCGGCATTCCTCGCTGGTGACCTGAGCTGGCGGCTATGACTGCATTGAAACCATTGCGACATTCGCAGTGGTGGCTTGGCTTGTGGAGCCTGGCCATCGCCACTGTGATCGTGGCGTCGCTGGTGCCGGCATCCGTGCTGCCGCAGGTGCCGGATGGTGGTGACAAGGTCGAGCATTTCCTGGCCTATTTCCTGCTTGCGGCGGCGGCAGTACAACTGTTCGCGACACGCGCCATGCTTCTCGGTTCAGGCGTCGGCCTGGTCATGCTCGGCATTGGGCTGGAGATCGCACAGGGTGTGTTCACCAGCACGCGGCAGATGGACCCGCATGACGCCTTGGCCAACACCCTCGGCGTTCTCGGCGGCATGGCAACTGCCCTGACACCAATGCGCGCCTGGTTGTTGCGCATGCAGCGACGTCGCAGCTAGTCGGGCGCGTTGGGCGACTCAGCCAACGCTGCGCGTGCGACAGCAATCGCGGCGATGCGTGCATCCCGCAATGCCACTCCCAGCGCTGGACCTTCGAGCCCTTCGACTGCAATGTCGGCTGCGCGCACGTTGCGCGCGGCAGCGAGTAACCGTAGCAACTCACGGCCCTGTGGGTACTCGCAATCCTGCAATCCTGTGCGGCCGCGCTTGTCGGCTTCGCAGACGGTCGCCAGTTGTGTGATGCGCTCCGGCTGGCGGAAACCGTCGCAACGCGCGATCAGGTCATGCACGGTGCTGTCGCGCAACTCGAACAGGCGATGGATATTGAGATGCTCGCGGCAAGCCATTTCCGCGAGTTGGCGATGCGCGACCGGCACTTTCAGGCGTTCGCATAGCGCGCGCAGCGGCGCGAGGCCTGCGCCTTCGTGACCGATGTGCCTGGGCAGCACATGCGCGGGCGTCAGTGCCTTGCCGAGATCGTGGGTCAGCGCGGCGAAGCCGATCACGGCGTCGCCCGGCGCCAGTTGCGCGGCCATGTCGCAGACCAGTTCGACATGCACGCCGGTATCGATTTCCGGATGGTATTCGGCGCGTTGCGGGACACCG
>JBBQTR010000003.1:0-36482 GCA_038213095.1 Lysobacterales bacterium | reverse complement strand
GCCAACGCGCAAACCACGAGCGCCCCGGTTTCGTCGATCAGCCGGTGATGATCCCAACCGATGCGATACCACTCCAGCATCGTGAATTCCGGATTGTGGCGACTACCGACTTCGCCATCGCGGAACACGCGACCCAGCTCGAAGCAATCACCCACTCCAGCGGACAACAGGCGCTTGAGCGCGAATTCTGGAGATGTCCGCAACCAACGCGTGCTCGGTGCGCCGTCAGTACGCCCGGAAAACTCGAGCCGGAACGACGCAATGTTGGGGTCGGTATTGCCGGCAACCGACAGCACTGGCGTTTCGACTTCCAGCACATCGCGCTGCGCAAAGAAGTCGCGAATGGTGGCGTTGAGTGTTGCGCGCAGTCGCAGCACATCATGCGTCGCGGTCGGTTCCCATCGGCTCAAGGCGCTGCATTCCCCAAGGGATCGGCTTCCGCGAGGAAGGCCAGCAACTTCGCCTCGTCCCAGATTTCAACGCCAAGTTCCTGCGCCTTCGTAAGTTTGCTGCCCGCCGCTGCGCCTGCGACCACAAAGCTGGTCTTCTTCGAAACGCTGCCGGATACCTTCGCGCCGAGTGCTTCGAGTTTGACGCCCGCCTCGTCCCGCGACATCGATTCCAGCCCTCCCGTGAGCACGACACTCTCGCCCGCAAGCGGTCCATCGCTTGCACGTTGCGGTGCGCCCTCCTTCCAGTGCACGCCTGCCGCGCGCAAGGCAGCGATGGCTTCACGGTTGTGCGGCTCGGCGAAGAAATGCGCGATGTGCGCCGCCATGATGGGTCCAAGGTCAGGGACAGCGACAATCGCGGCTTCGCCGGCGCCCATGATGGGATCCAGGGCGCCAAAGTGACGCGCAAGCGTCTTGGCCGTGCTTTCGCCGACGTCGCGGATGCCCAGCGCGTACAACAACCGCTCCAGCGTGGTGTCTCGACTTGCGTCGATCGCCGCCACCAGGTTCTCGGCCCAGCGCGTGGCGATCTTTCCGGCCTTCACCGTCTGCGGGATCGTTCCTGCGAGCTCATCGGCGCGGCGTTTCATCTCGATGAAATCGTCCAGCGTCAGGCGATACAGGTCAGCCACGCTGTGCACGTAGCCAAATTCAACCAGCGCATCGATGAAGCGCTCACCCAGGCCTTCGACATCCATGGCGCGGCGGGAGCTGAAATGGAATAGCGCCTGCTTGCGTTGCGCGGGACACACCAGCCCTCCAGTGCAACGCGCGACGACCTCGCCTTCCTCGCGCTCAACGGCCGAGCCGCAATCCGGACACACCTGGGGCAAACGATATGGCGCATGCAGCGGTCTGCCGTGCTTGTCGTGCGGGCGAAGATCGTCGATGACACGGACGACTTCAGGAATCACGTCACCCGCACGACGCACGATGATGCTGTCGCCGACGCGAACGTCCAGGCGCGCCACCTGGTCGGCGTTGTGCAGGGTCGCGCGGCTGACCACCACGCCACCGACCTGCACTGGCACCATCCGTACCCACGGCGTCACCGCACCTGTGCGGCCGACGTTGACCTCTATCGATTCAACCGTCGTCATTTCCTCCTGCGCCGGATATTTGTGCGCCAACGCCCAGCGCGGCGCACGCGAGACGAATCCCATCGCACGTTGCTGGTCGTAGCGGTCGAGTTTGTAGACAACGCCATCGATGTCGTACGGCAGCGCATCCCGGCAGTCGCCGATGCGCCTGTAATACGCCAGCAGGCCTTCGGCGCCGCGTGCGATGTCGACCTCGGGACTGACCGGGAAGCCAAGCGTGCGTAGCCATGCCAGCGTCGACGAATGTGTGGGCGGCAACGCGCAGCCGTCCACTTCGCCCAATGCGTACGCGTAGAACGCCAGCGGCCGTCGCGCCGTCAGGCGCGGGTCGAGTTGGCGCAATGACCCCGCCGCACCATTGCGTGGATTGGCCAGTGTTTTTTCACCGTGTTCGCGTGCCGATGCGTTGTAACGCTCGAACCCCGCTTTTGGCATGTACACCTCTCCGCGCACCTCGAGCACCGCTGGGGCATCGCCGTGGAGACACAGCGGAATCGTGCGCACCGTCCGCAGGTTGGCGGTGACATCCTCTCCGGTCGCCCCATCGCCACGTGTTGCGCCACGCACGAACTGTCCAGCTTCATAGCGCAGGCTGATCGCCAGGCCGTCGAGTTTTGGTTCAACGGAAAAAACGAGGTCTGCGTCACCGGTCTCCCTTTCGATGCGCGCCACGAAGTCGTGCACCTCGGCATCGCTGAATGCATTCCCCAATGACAACATCGGCAGCTTGTGCCCGACTTGCGTGAATTTGCCCGACGGCGCGCTGCCCACGCGGGCCGTGGGAGAGTTGATGTCGCGCAGTGCCGGATGCTCGGCTTCGAGTGCTTCCAGTTCGCGCAGCAGCCGGTCGTATTCGACGTCGGGAAGATCGGGATCGTCGAGCACGTGATAACGATGATTGGCGTCGCCGATGCGTCGACGAAGCTCGGCGATGCGGGCGGCGATGGACACTTTGCTCATGTCCGGATTCTACCGGGAGCCAGGTGTGTGGCCGGCATTGAAGCTGGTATCAGCGTTCCTGGTCCGTGGGACGCATCAGTATCTCGTTGACGTTGACATGGGCGGGCCGACTGACGCAGAACACGATCGCATCGGCGACATCCTCAGGCTGCAGCTGGCGCATGTTGTCGGCCCAGGCATTCAGGCTGTCCTTGGTCGCGGCGTGGCCGATGTGGTCGCGCAGCTCAGTCTGCACGACACCGGGTTCGATCACGCTGACGCGGATGTTGTCGGCGCAGACCTCGCGCCTCAGCGCCTCGGAAAACGCGACGACGCCGAATTTCGTCGCCGAGTATCCCGCCGCCATTGGATTGGCGATCCGCCCGGCGGTCGAAGAGATATTGACGATGTGTCCCTCGCGACGCGCCTTCATTCCCGCCAGCGCGGCCTGGGTGGACGCGATCAGACTCAGTACGTTGAGTTCGAGCATGCGCCGCCAGCGGCCAAGGTCGGCGTCGGCGACCGGTTCGAGGTACATGACGCCGGCGTTGTTGACCAGGATGTCGAGCTTGCCGAAATGCGCCTCGGTCTGCGCGACGATCCGTTGCGCAACATGTTCGTCGAGCAGGTCGGCTTCCAGCACAAGCGGTTCAGCCCCGAGCGCTTTGAGCTTTGTAGCCAGCGCGTCCAACCGGTCGCGCCTGCGTGCGGCAATGGCAACACGTGCCCCGGCTTGCGCAAACGCGATTGCAGTAGCCTCGCCAATGCCCGAAGACGCGCCGGTGACCAGTGCCACGCGGCCTTCAAGAGACTTCATTGTTCGCTGCACCCGTGGCTGATTCGAAGTGCAATTGGACACCTACCAGCGCGGACTGCGCGTGATGGGCGCCACCTCATGCTGGCGATCATAGGCGCGCAGTTCGTCGCGCAGGTGCGCGATGCGCTGGCGGCCGAGCGCATTGCGCGATTCATCGAGCACCACGCCGTCAAGCAGTTCGGCCATGCGCTGCGCAGTGGGCAACATGGTTTCCCACGCATCAAGCGCAGGTACCGGCGCTGGCAGCGTCAGGAAAAAGGCGATGGCTGGTGTCTCCAGCGACTGGATCGTCGCCATGTCGAAACTACCTGGCTTCATGATGTTGGCCACGCTGAACACTGGCCCGCGCTCCGGATGGCCTTCGACCAGGCGGTGGAAAACATTCATGTGGCCGTAGACCATGCCGGTCTTTTCCGCCGCGACGATGATGTCCGGCCCACGCAGTTTTTCGCCGGCACGCGCAGCGATGTAGAGCGTCACGATCTTCTCGAAATCCTCGCTGGTGCGTCGACCCACGTCGCTGGCCGGGATGCCCCGGTCGAGCAGGTCGATTTCCGCCTGCACGGCGTCATCGCTGCCATGGCCCTTATCCGATGCCAGCATGTTTTCGATCTGCGCACCGAGGGTGGGCTCGACGCGTGCGCCGTCGCCGCGACCGCCGTCGACCCACCTCCCCTGTCCAGGTTTGCGCGGGCGGCCAAAAGCGTAGATCGCCACGATCAGCAGCAGCCCAGCAATCAGTATTCCGGTTCGTAACAACCACACATCCGACATCGCGCTTTCTCCTATCAGGCAGCGCCGGCAAGGCGCGCGGCTTCAGCCAGGTCCACCGACACCAGCCGGCTGACACCGGGCTCGCGCATGGTAACGCCACTCAACTGTTGTGCGGCTTCCATCGTGGCCTTGTTGTGGGTCACGAACAGGAACTGTACTTGTTCGCTCATTTCCGTGACGACAGCGGTGAAGCGGCCCACGTTGGATTCGTCCAGCGGTGCATCGACTTCGTCGAGCAGGCAGAACGGTGCGGGATTGAGCTGGAAAATGGCGAACACCAGCGCCACGGCCGTCATCGCCTTTTCGCCGCCGGACAGCAACGAAATATTCGAGACCCGCTTACCGGGCGGCCGTGCCATGATCGTGACGCCGGTGTCGAGCAGGTCATCCCCGGTCAATTCAAGATACGCGTGCCCACCGCCGAACAGGCGTGGATACAAGGCCTGCACGCCGGCGTTGACACGGTCGAACGTGTCCTTGAAGCGGCCGCGCGTCTCACGATCGATCTTGCGGATCGCATCTTCCAACGTGTCCAGCGCCGTGGTGAGGTCGGCATCCTGCGCGTCCAGATACTCTTTGCGTTGCGCCGCCTCGGCATGCTCGGCGATGGCGGCGAGGTTGACCGGTTCCAGCCGGCGCAGTTTTCCATCCAGGTCGTTGACGATCCTTTCCCAGGCTGACACCTCGTCACCAGGTGCCAGCGTGGCGATGACTTCTTCCAGCATGAAGCCTGCATCCACCACGGCGGCGGACAACTGTTCGGCCTTGAGCACCAACGCCTGCTGGTCGAGTTTGCGCTGCGAAATCCTGTCGCGTTGCGCCAACGATTGTTCCTCGCGCTGATGCCGGGTTTGTTCGTGTTCCCGCAATTCGTTGTCGATGCCTTCCAGCGCGGCGCGGGCATTGGTCAGCGCTTTTTCGGTACGCACTCGTTCTTCCAGCGCAAGCTGGCGTTGATTTTCCAGCAATTTCACGGGTGCATCGCCATCGGACAGCTGCGACGCAAGCTCGTCCACGCGGATCGCGAATTGGCCACGCTGGCCGACCATGCGGTCCAGCGACTGCGCCAGTGCAATCATCTGGGCACGCTGCGACTCCAGCGTCAACGCCAGCGAATGTGCGGCATCGCGCGACTCCCGCGCCGCACTGCGGACTAGATCTCGCCCCTCACCCAGCGTTCGGCGCTCGTTGTCGAGCGCGTGGCGCGCAATCTCCAGCTCCCCCATGTTGCCGACGGCACGTTCGAGATTCGCCCGGGCTTCGCGCGACTGTTCACGACTCGCGCCCAACGTAGCGACCAGCTGTGCAACCTCGGAATCGATCCGTTCGATGCGGTTGCGCGCGGACTCCAGGCGCCCCTGCTGGCTCTGCAGTTGTCCGGCAAGTTCGGACACGCTGCGATGGCCGTGGTACGACGCGCGCTGCGCATCTTCGCGCTGCTGTTCGGCGACAAGCAGATGGTCGCGCAGGCGCGTCAATGTCTCATTGAGCGTGTGCTCGCGCTGCTGCAGCTGATCGATCTCCTCCCGCAGCAACTGGATTTCACGAGCACGCAGCAAGGCTCCCTGTTTGGCCGCGCCCGAGCGCATCACGCGCACCCAACCCGCGCCAAGCCGTTCCCCCTGGCGCGTGATGACCGATTCGTCATCCCGCAATCGCGGCAGCAGCGCGCGCGCATCAGAGAGGGTTTCAGCAGCGTGCAGCCTGGACAGGATGCGTCGTATCGCAGCTGGACCCTGAACTTTTGCCGCCAGTGACGTCGAAGCGTAATCGTGGGCGTCATGCTCCGGCGACACCAGAGTGAGCCGTCCCTCCCCAAGGTCGCCAAGCGCTTCCACCAGCGCCTCGGGTGAGTCAACCAGCACGCCTTCGATGAGCTGCCCCAACGCGCTCTCGACGGCGTTTTCCCAGCCTGGCTCGACAATGAGCGTTTCGCCCACGCGCGCAGCGGAATCCAACCCGTGCGCGTGCAGCCATGCCGTCGCCGCGCCCTGCTCCTGTCCGAGCGCGGCATGTTGCAACGCTTCCAGCGAAGACAATCGGCCGCGACTGGCCTGCGCCTGCTTGCGCTGGTCGGCCAGATCGGTCTGCGCGCTGCGTTGCTGCTCCTGCAGTGCGATAAGCGCCTGCTTGCGAGCTTCGACATCGTTATTGAGCGTATCGAGCGACTGTTTTGTCGCGTCGTGTTGCGACTGGATCTGCTCGAAGGCCTCCGCCAGAGCCGTCAGGTCGAGTCCGGCACGCTCGGTCGTGAGTAGTTCGCGACGGCGCTCCGCGTCGAGCGCCTGGCGATCCAGGTAATCCACGCGTGTGCGCTCAATGTCGCCGGTGCGGGCCGCTTCGGACTGCGCCTTGACGTGGGTATCCCAGCGCTCCTGCCACTCGGCGAGCCGCACCTCGGCATCGCGCAACGCATCCTGCCGGGCGCCATCGTCGGACTGCAGTTGTTGGAGTTGCGGTTCGGCTTCGGCAATGGCCGTAAGCAGGACACCAAGCATGGTCTCGTCGTTGCCGATGTGATTGCCAAGCTCGCTCAATGCAACCTGTGCTTCGTCCCGGGCGTGTTGCAGGCGCAGGCCCATCTCGCGCTGATGCGCGATCTGCTGCTCGATCCGTGCCAGCGTTCCGCCGACTTCATAACCTTCGGCCTGGACCTGGTTCAAGGATTGCGCGGCTTGTTCGCGGTGCACGCGACCGGTTTCGATCTGGCGCTCGGCCTCTCGCTGCTCGGCGATCAGCTGCTGGAGTTTCGTTTCCTCCTGCGACAGCTTTTCGCGCAGCTGCCGCAGTTGCGCATCCAGCCCGCGGTACTCCAGCGCTTTCCACTGCGCGTCCTTGACCTTGCGCTCGGCCTGCAGCACCTGGTACTGCTCGGCCTGTCGTGCCTGGCGCTTGAGGTGCTCGAGCTGCTTGCCGACCTCTTCACGCAGGTCATTGAGACGGTCAAGATTTTCGCGCGTGTGGCGGATGCGGGTTTCGGTTTCCTTGCGGCGCTCCTTGTATTTGGAGATGCCCGCAGCTTCCTCCAGGTACACGCGCAGGTCCTCGGGCCGCGATTCGATGATCTGGCTGATCATCCCCTGCTCGATGATCGAATAACTGCGCGGGCCTAGCCCCGTACCGAGGAACAGATCGGTGATGTCGCGTCGGCGGCAGCGGGTACCGTTGAGGTAGTAGTTGCTGATCGAATCGCGGCTGACAGTGCGTTTGACAGAAATCTCGTTGAACGCGGCGAACTCGCCGGCGATGGTGTGATCGGAATTGTCGAAGATCAGCTCCACCGTCGCCTGCGACACCGGCTTGCGTGCAGAACTCCCGGAAAAGATCACGTCGGTCAGCGAATCCCCACGTAGGCGGCTGGCTGCGCTCTCACCCATCACCCAACGGATGGCATCGATGATGTTGGACTTGCCGCAACCATTCGGACCGACCACGCCGGTCATGTTGGTCGGCAGGTGCAGCGTGGTCGGATCGACGAAGGATTTGAACCCGGAAAGCTTGATGGTGGACAGGCGCATGCGGCAATCGGAAGTCCGGCAGTGGCGCGAAGCGTCGCGCGATCAGAAACAGAATGATGAAGCGGGCGCAACCCGCTGATTTCATTGGCGCACGCATACGCGAGCGAGCGCTCAACATGAGTATAGCGAGCTTGGAGAGCGCCGTCGTTGGCCGCTTCAGGCGGGAAGCTCGCGGCGAACGCCTGATTCGGGATCAAAAAAATGCATCGCGCCGGCATTGATGGAAAGAGCCATCACGTCGCCCACGGACGGCAGGGTTTCCGGACTGAAACGCGCCACGAGCCCGTGGCTGCCGAAACGAAGATTGACGAAGACGTCGCTGCCGATGGGTTCGACCACTTCAACTTCGGCAGAAAAAGATGCCTGCCCCGGTGCAGCGGAGTGCAGCGCCTCGGGCCGGATGCCTAACGCCACTTCCCCTTCCAGCCACGCGTCTGGAATGTTCGTGGCCGGAAGTGGAATACTCGAACCCTCGACGAGATCCATGTGCAATCCATCTGACCGATGCAACCGGCCGTGCAGGATATTCATCGCGGGACTGCCCAGGAAGGTCGCCACGAACTGATTTGCTGGCTGTCGATACAGGGCCATCGGCGTGTCGACCTGCTGGATGATTCCGTCCTTGAGCACCACGATCCGCTGGCCGAGCGTCATCGCCTCGATCTGGTCGTGGGTGACGTAGACCATCGTTGCCTTGAGTTGGCGATGCAGCCGCGCGATCTCCACACGCATCGACAACCGCAGCTTCGCGTCCAGGTTTGACAGCGGCTCATCGAGCAGGAATACCTGCGGCTGTCGCACCAGCGCACGCCCAAGCGCAACGCGCTGGCGTTGCCCGCCGGACAACACTGCCGGCTTGCGATCGAGCAGTTCGCCCAGTTCCAGCGTCCTAGCGGCGTCATCGACCCGCGCAGCGATGTCGGCGCGTGAGAACCCTCGCAGTTTCAGGGCGAAACCCAAGTTTTCAGCGACGGTCATGTGCGGATAAAGCGCGTAGCTCTGGAACACCATTGCGATGTCGCGATCCTTCGGCGGCACGTCGTTGACGAGACGATCGCCAATGTGCAGATGTCCACTGCTGATGGATTCCAGGCCCGCGATCATTCGCAGCAGTGTCGATTTTCCGCATCCCGATGGCCCGACGAGAACGAGCAGTTCGCCATCTGCCACCTCAAAGGTGGCGCCTTGAACGGCGACAAAACCATTCGGGTACATCTTCCGGACTTGTTCGAGTTGCAGACTCGCCATGTCGCTCCCCTGTAGCTGCCAGCGCGATGCAAATGTCCAGTCGCTGGGCTATTCTGCCATGTAATCGTTTTCACACAGCAGCATCAGGCTATCTCCGGAGTCCTTGAATGAGCCAGCCGTCTACTGGGGGATTCACTTTTCCTGAAGGCTTCCTGTGGGGCGCCGCGACCGCCGCGCATCAGATCGAAGGCTCACCGATGGCCGATGGTGCCGGTCCGAGTATTTGGACCCGATTCGCCCATACACCCGGCATGATCTTGAATGGCGACACCGGGGATGTCGCCTGCGATCACTACCATCGCTGGAAGGATGATGTGCGCCTGATGCGGGATCTCGGGCTGCAGGCGTATCGCTTCAGTGTGTCCTGGTCGCGAATCCTGCCGCAGGGTACCGGCGCCATCAACCAGGCCGGGCTCGACTTCTATTCTCGACTGGTCGACGAGCTTCTCGCCAACGACATCGAGCCGCTGCTGACGCTATACCACTGGGATTTGCCCGCGGCACTGGATGATCGCGGCGGCTGGTTGAATCGCGACAGTGCTGACTGGTTTGCTGACTACAGCCAGGTGATGTTTCGCGCACTGGATGGTCGCGTAAAGAAGTGGGTCACGCTCAACGAACCGTGGGTGATCACCGATGGCGGCTACCTGCACGGTGCACTGGCTCCGGGACACCGCAATCGGTTCGAGGCACCAATCGCCACACACAACCTGATGCGCGCCCACGGCGCCGCGGTGCAGATGTACCGGGCCGAAGGCAGACACGAGATCGGATTGGTGGTGAACCTGGAGCCAAAATACGCCCACTCGGATTCCCCGGAAGATCAATCCGCTGTGCGCCGCGCGCACGCATACATGAACGAGCAATACCTCGACCCTGCGTTGCTTGGGCGTTATCCACCGGAACTGCGCGAGATCTTCGGCGAGGCGTGGCCGGAGTGGCCCGACGAAGATTACGCGTTGATCAAGCAACCCCTCGATTTCATCGGAGTGAACTACTACACCCGAAGCGTGACGCGTGCGCACACCAACTGGCCGTTGCTGGCCAGCCCAGTTCCACAGCCGCTCGGCACCTATACCGAGACAGGTTGGGAGGTCTTCGCCCAAGGCCTGACCGATACACTGGTGTGGGTGAAGGATCGATATGGCGACATCCCCGTTTACATCACCGAGAACGGGGCCGCCTTCTTCGATCCGCCGGTAGCCGAGGACGATCGCATTCGCGATCCGTTGCGAACTGCTTACCTGCACAAGCACTTGCGCGCGATCCACGCGGCCATCGATCAGGGTTGCGACATCCGGGGCTACATGGTCTGGTCATTGCTGGACAACCTGGAATGGTCGCTGGGTTATTCCAAAAGGTTTGGTATCGTCCATGTCAATTACGCCACCCAGCAACGCACCCCCAAGGACAGCGCGCGCTGGTACGGCGAAGTGATCGCTTCGCACGGTCATTCGTTGGCGGATCCGCTCCCTGGCTAGGACTGCACGGAACATTACATGGGTAACCTGACGCTTATCGCCGATTCGACACCGGGCATGCAGGCATGACCGCCGTGGACCAGTTCGCGTTGCTGGGGGATATCGGAGGAACTAACGCACGCTTCGCACTGACCATGATCGGTTCGGATGCTGCATTGGTCACCGACAGCATCAAGACGTACGCCATCGGCGATTACCCATCGCTTGCCGCAGCGGCTCGTCACTACATGGACACCACGCCGGCCCATGCCGTTTTTGGTGTGTTTGCGATTGCCGGACGTGTTGACGGCGACGAAGCGCGCATGACCAATCACGCCTGGGTGATTTCGGCCCGGCGCATACGTGATGCGCTTGGCCTGGATGCACTGTATCTGGTCAATGATTTCGTGGCACAGGCGGCGTCTATCCGATCGCTGCAGGATGCCGACCTCGTCAGCCTGGGAGCACCGACGTGGCGACCGCTAAGGACCACAACCGGCACATATGCAATCCTCGGCCCCGGAACTGGGCTGGGAATGGGGGGGCTTATAGTACGTGGCGGACGCCACTATCCACTCGCCACCGAAGGCGGTCATGCCAGTTTTGCCCCCGGCACGCCCGAGGAAATCGAGATCCTCAAACGCCTGTCCACCGAGTTCGGGCGCGTCTCCAATGAACGCCTGGTCAGTGGTGGCGGGCTGGTCAATATCCACCGTGCGGTCAGCGCAATCGCCGGTTTGGATCCGGGGCCGATGCAACCCTCAGATATCACGGCTCAGGCGGCGAACGGCGATCCCCGATGCATGCGCGCGGTCGATGTCTTCTGCGCGGTGTTCGGTGCGGTCGCCGGCGATCTGGTGCTGACGCTGGGAGCCTGGGATGGCATTTTCCTCAGCGGCGGCATGGTGCCACGCATGTTGGGCGCGCTGCAGCACTCGGGCTTTCGCCAACGCTTCGAAGGCAAGGGTCGCTATGCGCCTGCGATGGCCAGCGTCCCGACACTGGCCGTCGTCCATCCGCAACCGGGACTTCTCGGGGCGGCGGCACTGGCCAACGATCGAATCATCCTGGAGGGCGCATGACACGCCAAACCCAGCCGACAGAGCAGTGGTTGCCGACGTTGCAGTTCCACGTCCACGCCAATGAAAACGACTGGAAGACGGAGATTTCCAGCATCGTCACCGAAGCCTTGCGTGAGCGCCTGATGTCTTCCAAGCGTCCTCGGATGCTCGTGTCAGGAGGCAGCACACCGGCGCCAGTGTTCCGGACGCTGTCACAGTCATCGCTGGACTGGGCGCACGTTGACATCGCACTGGTAGACGACCGGTGGCTTCCACCCACAGATCCAGACAGCAACGCGCATCTCGTTCGCGAGAAGTTGTTGCGCGGACCTGCGCGGGATGCCCGCTTTGAATTGCTTGTGCGACCGAATCGTTCGATCGAGACCGCTGTCAGCGATGCCAACCTGCACGCGGGGCATCCGGCTGACATCGTGCTACTGGGAATGGGTGAGGACGGGCACACGGCCTCACTGTTTCCCCGCATGCGAGGCCTGGATCGCGCGCTGTCGACGCCGCTGGCCTACATTGCAGTCGATGCGAGCGGATGCCCCGGCGCTGGTGCATGGCAACGCCGCATCAGCCTGACGCCGGCTGGCCTCGCGCCGGCAAGCGTGCGCCTGCTGCTGATTCGCGGGCAACAAAAACGCGCGCTGTTGGAACAGGTGATCGCAGGAACCGATCCGCACGAGTACCCCGTGCGTCTGGCATTCACCACGCCCGGTGCAATCCTCCATGTCCACTGGTGCGCATAGTCGCGCCTACGTGGCGCGGCGCCTCTATTCGGACTTCAGCAGGAGAGTGTGCAATCCTGAGTTCCGCGCCGTGCCACTGTGCTTGTTTCCCGTCGACGATCGCCGCGCGTGGCTCGCCCGCATAGGGCCAAGTGAATACGAACCCGCCCGGCGGCGATGCTCCGGCGTCTACGTGAAGTCGCAATGCGCCATTGTCTTCGCGCAATGAATAGCCGAGCAATCCATAAGGCGTATGCAAACCTGAAACAGCAACGCCAGGGTCCTGCATCCAGTCGCGCGGGATACCGGCAGCGAGCACCAGGACTTCGCCGCGCTCGTACGCGAACAGGTCAAGGACGGAACGCGCGTAATCCGACGCGACCCACGCATGTGGCAGGTCACCCAGGAAAAACGGCTTCCTGGGAGTGTGCGACACCACTTCCGCCCACTGGTTCCAGCCGACGGGTTGTTGATCAGCCGTGAAGTAGGCCAGCGCTTCCTGTGCGCGGTCACGCCATCCAAGTCGTACGAAGCTGCCGATGGTGCGCAATTCGTATGGTGTGTAGTCGGCCCAGGCCCGCTTGCCATCGCGTCGTTTTTTGAATTGGATCCAGTAGCGTTCGAACGTATTGCGAAGCAGCGTGGCGGGCAAATGTTCCTGCTCGTTTCCCGGGGCCAACGCGATCGTGGTCGATGTCGCGTCGAAGTCGCCAAGCTCGGCCGAACCCGGGATGAAATCGATCCCCTTCTGCCGGACGGCAGTGGAGATGGACGAAAGCACGTCGGCCCGGAACTCGTGCGTGAAGGCGGTCCAACGGACGGCTTGATCCTGATGGTTCGTCCACGCTGCAATGGCCACCGCATCCTCATATCCGCGCAACGACCAGAAATCATCCCAATAGGAATGCATCGGTTTCGCCGAATAGCCCTCGTGACTTATCGATGCAGGCATCAGTCCGAAAAATGCGGCGTTGACTGCCTGATTCGCGGCAGTACGCTCGATGCCACGCAGTGCCTCCATCTCATCCACGGCTGCCGCGACATGAGGCCACATCGCTGCAAGAAACCCGTCGTCGCGGGTGTATCGATAAACTTCGGCCACGCCATGGATGAATTCTCCCTGGCTGTCGTTTTCCGGCACGGGATCCGCGCCCCGGTCATCCACGCAACACGGCACTTTGCCGGTGGGAAACTGGTATCGGGCATACCAGCGGACGAAATCTTCCGCGACATCGGCACGGCCCAATCGCAGCAGCGCATCGGACATCATCGCGCCGTCGCGGATCCACGCGCGCGCATAGGAACGCGTGCCCGGTTGCAGGCGCGCACCCACCCGACTGATCAGCATGTTGGCCAACGCCGTGCGCAATGTATCCACGACATGCTGCTCGCGTGGCGGGACCTTGATGGTCACATCGTTGAGCTTGGCCTGCCATTGCTTGGCTACGCTGGCCTGCGCGGTGGCGACGACGCGACTGGCATCACGTTTCAAATTCCCTCCCGAAGCAGACGTTGCCCCGCGGTCGCCAGTGCTTTTCGTAGCCAGCGGCGCGGAAAAGGACACTTCGCGACTCTCGCCGGACTTGAGATGCATGCGAAAGAGCAATGCGCCGGACGCCAGCGACGTCTCGTCGTGTACCTGTGCCTGATCGGCCAGCAGCAACACATCCCCGCGAGCCAATCGCTCCACGACCATGCCTGCATCAAACTGCGTCGCGAAAACAGCCTCGGGTTGCTGCAGGCTTTCAAGGACGGTCGCCGGCGCTTGACCTGCTCCCGCACCGATCATCACCCGCTTGCCTGCCAGTCGGAGTTCATCAATCGGCACAAAACCGCCAGCCGTATTGAGGAACTGACTCGGCGGATTGACCTGGAACGGTTGCACGGTCAGCGCCAGTACGAAGTCCCGTGCCGCACTGCCGTGGTTGACGAGCCGATACGTCGCAAGCAGCCGTGATTGCGTACCGCGGTCCTGGCCGAAGGCCGTAATCCGCAAGCCAAAATCACGATGGGTCCACTGCACCGATGGAATCGGCAGGTAACGCTCCAGCAGCGATTGCGACGTTTCCACGTCGGACCATGTCACCAGTTTCCGGTCCTCCAGTACGACCGGGGTTACGCTGATGCGGCCCTTTCCCAACTCGATCGCGCCATCCTCACCGATCAATCCCTGATCACTGCCTCCATCGACTCCAACGAGCGTCCAATACGGTTGCTCCCCAATGAACCCGCGCGGGAACCAACCGCGTGGCGATTGCTTCGCGACCGCTTTCAGGAAATCGTTCGGCGTGGCCGCGAATTCCAACGGCTCGATCGCGATCTCATTAAGCGCATAGTCTGGACCCGGACCCGATTGGAGCTGCAGGCGGACATAGCGCGACTGTGACTCGGGCAGCGCAATCGGATCGACGTTGCCATTCCCCACGGCGACCGTGCGCACCGTTCGCCACAAATGGCCATCGTCGGAAAGCGCCACGGCGTATCGCGAGGCGTAGCGGCCCGCGGCCCAATGCAGGGTCAATCCGCCGAACTCGCGCTCAGCTCCGAGATCGAGCGTGAGCGTCTGGGCACCGGCCGGCGCACGCCATGCCGTCGCCGCATTGCCGTCCACCGCATTGCCGGCCTGACCATCTTTCGTTTGTGCAGAAGCGGTTGCAAGTGGCCTGGCAAAGGAACCGTCAGCAGCAGGCAGCTCACGGAACGCCAGGTCATCGATGCAGGCTTTGCCTTTACCGCCACCATTTCCTGCGCTGATCGTCATCTCGAAACTCTGCGAGCTGTGCAGGTACTTGTCCGGGTTAGGGCCCCATGCAAATACGATCTGGCGCTTCTTCAATGTCAACGCAGTCCACTGCGACGGCAGCGGGAAATTCGGCTTGTCCACCCACCACACGTTGTCGCCGCCGGAGTCTCCAAGCTTGAACTCGAGGTTGTTAACCGGGCCGCTTCCGCGTAGCTGGAGGGCGAACTCGTAGTTGGCCGGATAGGTTATCGGCAGCAGGCGACGCGCGACGGCGTAGCCCGATACACCGTTGAAGTTGTAATCCAGGCAAAGCGCCTTGCCGTGCACGCCGTCGACCTGTTGCAGCGATGCCGTGACACTGTCCGAGGCGACGGTCTTCCACTGATCGATCCGCTCGAAATCATCAAGCAGGCGCGGCTCTGCGGCGCGCACGCCGGTGCACGCCAGCACCACCATCAGGATGGAAGCGATTCGCGCGCTCATCCCTTGACGCTACCGGCCATCAGGCCCTGAAGGTAATAGCGCTGCAGCGCCAGGAACAGCACCAGCACCGGCAGCACGGTGACCACAGACCCGGCCATCATCAGTTCATTGTCCTGCACGTGCTCGCGCGACAGAGATGCGAGCGCGACCGGCAGCGTGTGCAGGTGGTCGTCGGTGAGCACGATCAATGGCCACATGAAATCGTTCCATGCGCCAAGGAAGCTGAAGATCGCAAGCGTGACCAGGATGGGTTTCAGCGCGGGCAATACGATCTGGAAGAACAGGCGGAACTCGCCTGCACCGTCGATGCGCGCAGCTTCCAGAAGGTCGTCCGGGATCGAACGGGCATATTGCCGTACCAGGAAAATACCGAAGATACCGGCCATGCCAGGCACGATGGCCGCCGCGTAGGTGTTGACCAGATGCAACTGCTTGAGCAGCAGGAACAACGGCATCATCGCCACCTGCGCAGGAATCACCACTGCCGCCAGAAGGCCGCGAAACAGTTGCTCACGGCCGGCGAATTGCAGCTTGGCAAATGCATACCCGGCCAGGGTGTTGAGCAGGAGCGACAGCAGGGTCGTCGCTGTTGCGACGACCAGGCTGTTGAACAGGTAGCGACCCATGCCACCGCGCACGAACAGTTCGCGGTAGTTGTCCAGGCTTGCAGCCTTCGGAAACAGCGGTGGGGGAAAGTGACTCGCCTCGCCGGGATGCATCAGGGACACGGACAGCATCCATAGCAGTGGAGCCAGGCTCAATGCGCCCAGACCGATCAGCAGGCCGTTCATGATGACTTTGGCCAGGCGCTCGTTCATTGCACGCCCCGCTTGCGGGCGAGCCACAACAGCGCACTGGTGACGATGCTCATCAACACAAACAACAGGAACGCGACCGCCGAGGCGTTGCCGAGGTTCCACCACTTGAACCCCTGCTCGTACATCAGGTAAAGCACGCTGACGGTGCTTTGCAGCGGCCCGCCCTGCGTCATGACATACGGCTCGGCAAACAGCTGGAAATATCCGGCCAGAGTCAGGATGCCGACAAGAACCATCGTTGGCCCGAGCATCGGCAGCGTCACGTGCTGGAACTGGCGCCAACCAGAGGCGCCATCGATGCGTGCTGCTTCGTAGAGGTCCTCCGGAATGGCCTGCAGGCCGGCAAGGAAGATGATCATGTTGTAGCCGAAGTTCTTCCACACTGCGAACAGGATGATGGTTGGCATCGCCCAGTGCGGATCACCGAGCCAATCGACGGGATGGACGCCGATGATCGACAGGATCCAGTTCACCAGTCCATAGCTGGTATGGAACAGGTAGCGCCAAATGACCGCGACCGCCACCACGGTCGTCACGACAGGTGCGAAATACGCCGTGCGGAAAAATGGCTTGAACCAGCCGAGCTTCGAGTTCAGCAGCAGCGCGGCGCCCAGCGAAAGCATGATGGACAACGGCACGCCGACCGCCACGAAATACAGCGTGTTGCCCAGCGCATGCCAGAACAGCGGATTCGCCAGCAAGCCGATATAGTTGTCGAGTCCGACGAACCGCAGGTTGCGGCTGTCGGCCAGCGCGTAGATGTCGAAGTCGGTCACGCTCAGCGCCAATGCAGACAGCACCGGTAGTGCGAAGAACACGGCGATGACGGTGAGTGCGGGTGCGACGAACAGCCAGCCCGCCAGTGCAGTTTTCATTGAGTCACTGTCGTCTGTGCGTGGTCGAGCATCCAGCGCCGTTTCTCCAGGATGGCGTCGACGCGGCGATCCATCTCCACTGCTGCCTGGTCGACGGTCAACCGACCGCGGACCATCTGCTCGCCCACCAGCTTCATCTCGTCAGTAATGCGCTCCCATTCCGGGACACGCGGCGCTGGCTTCGCACGCTCAAGCTGCTCCCTGAATGCTCGCGCGTATGAATCGTTGGCAAGTGCAGGTGTCAACCACGGCGAGCGTCGGGGCGGCAGGTCGCCGGTCAACCCATGAAACGCGACCTGCACCGATGGCCGCGACAGGTATTCGACAAGCTTCCACGCCGCGTCCTTGTGCGGCGAGCGCTTGAACAACACCAGCGTCGTGCCGCCAGCGATCGAGGCACCGGGGCCATCGGGTCCAGGCAGCGGCATCGTCATCCAGTCGGCCTGTTGCGACGCAGGTAGACGCTTCTGGAATTCGGCGATGTTCCAGGGACCGGAAATGTAAAACGTATACAAGCCGTTGCCGAACTCGTCCCAGACATTCGAGATCTGCACGTCGGACACTGGCGGCGCCCAGTGTTCGTCGAACATCTGCTTGTAGAACGCCAATGCCTTGCGATAGCCGGCGCTGCGGAAATTTCCATAACGCCCGCCATCACGCAGCAACGGCTCGGGTTGCTGGATGGCGAGGTTCAACAGTGGCTCGAATTCGTTCAACGGCAACAGGATGGCGTAGCGTCGAGGGCCAACCATGCGCTTGATCGCCGCCATCGCGGTTCGCCACTCTGCCCAGTCCCGCGGCGGCTGTGAAATCCCCGCTTTGGCGAGCAGGTCGCGGCGGTAATACGGAACCCGGGTCTCGCTGTACCAGGGCAACCCGTATACGGTGCTGCCAACCACGCTGGTCTGCCAGACGCCGGGGAAGTAATCGTCGATGATGAGCGACGGCGAGCGGCTGATACGTGTATCCAGCGGCTCGAGCGCGCCGATCGCAGCAAACTCCGGCACCCACGTGTTGCCCAGGCTGCACACATCCGGCAGTGAATCGCCGGCGAAGGCCGTCAGCAGTTTTTCGTGTGCGGCGGTCCATGGCAACTGTTGCAACTCGACGCGCACATCCGGATTTTCACGCTCGAATGCCGGCAACAGCTTGGCAACGACTTCGCCTTCATAGCCCATTGCCCAGAAGCGGATGACAGTTCGCTTGTCGTGCTGGTCTCCGCACGCAGCCAAGGCAAGTACAGCGGCGAACAACCATGGCAGCCCCCGCCGTTGCATGTGCGGCTTCAGTGCAACACCGGTTCAGCGACGTTACGCTCACCTGGCGTCGCGATCGTCGCCAGCCAGCCTCCGGTAAAACCTGCACGCTGCAGCCCGCGACGGACATGCGCGTTTCGTCGCATGACGCTCCATACAAAGCCGCTGCGGTAATTCTCAATCATCAGCACGATCGGGCCCTGATCGACGCCAAGGTAATCCGTATCGAACCAGCCCACGCCAGAAACCAGCCTTCCATGATGCAGTTTGGCGTCGGCGTACTGAAAACTCGGGTTGAAGGCATCAAGAAAGCCATACTTGCCATAGAGATTCGCGCCATAGCGGTCATACATCGCGCTGATTGCAGGAATAGCGATCTCCGGTGCGAAGGCAATTGAACCCGCCGCAGCCGTCGGCGCGATGGTTCCGTCGTCGAGCACATATTCGATGCCGGCTCCCCGCGCCGAATACGTGCGGTAGAGACGCGGTCCACCCTTGAACGGAAGCGTCGCATCGATGGGTCCGTCGCTTGCCGAGAGCCCCCAGATGTCCTTTCCGTAACCATCCCAGCGGGAGGGATTTTCGATGGCATACGCACGCTGGGACAGTACGGCGCGACGGCTGTTCTCGAAATAATCGATGCCGTGTCGGCGCATGTAATCGTCCTGGACACCGCGCAGGTCCAGCCAGACTTCCGAGTATTGGTGGCCGAACAGAGGCGGGAAGCTCAGGTGCTCCCGCCCCTTGAAAGTTCCCCACGTCTTGTCGTAGGTGGATGTCCATGCGGCATATGCATCCTTGTCTACCGGATGCGTCGTGGAACCGAGTGCTTCGATGTAGACCAGGATCGCTTCGTTGTAGCCTTTCCAGTCGTAAGCAATCATTCCATGTTCGGGTGTCCAGCCCATGGCGATCCACGGCTTGCGCGCCTGTGCCCACGGCCACTGCACGCGTCCGTAAATTTTTTCGGCAAGGGTTCGGATCTCTGCTTCATTCGCGTTGCTGCGGTCGTAGTACGTCTGCGCGAACAACACGCCAGCCAGCAGCAGCGCAGTGTCTACGGTCGAGACTTCGTTGGTGCCACTGCGCACACCACTGTCCATTTCCAGGAAGTGGTAGAAAAAACCCTTGTAGCCGGTCATGCCCGAAGTCCCGGTGCCCTGCCGTGCGCTGGCGAAAAAACGCAGAGTCGCCAGCGTGCGTTGCACCGCCTGGTCACGACTGATCCATCCCCGTTCGGCGCCAACCCCATACGCCGTCAGCCCAAATCCGACTGCGGCAATGCTCGAGAAGGATGGCGTCGGCCAGCGGTCGGGAACAAGTCCGTTGACCGGACTGCCAAGTTCCCAGAAGTAATTGAACGTTCGATGCTCCAGGTCGTCGACGAGAGGCGACAGCGTTGGCGGCGCAGGTTGGGTCGCAACGTAGGGGCGTGCAACAACTGATTGTGTGGGTTGGGTTTCACAGGCGGCAATTGCCAACACCGCGATGGATAGGCATGCGACACGGATGAGATGTCGCGCCGTCATGGATGTCGCAAAGCGGTTCATGCCAGTGCTTCCGCAGCGCAATAGCGGTCGATGAAGGCCTGGTGCATCGGCATCGCATCCACGCATCGGGCGATCGTGTCGCCAACGCTGGCGACGAAGCGGCGCAGGTCATCGGCCGGCACCTGGTCGACCAGCGGGTGATAACCCTGCGGGAGTATCCCCTGCCCGATCATGACTTCGACCCAGCTGACATCGGCGAACATCTCCTCGGCATTACGGAAAAACCGGCCACTGTCCCGGAACAGGTTGATGTTGTCCTGCAACTCGGGGGGGATCGACATCTCGCGGCACTGATTCCAGAACGCAGTGTCGTCCCTTTGCGTTGCATGGTAGTGAAGGACAAGGAAATCGCGGATCCGGTCGAACTCGAATGACAACTGGTTGTTGTAACGATCAACGAGAACCTCGTTGAAGCCTTCGCGCGGGAACAAATTGAGAAGCTTGGAGATACCGGACTGGATCAGGTAGATGCCGGTCGATTCCAACGGCTCCATGAAACCACTGGCCAAGCCCAGTGCCACGACATTCCTGTTCCAGCATTTCTTCCGGCGCCCCGTGGTGAAGCGCAACGGACGTGGTGATCCAATCGGACGGCCATCGAGGTTTTTCAGCAGGGTCGCCGCCGCCTCGTCGTCGCTGACATGCGCACTGGAGTAGACATAGCCATTGCCGGTGCGGTGCTGCAGGGGAATGCGCCATTGCCAGCCCGCTTCGCGCGCCGTCGATCGCGTGTACGGCGTCGGCGGGCCGACGTTTTCCGTGGGCACGGCAAGTGCGCGGTCGCAAGGAAGCCAGTGCGTGAAATCGATGTAGCCGGTATGCAACGCTTCTTCGATCAGCAACCCGCGGAAACCGGAGCAGTCGATGAACAGCTCGCCCTCGATGCGCTCTCCTTTGGCAAGCTCGACCGCCTGGACGAAGCCGCTCTCCGGATCAAGCAGAACCTGGGCGATCATGCCTTCCGTGCGACGCACACCACGTTGCTCGGCGTATCCACGCAGGTAACGCGCATAGAGACCGGAGTCGAAGTGGTAGGCATACGCGATATTCGCCAACGGCGAATTGGGCGGCACGTCGGTCGCCGACGCCATGAACCTCCCACGCGGAGCAGCCAGCGTATTGAGTGAGTAATCACCAATTTCCGAAGCAAACCCCGCCTGCCGGGCCTTGATCCAGTACTGATGAAACGGCAGCAGGCCCAGGTTCTGGCCGATGGCCGTACCGAACCCGTGGATGTAGGTATCACCCAGTGTGCACCAGTCATTGAACTGGATGCCAAGCTTGAACGTCCCCTGTGTCTTGCGGATGAAATCGATCTCGTCGATCTGCAGCAGGTTGTTGAACAACTTCAGGTGCGGCACCGTCGCTTCGCCGACGCCAACCGTGCCGATGGCTTCGGATTCGATCAGGCGAATGGTGTACGCAGGTCCCAGCACCTTGGCGAAGGCGGCGGCAGCCATCCAGCCAGCCGTGCCGCCACCTACGATGACGATGTTCTTGATGGGTGTGTTGGTCATGCCTTTTCGAACAACTCAGGCTCGAAAAGACAACAGGGGCGGGCTTTCATGCGGTACGGGGCCGCGCCCCGTACCGCTGTCTTTGCAATTGCTTTTGTCGAAGGAACCCAATCAGAACCTCAATCCCACTTCCAACTTGATAGTGCGGGGCACGCCAGTCCAATCACCGTTGGTGCTGTATCTGGACTCAAGATGGCCATTCTGGTTGCCGATGGCCAATGTCGTGTAGTTGTCGAAGTCAAACACGTTGAGCAAATCAAAACGCGCGAATGCGGTCAGGCTGCTGGCCAGCTTGAAATCCTTGGTTGCCTGGAAATCCACCGAGCGATAGCCCCACGCCTTTCCACCGATCAGGAAACGACCGTTACCCGGGGGAATTGTGTCCGCTGGCACGCAAAACCCCATGCCTGGCTGTGTCGGTGGCTGGCACACGAAACTGTTCGCCGGAATCGGCGTGGCCAGCGCCACCTTCAGTCCCAACGTGATTCCCCATGGAATGTCGTACGAACCCGTCATCACCAACCGGTGCTTGGCGGCGGCGTTGGAGACCAAGAACGGATAATTGCCGATGGTGGCTTCATCAAACGAATAGTGTTCGCCAATGTCACGATTCTGCCTGGCATGGGTGTAGGTGTAGGCGAACGACGCGCCCCAGCCCGAGGCCCTGGTGTAAGCTTTCTCGGCGGACAGCAAAACTTGCGTGCTCTTGGTCTCGATACCGTTGTTACCCACGATCAGCGCGCCAAAACCGGGTACGCCATTCCCCCAAGGCTGCCCGCCGCCTTGGAAGAAGTCGCCATTCGGGTAGCGGTTGCCCAGTGTGTAGACGAAGCCGTCGTAGCTCAACACGCGGCTGATCGTCGCATCGGTCTGCCACTCGCCGACCTGATTGGACATGCCGAGGCTGAACTGATCCGAATACGGTGCCTTGAGGTTGTTGTTGAGCAGATCGACCTCGCCACCGTTGCCCGCCTGCACCAGCGCCTGCAGGTTACCTATGCCATTGAGGTAGTTCGGATTGAAGTCATAGCAGGGATTACCGCGACATTGGCCGGTCGCGGGATCCTTGAAATACACCTCGAAGCCGGGCAGCGCAGTCTTGGTGACTTCCAATTGGAGGTAATCGTAGAGATCCCGGTCGTACGCGCGCCCGGCTCCGCCGTGGATCACATGTTTCTGGTCAGCGTTCAGGTCGTACGAGAAACCGAAGCGAGGTTGCCATTCGCCCTTGAACGCCTTGCGGTTATGGCCATTGCTTATGTAGTCGTTGATGTTGATCCCGCCATTGGCCAGCGACTGTGCATAGGTCTGTCCAACGGGTGCATTCGGATCCTGCCCATTGAGTGCCGCGACCACATTGGGTGGCGTGACGAAGTTCAGGTACGCCGGGTTTTTCTCGTAATCCCAGCGGACGCCGAGGTTGAGCGTGAGCTTGTCGTTGACGGCCCAGTCATCCTGGATGAAGACGCCAAGCTGCTTGGCTTTGGTATCCACGACCGGGCTGAGGCCACCGAGTCCCGCTACCGGCTTGGTGAAAAACACCTTGTAGGGCGTTGCGGCGGCGCCGGTGTTGTCCACGCCGTAATAGAACTGCGGGTCGATATCGGACGCATCCTGCGCGTGCAGCGTGATGTCCTTGAATTTGGCGCCCATCTTGATGGTGTGTTCGCCATGCCATGCGAAGTTGTTGAAGGTCAGGTTATCTTCAATCGCAGGCCCCTTCTGGCCCTTGATCTGCGCGGCGCGAGGATCGGCGCCGCCAACCTGGATGATCGTCGCGTTGTTGAGCGGGTCAAAGGTATAGATGGAGCCGTTGCCGAAGTTCCGTGGCGTCGGGTTGTTGAAGGAGTCCTCATGGGTGAGGATCACCTCATTGAACCAGTTGTCAGCACTGTGTTCCCACCGCAGCGCGTAGCGCCTGTCGGTGTTGGCGACAATGATCGAGTGCGACACCGCATTCTGGTCGCCGATGTTGCCGTCCGCATGTTCGTTACGCACCTGCGCGCTCAACTCGACGCGATCGCGATCGGAGAATTCCCAGTCCAGCTTGCCGAAGAACAGGTCCTCCTTGAAATTCAGCGTCGCGGGGCCAAACTGCGACTCGACATCTGGCGGCAGGACGCCGGTGGGAAATGGCTGGACCCCTGCGAAGACATTCCGCGGGTTATCGAAACGCTTGGCCTCATAGCTCATGAAAAAGTGCAACTGGTCCTGGATGATCGGCCCACCAAAGGCGAATCCGTATTCCCGGTTTGGGGATTCGTTTCCCTTCGTTTTACCCGGCTGCTCTTCAGCTACCGTCTTTTCCCGCAGTTCTGGACTGGTAAAGCGGTAATACGTTTCACCGTGGAAGATATTGCTGCCCGATTTGGTCACGGCAGTGACGGCAGCGCTGGAAATCTGGCCATATTCGGCTTTGTAATTGGAGGTGATGACCTTGTATTCGCCGATGGCCAGCTGCGGGAAGGGATTGCCATTGCTGCTGAATTGACCCGCTATACCGCCTTCCTTGACGTAGCTTTTCTGTCCCACGCCATCGATGTACACATTCGTGGTGCTGTTGTTCTGCGCGCCGCCTCGTAGCGAAGTAACACCAGAACTGTCCACTGAGAACACCATGCCCGGGACCGTATCCGCGAACTCGAGGAAGTTACGGGAGACCTGCGGAGTTGTCTGGATCTGATGCAAGGAAATGGTCTTGCCGACTTCGGATTTCTTGACGTCCTGAAGAGCCGCCCCCGTGACAATAACGGTGTCAAGGTTGCTCGGAGTACTGGCCGCACCGGGCCCCTGCAGATTCAGTGTTGCCGACGACGCCACGCTCAGTTGCACCGTCTGTGACGCACCGGTGCCCGCCTCGACCGTGTAGGTTCCGGGCTGCAATCCGACAAGCGTGTAGCTGCCATTGGCCGCAGTCTGCGTGCGGCGGACGGCACCGGTCGCGACGTTTTTGGCAGTGACTTCAGTACCGGCCGCGGCACCAGCGACCTGGCCCCGCAATGTGGCTTCGGCCGACTGCGCGAGCGCGGCGGGAGCCGCAACGGCCAAGCAACTGGCAAGGGCGCAGCACAGGACGGTGCGGTTGTATCGGCGTTGCAGGCGGTGGCTTTGCTTCATGACTTCTCTCCGAAGGCGGTGCAGCGTTGTAATCGGTTACATCTATGGGCATGAAAGATCTGAACGTTGTTCGTTGGTCAGGAACTGTCAGATCGCACGCGTGTGGAGTCCCGCGCGATCAATTCGGTGCCAATGGCCAACGTCGTCACTTCGTCGCCAAGCGGTGGATCCAGTAGCATGCGCATCGCGCGTGCGCCGAGTTCGGAAATGTCCACCCGCATCGTTGTCAGCGTGGGATGCACGTAGCGTGCTAACGGGATGTCGTCAAAGCCCGCCAGCGCAATGTCATCTGGCACGCGCACGCCGGCCTGGTTCAGCGCGAACAAGCAGCCCAACGCCATCATGTCGTTGGCGGCAAACACAGCATCAGGCCGGTTGTTCGAATCGAGCAGCAGTCGACCGGCGTGGTGCCCTGATGCTTCGTCGAAGTCACCGGGTATCACCCATTTCCCGGATTCCAGGCTGGTTTCCACCAGCGCATCCTCGTATCCGCGCTGTCGCTCCTGCGCCTCGAAGTTGTCTTTTGGTCCTGCAATGAACGCGATACGCCGACACCCGCAGGCCACCAGATGGCGCACCATCGCTCGTGCCCCACCATGGTTGTCGACACTCACGGTGCGGCAGCCAGGCATGGAATTGTGGGAGTTCATCAATACCGAAGGCAGCGATGACAGCAGGTGCTCGCCGAGGAAGTCCGCACTGCTGATGGATGGCGACATGACCAGCAATCCATCGACACGCCCACGCATGGCGCGCAAGGCCGAAAGCTGTTCGTCCGGATGCCCGTGATAGCTCGATACCAGCAGGTGCAGGCCCCGCTCACGGGCGACACCATCGATTCCACGTATTAGTTCGGAAAAAAACTCACCGTGCAGGTCGGGCAGCACCACACCGATCGTGTGGGTGCGACGGCTGCTCAGACTCCGGGCGGCATGATGCGGCGTGTAACGCAACTCGGTAGCCACGTTGACCACCCGCAGCCGCACGGCATTGGCCACGTTGACATGGCCATTGAGCGCCCGCGAGACGGTCGCCACCGAGACATTGGCCCGGCGCGCGACGTCCTTGATGGTGACCGCATCGCCCATCGATTCCCCGTCGACTGTGGCTACGTTGGCCGACTGTAAACGTTTTCATCGAAACGTGTAAAGCAATTGTTATTCAGGGCCGGAGACCGTTAACCAGCGCCTACCGACGCCTCAAGAAGCTGTCCTGGATCACGCCGGAATGCTGCAGTGCGGCATTGCCACTTAAGCGCGAGCGTTTGATTCGGACCTGGCTTGAATCGACAACGCATGGATGTCCGTAGACATCATCTCGCCCAACGCAGCGTAGATGGCCCGGTGACGTGCCAAGGGCGCCATGCCGGCGAATGCGTCGCTGACGATTTCGACGGTGAAATGCCCGCGGCCATCGCTTGCGCCGGCATGTCCGACATGGCGGTGGCTGTCGTCCGTCACCAATAGCGACTCGGGTGCGAACGCTGCCGTGAGCAACTCCCGCATGCGAACCATGCGCAAGGCATTGTCGGGTTCTACACTCACGGCAGGACGCGTCGGAAGGGCCGGACCTCGATCGTCCGGTACACGCCAGCTGCGACGTACGGATCTGCATCCGCCCATGAGCGCGCGTCCTCGATCGACGGGAATTCAGCGATCACGATACTGCCGCTGTATCCCGCAGGTCCGGGATCTTCCGCATCGATGGCCGGGCATGGGCCGGCCAGCAGGAGGCGCCCGGCGTCGCGCAACGCCTCAAGTCGCGCTAGATGCTGTGCACGCGCACCTAACCGTCGATCAAGCACGTCAGGGCCGTCGTAGCCTTCGATCGCATACCACATCGTTGTGTTCTCCAATCGCGACGCGGGATTGTAGCCGCGGCCTCATAAAGACGACCGCACTCGGCACCCGCTGGACACCTCGCCGCCCACCCCGTACCCTGCCAGCATTGCTGGAGGCCGGACGGCAGTGGTGGTTAGCCACCGCTGGGAATGCCCAGCCCCAAGCCAACGTGGTCCCTGCCAGCCCCAGCTTTTTGCTGACACACGTTCGACTGTCGTCTCGTGTGCGAGTTGCAGCGAGGCAACGAATTGACGACAGCATGGACTGGCAACAGCACCTTTGGCGACGCTTGACCCGACGCCTTGCAAGTGATCCTCCACGGCCGCGCCAACCAGGCGTGCGCTCCAGTGACACCGCGTGGTCTTGATAGCCCTGCTCCAAGACCATTACTGCACGACCATTGCCGCATGACTGTCGAATCCGCGTCCGACGCGACCCAACCATTGCCGATAACGCCGCAGCTGCCTGTTGCCAGACAGCATGAGGCCCCCCAACAGCATGAAATGCCGCTGGCGATGGTGCTTGGCCAGCCCGTGTTGCAGATCCCTCAGGATCTATACATTCCACCGGACGCACTTGAGGTCATCCTCGATGCGTTCGAGGGTCCGCTCGACCTGTTGCTGTACCTGATCCGCAGGCAGAATCTCGACATCCTTGACATCCCCGTCGCAGAGATCACGCGCCAGTACGTGACCTACATCCAGGGCATGCACGAGATGCGCTTCGAACTGGCTGCCGAATACTTGGTGATGGCCGCGATCCTGGCCGAGATCAAGTCGCGCATGTTGCTGCCGCGCTCGACCATCGACGACAGTGAGGAAACCGATCCGCGCGCCGAGCTTGTCCGTCGCCTGCAGGAATACGAGCGCTTCAAGCAGGCCGCCGAGGACATCGACGCCCTGCCCCGCCAGGATCGCGACACGACGCCTGCAGCTGTGTTCCTGCCGGATCGCGCGTCGGTCAAACTGCCACCGCCCGTCGACCTGCGTGAGATGTTGCTGGCGTTGCATGACGTGCTCAAGCGTGCGGAGCTGTTCACTCGGCATGCCATCAAGCGCGACGCACTGAGCGTGCGCCAGCGGATGGGTGAACTGCTGGCCCGCCTGTCGGACGGGGCATTCCATCGCTTCGAGTCACTGTTCGAGCCGCGGGAAGGCAAACTCGGCGTGGTGGTGACGTTCCTGGCGTTGCTGGAACTGGCAAAGGAACACCTGCTAGACCTGGTGCAGGACGCACCGATGGCGACGATCTACATCAAGTCGCTGGCAATCGGCGACGGCGACCGGACACTGGCATTGTCGAGCGAGTTCGATGATGAAGCGGCCAACGATGCTTCATGACGCCTGCGCATTCCACACCGCCAACTTTTACTGACTGACGCGCATATGGACCAAATCCTCATCACCCGCATCATCGAAGCTGCGCTGCTTGCCGCCAACCAGCCGTTGACGCTTGCGCAGTTGCAGACGCTGTTCTCCCTCGATGACCCGGCCCCGGATGGCAGCATCCAGCGGGCGCTGGAATCACTGCAGGCCGATTGCGCTGAACGCGGCGTCGAGCTGGTGGAACTTGCCTCCGGCTTCCGTTATCAGGTCAAGGCCGACGTGCATCAATGGGTCGCACGGCTGTGGACGGAGCGCCAGACGCGCTATACCCGTGCGACCCTGGAAACGCTGGCGCTGATTGCGTACCGCCAGCCGATTACGCGCGGCGAGATCGAGCAGGTGCGCGGCGTGGCCGTCAGCAGCAACATCATCAAGGCGCTGGAGGAACGCGAATGGATCCGTGTCGTCGGCCATCGCGACGTGCCCGGCAAACCGGAATTACTGGCCACCACGAAAACGTTCCTGGATTACTTCGGCCTGAAACGGCTGGACGAATTGCCATCGCTATCCGAACTCAAGGACATCGGCGAGTTGGAACCGCAACTCCAGTTCGATGGCGCGCCGATGCTGCTAGGTGATATTTCCAGCGATGCACCGCAGGACGAACACAACCAGCATGACATCGCCAACTTCACGTCCGATGCCGACGCCCGGGATGGCGACGGGGACACCCTCAACCCAGACGAATCGCAAGACGACTCAACCAATGACACCGCCCTCGCCGAAGACGGCGACAGCGACCGGAGCCACACATGATCGAGAAACAACGTCGTCCGCTGACCCTCAAGCGCGACAGTGATACCGCCGCCTCCGACGCACCACGCCTGGAGGAGCGATTGCACAAAGTTCTCGCGCAGGCCGGGCTCGGCTCACGTCGCGCGCTGGAACAGCGCATCGCCGATGGCCTGGTCAAGGTCAACGCTGAAGTCGCCAAGGTCGGCATGTCCGTCACCGGCGGCGACAAGATCGAGATCGATGGCCGCACCTTCGTCGCCAGCGCACTGACCGACCCAAGCCGCGTGCTGATGTACAACAAGCCGGAAGGCGAAGTCACCACGCGCGAAGACCCCGAAGGTCGCCCGACCATCTTCGAGGCGCTGCCGGCATTGAAAGGCGCGCGCTGGATCGCCATCGGCCGACTGGACATCAACACCACTGGCCTGCTGCTGCTCACGACCGATGGCGAACTCGCCAACGCGATGATGCATCCCTCGTTTGAAGTCGAACGAGAATACGTCTGCCGCGTGCGGGCGCCCGAAGGCGAGGAAACGGTCTCCGACAAGCTGGTCGACCGCTTGCAGCGTGGCGTCGCACTGGAGGATGGCCCGGCGAAATTCGACGAGGTCGAGCGCATCGGCGGTACCGATTCGCACGACTGGTTCCGCGTGTTGCTGAAAGAAGGCCGCAATCGCGAAGTGCGCCGCCTGTGGGAATCGCAGGGTTGCCAGGTCAGCCGGCTCAAGCGAATCCGCTACGGCACCATCGAACTGCCGCAGCCGTTGCTGCGCGGCCACTCGCAGGAGGTCGCGGCCGACAAGGTCGACGCACTGCGCAACGAACTCGGGCTGGAAGATGGCACGCCTTCGGCATTGACGCTGCAGCCGGTGATCGGCCAACGCAAGGCGACCAAGTCGACCGTGCAGGTCGGCGGCCAGCATCGCTCGCAGGGGTACATCAGCGGCCACAACACCGCTGACGAAGGCCGAGAACTGCGTCGTTTCGACAACGTGCGCGAAGATCGCGGTCGCGGTCGTGGCGGTCCGCGCAAGAGTGGCGCGCTCACCGTCAGTGGCGAGGCAGCGGCCAAACAGGTGCACAAGGCGTTCAAGCCGAAAGGCCCGCGCCAGCCCGGCCAACGCGGACCGCGTGGCGATCAGCAGCCCGGAGCAGGCCATGACGCCGGCAATCCGGCCGCCTTCCGCACCTGGTATGTGCCCGAAGGTGTGGCCACAGGGCCAGCGGGACATCGCAATCCCGACGGCGAGCGGGGTCCACGCAAGCCATATGGCAACAAGCCTGCGGGAGCTCCCCGTGCAGGTGGGCCGGGCGGATACAAAGGGCGCAGTGATCGCGGTCCAGGCGGCGGATTCGGCGGACAGCCAGGTGAGCGCGGCGGGCCACGGCGCGAAGGCGGATTCAACCAGGATGCGCCACGTGGTCCGCGCGGACCGGGCGCAGGCCAGGCTCAGCGCGCACCGCGCCCGTATGGGCACCCTGGCAATGCACCGAGTTTCCCCTCCGACCATGCCAATCCCGGCAGCTTCAATCCCTATGGCGACAAGCCACGCAATCCGCGTCCAGGCGGGTTTGCGCCACGTCCAGCAGCGGGCCCGCGGCCGGGCGGTAAGCCGGGTGGAAGACCGGGCGGCCCTCGCGGTGCCGGGCGTCCTGGGAGCGGAGGGGATCGTGGAGGAAACCGCGGCCCACAAGGTGGCAACCGCTGAGTCAGGGATTGGCAAAACCGGATGGCGACGTTGCCCACGTCATCATGAATTCGTACAGCACCATGAAAGGACGCCTCGGCGTCCTTTTTTTGTTTTATTCGACGAAGCCAAAATTCGACTAGGCGCCCCAAACGCCATGAAGTTGCGGACCACTGGATAACGTCACTCACGCTCACGAAGCACTGACAGGCTGCCGTCGACCATCACGAGAACCTCAAGGAGATGTCGATGCGCCCGTCCTGGTCTGGTCTGTTGCTCGCGCTGGGCATGTTGTCTGGTTGTTATCCGAAAGGAAATCCAGACAAGCCCGTCCCCACCACGCTGATACCGGCATCGCAGCAGCCGGCCACGCGACTGGTGGTGGTATTGCCCGGGCGCGGCGATGGCCTTGCCGGGTTGCAACGTACCAACATTGCACAGGCCATCCAGTCGCAATGGCCCGATGCCGACGTGACGCTCAGCGGGCTGACCATGGATTACTACCTCCAGGGCAGCGCCGAACGGCGATTGCACAACGAGATCATCGTTCCGGCGCATGCACACGGCTATCGCGAAATCTGGTTGCTCGGCGCATCGCTCGGAGGTCTGGGTGCGCTGATGCATGACGCGCAGTGGCCGGATAGCGTCGACGGTATTGTGCTGATGGCGCCATACCTGGGCGAGAAACCGTTGCTGCAGGAAATCGCGGCGGCCGGCGGCATCGCACATTGGAATCCGGGCCCAGTGCCGGCACAGGTCAACGGAGACAACTTCCAGCACGAACTCTGGCGCCACCTGCAAACGTGGTCACGCGATCCGGCGCATGCACGCAATGTATGGCTCGCTTATGGCGACCACGATTACCTGCGCGGCACCATGCCGACGCTGACACCATTGCTGTTGCCTTCGCATGTCCTGGTTCGAAAAGGCAGCCACGCCTGGGCCGTGTGGACGCCGGCATCGCGGGAGATACTCGGACGCATCACCATGGAGCGAGCCGAGGGCGGACTGCTACCGCATTGATAAATCGCGTAGTCCATCCGAAGAATGCGTCGCTCACTCATCTCCGTGTCTGAGCCACATTTCGGCTGCGACCACGTTGTCGAAAACCCGGACACTGAATCCCTGCTCTGACGCCATGATTTCAGCCGTTTCCATCAACGACGTCTTGAAGCCCTGCATGTCGACGTACGCCACGCGCACGCCCTCCAGTCCGAGACCAGTCATGCTTGCCATGAACGCCGGCATTTTATCCATCGGCATGGGTTCACCGGCGACATGGCTGATCGCCAGCAGACGCACCGCATCGCGCCGTTGCGCTTGGACTGCAATCTCCCGCCAGCAGGCGAGCACGTTTTCAGGGTGACGATCATCGCCCCGAATCACCACCTGCAGTTCACCACCCACACTACGGAACTCAAGTTCGTACGGTGAACGCACGGCGGTCACCCTAGTGCGGCCTGGACGTCAGCTGTCAACGATTCGGGCGTGTCGGTGGGTGCATAGCGCCCAATGACGCGACCGTCCCGGCCAACGAGGAACTTGGTGAAGTTCCACTTGATCGCGTCGATGCCGAGAAACCCGCCCTTTTCATCCTTGAGCCATTGCCATAACGGATGCGCGTTGCTGCCATTGACGTCTATTTTCGCGAACATCGGGAAATCCACGTCGTAGTTCAGCGAGCAGAAATTCCGGATCTCTGCAGCATCGCCCGGCTCCTGGTGACCGAACTGATCGCATGGGAATCCGAGCACCACCAAGCCGCGATCACGATACTCGCGCCAGAGTTTTTCAAGCCCTGCGTATTGCGGGGTGAACCCGCACTTCGATGCGACATTCACCACCAGCAGCACCTTTCCCGCGTATTGCGACAAGGCTTGTTCATTGCCTTGGAGGTCGACCGCTTCGAAGTCACTGATGGTCCTCATTTCACACTCACTCTAGATACTCCTGACGGCTCCGCGTAAGGCTGGTTCCGGAGCGCCTCGCCAACGCATCCACTCGCAGTCCGGCCCCGCAAGATATTCTCTTTGGACAAATTCATCGGGTAGTTCCTCAGGATTCGCAAGTCCGGACTTTAACCCTGGAAGGCCTGATCGACGTGTCTTCCATGATTCATTCAACAGACCCAGTGTCAGCACATCAGCAGTGCGCCTGCGTGAATAATCCCAAGCTGCGATCATGGCGCCATGACCAAGACGCCTGCCGAATTCACCGACCTGCCGCTCACTCCGTCGCTCTTCCAGGGTTTGGACGCCCTTGGCCACGTCGAGATGACCCCCGTACAGGCCCGCAGCCTGCCTGCCTTGCTCGACGGCCGCGACGTCATCGCGCAGGCGCCTACCGGCAGCGGAAAGACCGCAGCCTTCGGCTTGGGCCTTCTGCATCGACTTGACCCCGCCCAGATCAGGTTGCAGGCGCTGGTGCTGTGTCCCACGCGCGAATTGGCAGACCAGGTCAGCAAGCACCTCCGCAAGCTCGCCACCGGCATCGCCAACCTAAAGTTGCTGACACTGACTGGCGGCATGCCGCTGGGCCCGCAACTGGCATCGCTGGCGCACGAACCGCATGTCGTGGTCGGCACGCCCGGCCGCGTGCAGGAGTTGCTGCGTAAACAGGCACTTGACCTGCGCGGACTGCGCATCCTGGTGCTGGACGAGGCCGACCGCATGCTCGACATGGGGTTCGAAGAACCCATCCGCGAGATCATCGGAAAGACACCCAAGGATCGACAGACGCTGTTGTTTTCGGCGACGTATCCCGAAGCGATCCGCGACATCGGCCGCAAATACATGCGCGATGCGCTGGAAGTTTCGGTGGACGATGCCGCCGACCAGGCCGTCATCACGCAACTGTTGTTCGAAGTCGACCTCGCCCAGAAACCGGCGGCGCTTGCGGGGTTGCTGCTCGAGCACAACCCGGAATCGGCCGTCGTGTTCTGCAATACGCGCCGCGACGCCGACGATGTCGCGTCTTCGCTCGCCCATGTTGGATTCTCAGCCGCAGCACTGCATGGCGACATGGAACAGCGCGATCGCGACGAAGTGCTGGTGCAGTTCGGGAACCGCAGCTGCAACGTGCTGGTCGCGAGCGATGTCGCCGCACGTGGGCTGGACATCGAGGACCTAGCCGCGGTGATTAATTACGAATTACCAACCGATCCTGACGTCTACGTGCATCGCATCGGGCGCACGGGTCGCGCCGGACGCAGCGGACTGGCATTGAGCCTGGTGAGTCCGCGCGAGATGCCGCGTGCCATGCAGCTGGAAACGCAACAAGGCGCGCCCCTGCGCTGGTCGCGTGCCCCGCTTGCGAACCTCAAAACCTGCCGTGCGCCAACCGCGATGATGGCAACCCTGCGTATCGACGCCGGCCGCACCGACAAGCTGCGCCCGGGAGATATCGTCGGCGCACTCACCGGTAGCAAACTGAGCGGGGGCGTGGGGTTAAAGGTGGAAGCCATCGGCAAGATCGACGTTTTCGCCACCCGCAGTTATGTCGCCATTGCGCGCAACCAGGTCGACCAGGCGCTTGCGCAGCTGCAGGCCGGACGCATCAAGGGGCGCAATTTCCGGGTTCGGCGGCTCTGAACTGCGTCCTGCCAACGGTGGCTTCAGCGCTGTTGGCCTAGACTAGGGTCCTTCCCCAAGGAGATTGCCCATGGCAAAGCCCAATTATTCGTTCGAAAAGCGCCAGCGCGAGATCGCAAAGAAGAAGAAACAGGACGAAAAACTGGCCAAAAAACAGTCAGCCAAGGATGCCGCCAACCCACCGGCTCTTTCCGGCCAGGACGATCCATCCAGCCAACGCGAGTAACGCACGCGCGCCTGTCGTGCAGCGCCGCGTAAACTGTCAGCTTCCCCGTACGGCCCCCCGGCCCATGAGAGTGCCATGAGCGCCGACCCTGCCCCGACTTCGACTTCCGCGGCGACTCCAGCTGCATCCGTCCGTTTCAGCGATCTGGGCCTGCCCGAACCGCTGTTGCGGGTGCTGACCGACATCGGTTACGAGTCACCCTCGCCCATCCAGGCCGCCACCATCCCGCCACTGCTGCAGGGCCGCGATGTACTCGGCCAGGCGCAGACCGGCACAGGCAAGACCGCCGCCTTCGCGCTGCCCATCCTGGCGCGCCTGGATGCAGCGCAAACCAAACCGCAGACACTGGTGCTGGCGCCAACGCGCGAGCTAGCGATCCAGGTTGCCGAAGCGTTCCAGAAATATGCCACCCACCTGCCCGGCTTTCATGTGCTGCCGATCTACGGCGGCCAGAGTTACGGACCGCAGCTGAGCGCACTGAAGCGCGGCGTGCACGTCGTCGTCGGCACGCCCGGGCGCGTGATCGATCACCTGGAGCGCGGCTCGCTCGACCTCTCCCAACTGCGTTGCCTGGTATTGGATGAAGCCGACGAGATGCTGCGCATGGGCTTCATCGACGACGTCGAGACGGTGCTCAAGAAGGTGCCGGCGACGCGCCAGGTCGCCTTGTTCTCGGCGACGATGCCCGCGCAGATCAAGCGCATCGCGCAGACCTACCTGAAAGACCCCGTCGAAATCGCAATCAAATCCACCACCGCGACCGCAGCCAACATCCGCCAGCGCTACTGGATGGTCAGCTGCGTCAACAAGCTCGATGCTTTGACGCGCATCCTTGAAGCCGAGCCATTCGACGGCATGCTCGTGTTCGCGCGCACCAAGCTCGGCACGCAGGAGCTGGCCGAGAAACTGGCCGCACGCGGCCTGTCCGCTGCCGCGATCCACGGCGATGTCGAGCAGAAGCAGCGCGAAAAGATGATCCAGTCGCTGAAGGACGGGCGCATCGACATCCTCGTTGCCACCGATGTCGCCGCGCGCGGACTGGACGTCGACCGAATCAGCCATGTTCTGAACTACGACATTCCTTACGACACCGAAAGCTACGTGCATCGCATCGGCCGCACCGGCCGCGCGGGGCGCAGCGGTGAAGCGATCCTGTTCGTCGCGCCACGCGAACGCGGCATGCTCGGCGCGATCGAACGCGCTACCCGACAGAAGATCGAGCCGATGCAGCTGCCCAGCGTCGACGCGGTCAACGAACAACGTGTCGGCAAGTTTCTCGGCAAAATCGGTGCGGCACTGGAAAGCAGCGATCTGTTGCAGTTCCGTGAACTGGTCGAACGCTACGAGCGCGAGCACGACGTGCCCGCGGTCGATATCGCCGCCGCGTTGGCGAAACTGGTGCAGGGCAAGACGCCATTGCTGCTGCAGGCGCCACCGGCAGAACGGCCACGATTCGACCGGGATGAGCGCCCCTCCCATGAGCGTAGTCCTCGCGACCGCGCACCGCGCGGGGAACGTCCTGCATTTGAATCGCGCCCGCCGCGTCATGCCGAGCGCCAATTCACGCCGCCTTCTGCAATGCCACATGCCGCAGGTAACACGGGGGAAACCCTATTTGATGACGCGCCGCCGCGCGCACCTCGCGATGCCTCCGGGGCCGAAGTCGGCATGGAAACCTTCCGCATCGAAGTCGGCCACATACACGGTGTGCAACCGGGCAACATCGTCGGTGCGATCGCCAATGAGGCCGACCTGGAAAGCCGTTACATCGGCCGCATCGACATCCGGGACGACTACAGCCTGGTCGACCTGCCGGAAGGCATGCCGCCGGAATTGATGGATCACCTGAAGAAGGTGCGCATCGCCGGACAGCCGCTGCGTATCCAGCGCGCGGGGCCGGCGGATACGGATGGCGGCACGCGCGGACAACGACCACACGGACGGCATGCGACCGGCGATGCGCGCCCGGCGCGAGCAGCTCACACCGGCAAGCCGCCGGGTGCCGGTCCGCGTGGAGCTGGTGGCTTCAAGAAACCGCGCCCGCCGCGTGGTTGAATTCCACCGACGGTAGCGCAAACCGGCTGACGAAACGTCGCGTCTCCCCGTTCAACGGATCCACGAACTCCAGTGACTTCGCCAGCAACTGCAGTGGCTGCGAATAATCGTCCGTCGCGCGCTCCCGCAATTCCGGATACAGGACATCATCGAGGATGGGGGCGCCAAGCGCAGCCATCTGCACCCGCAGTTGGTGCTTGCGACCACTGACCGGCGTCAATGCATAACGCCAGGTCACTTGGCCGCGTTCGATGACGTCGATGCGTGTTTCGCTGTTGGCATCGCCACTCACTTCCTGCATCCGGAAAAACGGCATGCCTGGCACGATCCGACTGGAATACACCAGCGGGAACGCATGCTGCTGCAACGCCGGAGCCAGTGCTTCGTAAGATTTTTCAATCCGCCGCAGGCGAAACAGATCCTGATACGCCGCGCGCGTCTCACGATGTGCGGAAAACATCACCAGACCCGCGGTATCGCGATCGATCCGGTGCAGCGGGACC
>JBBQTR010000002.1:0-52193 GCA_038213095.1 Lysobacterales bacterium | reverse complement strand
TTCCGGCCCCGTGTCTGCGCGACGAAAGGCGTGCGGGGAGAAGGCCGCGAATGGTCGGATGACACCTCGACCGGCGGCAGGCTTACCTAGGAAAACGGATCAGCCGTGCGCGAACCGGGCGGACTGTACGTGAATCCGGCTGAATGCGCCACCCACGACGTCCCCTGTTCAGTTTGAAGTCGGCCCAACGGCAGGCGCCGGCGAACGCTCGAAGCTGCCAGCGAACCCGGGAAACACCACCGGGCTCTCCCAGCCGCCCGCACTGACAGCGGAAACCCCGAAGTAGAAGTCATCGATATTGATGCCGGCGAGCTTGAGCGACGTGGCGGTGCCGGCGTCGCGCGCATGCTGCCATTGCGGCGCAGTGGTATCGCGCCACCAGACGTTGTATCGGACCGCGTCAGGGACGGCTTGCCAGGACACCGTGGTGTCGTACGCGACTTCGCCCTTGATGTCGACGCCCGTCGGCGGCGCGGGAGCGTGGGCGAGCGCAGCCATGGTGATCGCGTTGAGCCGGGTGACGCTGGCCAGATAGGCAAAATCCACGTGCACGATCGTGTCGCCATAAGCCACGCCATTCTCGGTGCGGATGTCCTGGTGCTGGTGCGTGTAATCCTCATGCGACTCGGTCACGCGCACGGCCGGGAAGCCCTGGGCCAGAAACTCCGTCTGGTCGCCGCCGCGGCCGTAACGGTCAGTGCGGTAGACCATCCGCACGTGGAAGCCGTCGAGATAACGATCGGCAAGCGCCTGCATGAACCGCGCGACATTGCGAGAAGGCGAATCGACCTCGCCACCGTGATAGCGGCGGTACGTTGCCTGCTCCAGAGTTTCGTTGCTCTTGGTGCCTTCCGCGAACACGCGAACGCGGTGCGGGTCGCTCTGGCCATCACCGCCACGCGGGCTGCCGATGATGTCGTTGTTGAGGTCGGCCTCGACCTTCCAGCCATGGTCAACGGCGTATTTCGCGATGACCTTGCCGCCGTACAGCCCCTGCTCTTCTCCCGAGTCGGCCGAGTAGACCAGCGTCGCGGCAAATTTGTAGTGGCTTAGAACGCGCGCGGTTTCGATCAGCGCGGACACTCCGGACGCATCGTCGTTGGCGCCCGGGGCGTCGCCGGTGACATCCAACACGTCGGTACGGCGCGAATCCAGGTGGCCGGTGATCACGATCACACGATCCGGGTCGGTGGTGCCGCGCTGGATCGCGACGACATCCATGACTTCGACGCCTTGCGCCGGCATGCGTTTACCGGTGAAGACCTGCGACGGCGTGACAATATCCAGGCAGCCATCGCAGTCTTTGGAGATGGCCTCGAATCGCGACTTCACCCAGCGACGAGCCGCGCCGATGCCGCGGGTGTCGGACCTGGTGTCCGACAACGTGCTGCGGGTGCCAAAGCCGACCAGCGCCGCGTCGATGTCGTGCAGTGATCGCGGCGAGACCGCGTTGGCGATCACGGACAACTCGGGATGCCTCGGTGATGCCGCTGGCTCGATCATTCCGTGTGCTGCGGAAGCGCTGGTGGCGGTCAGTCCGCCCGCAACCAACATGGCCAGCCATACAATTGGCTGGATTGGTGAGCCGCGCATCGGATGCCTCGCGTCGTCAGTACGTGGCAGTCCTCGACAGCCTCGTAAATTCCGCGACCGGGCTCCGCCTCTCTCTCGCTTAAACATCGAGCACCAAGCCAGGACGGGCAAGCTGCACCGTGATGCCGTCGCGCTTGCCGATCTCGCCCGCCAGCGCTTCGCGCGCCTTGTCCTCGCCATGCACCAGTACCAGCGGTGGATGGCCTTCGAAGCCGCCGTACCATTCCATCAGGCCGCTTTGGTCGGCGTGTGCCGACAGGCCGCCGACCGTATGGACCTTGGCCTTGACTGGGAGATCGCGGCCGTGGATGCGTACCCATGGCGCGCCATTGACCAGGCGACGGCCGAGCGTACCTTCGGCCTGGTAACCGACGAACACGATGTGTGATTGCGGCTTGCTGATGTTCTGCATGAAGTGGTGCAGGATACGTCCGCCGTTGGCCATGCCGCTGCCAGCCAGGATGATCGCGCCGGATTCAACACTGTTGATCGCCATCGATTCGTCGCGCGTCTGCGTCATCTTCAGGTTCGGCATGTGGAACGGATCGGGCCGCTGCTTCCATACCTTCTGCGAATCAACGTCGAACAGTTCCTGATGCCGCGCATAGACACCGGAAACCTTGGCCGCCATCGGGCTGTCGAGGAAGATCTGCCAGCGCGACAGGTTCCAGTCGTCGAAGTGCATTGCGAACAGATACAGCAGCTCCTGGCTGCGGCCGACCGCGAACGCGGGAATGCACACGTTGCCCTTGTCGCGCCACGCAGCTTCGAAGATGTCGCCGAGTTCGCTGACGGTCGCCGCGAGATCCTTGTGGTTGCGGTCGCCGTAGGTCGATTCCATCAGCACCAGGTCAGCGTGCGTGACGGTCTCCGGATCGCGCAGGATCGGCGTGTCTTTCGGCCCAAGATCGCCGGAAAACACCAGCGTGCGGTCGTCCGCGTGGAGTTCGACGATGGCCGAACCGAGGATGTGACCGGCATCGTGGAAGACAACATCCACGCCAGGAAACAGCGTGCTGCGGGTGTCGTAGGGCAGTGGCTTGAGCAGCCGCAGCGCCGCATCGACATCGTCCCGCGTATAGAGCGGCTGGATGTCCGCTTCGCCTGGTTGCCGATGCTCGTTTGCGTACTTGGCGTCCTGCTCGGACAGCGAGGCGGCGTCGAGCAGCATGATCGGCATCAGGTCGGCAGTCGCTTCCTGCGCGTAGATGGGTCCTGTGAATCCGCGCTTGACCAGCAACGGCACGCGGCCGATATGGTCGATATGCGCGTGGCTGATCACGAGCGCATCGAGGGCGCTCACCTCGAACGGAAAATCGGCGACGTTGCGGGTTTCCGCATGGCGGTCGCCCTGGATCATCCCGCAATCCAGCAAAAGGCGTTTGCCGGCTGCTTCAACTTCGTGCATCGAGCCGGTGACTTCACCGGCCGCGCCATGGAAGGTTACGCGCATGTTCGACTCCACATATCCGGCTCCAGCTGCCAAGCTTCCACCGTATCACGCATGCTTTTAGGCATCTGAAGTAAAAATTTCATTACGCCAGCAGCATGACCTTCTACACCCGCCGCGAACGCCTGCGGCAGCTACAGTCGCGTGTGCACCAGCGGGCGACCGCATCCCTTTTCTGAATACCCAAGGCCCGGTACCAGCTGCCGGATTCTTTCCACATGCCGCCCGCCGGGCCGGAGTTCTACGTGATCGTTCGCAAACTTCAAGCGTTGTTGTTGTCCTTTGCCATTACCGCCGCATTGGCAGCCTGCTCTCAACAGCAGGCCGCAGCTCCTGCGACGCCAACCGCTCCCGTGGCGACCACGCCGGCGGTCACGCCTCCTCCGGCTGCCGAATTACCGCCCACTGCCGCGTTTTCCGTCGCCGATTTGGACACCAGCAAGAAGGTCTGCGACAACCTCGCCGACTTCGTCAACAGCAAGTGGCTGGCGGCCAATCCAATCCCCAGCGACCGCACCACGTGGGGCAGCTTCGAGATGCTCACCGAGCGTTCGCTGGCAGCCAGCAAGCAACTGGCCGAAGCCGCCGCGGCCAAGACCGATAGCACCGGCCTTGAAAAACTTGTTGGTGATGTGTACGCCACCGGGATGGATGAGGCGAAGATCAACGCGGCCGGCGCGACGCCGATCCAGCCGATGCTGGACAAGATCGCCGCCCTGAAGACACCGGCCGACATCACCCAGTACCTGCGCGACGAATTCGCCGCTGGTCGCGGCGACCTCTTCAATTTCTATTCCAACGCCGACTTCAAGAACTCCCAGATGGTGATCGCCTACGCCGACCAGGGCGGGCTCGCGTTGCCGGAAAAAGCGTACTACCTCAGCGACGGCCCCAAGGCCGGCGATGACAGCTACAAGAAGATTCGTGACGCGTATGTCTCCCACGTCAGCAAGCAATTGCAGAATACCGGCATCGTCCTGGCCGACGCCGACAAACAAGCCGCGAGCGTGCTGGCATTCGAGACACAACTGGCGAAGGCGTCACTGTCGCCGATCGAGCAGCGCGATCCGCTCAACCAGTATCACTTCGTCAAAGTCGCTGACGCCGACAAAATGTCGCCGAATTTCTCCTGGTCGGAATTCCTGAAGGCACAGGGCGTGGCGGTCGATGGGTTCTCGCTGTCGCAGCCGAAGTTCTTCGCCGGGTTGAACGCGATGATCAAGGACGTGCCGGTCGAGCAATGGCAGGCGTACCTGCGTGCGCATACGGTCGACAACATGGCGCCGTATCTGTCGGACAAGTTCGCCGACGAGCGCTTCGATTTCTTCGGCAAGACACTGCATGGGCAGACAGAGCAGAAGCCCCGCTGGAAGCGCGTGCTCGACACCACCGAGGGCGGCGTTGGCGAGGCGCTCGGCCAGATGTACGTCAAGCAGTACTTCCCGCCCGAATCCAAGGCGGCGATGACGAAGCTCGTGGACAACCTGCGTGCATCGCTCAAGGCGCGGCTGGAGAAGCTGGACTGGATGAGCGCCGACACCAAGGCCAAGGCGATCGAGAAGTGGGACAGCTTCATGCCCAAGATCGGCTACCCGGATAAGTGGCGCAGTTGGGATGGACTGGCCACATCACGCGATGGCTATTTGCAGAACGTGGTGTCCTCGACCAAGTACAACTACCAGTGGCTGATGGGCAAGGTTGGCAAGCCGGTTGATCGCACCGAGTGGGGCATGACTCCGCAGACCGTGAATGCGTATTACAACCCGCAACAGAATGAAGTGGTGTTTCCGGCTGCGATCCTGCAGCCCCCGTTCTTCGACCCGAAGGCGGACCCGGCGCTCAACTATGGCGGCATCGGTTCGGTCATCGGCCACGAAATGCTGCATGGTTACGACGACCAGGGCAGCCAATTCGATGCCAAGGGCAACTTCGCCAACTGGTGGCAGGCGGCAGACAAAAAGGGCTTCGAGGCGCGCACCGCCAAGCTGGTCCAGCAGTTCGACGACTACACCTCCATCGACGGCCTGCACGTCAAGGGCAAGTTGACGCTCGGCGAGAACATCGCTGACCTCGGCGGCACGACGGTGGCGTTCGATGCACTGCAGAAGGCGCTGGCCGATGCCGGCAAGTCTCCAGACGAGAAGATCGACGGCTACACCGAGAACCAGCGCTTCTGGCTGAACTGGGCCACGGTGTGGCGCCGTAATTTCAAAGCGGAAGAACTCAAGGTGCGCCTGAATACCGATCCGCACGCACCGGCGAACTTCCGCGCAATTGGTGCCCCCTCGAACGAGCCGTCGTTCGCCGCCGCGTTCCAGTGCAAGGCAGGCGATGCGATGGTGCGGCCCGACGACAAGCGTGTCGTGATCTGGTGATTGCACGGGCCTGATGCGACGACTGCGCGCTACCTCGTGGCGCGCAGTAGTTATTACTCATTCGCCCAACTCAAGGACGAAGGCCGGGCTCCGGCTTTCGTTGAATGACCAGCAAATCACATCAACATGGAAATCCTCATGCCCAAATCCACGCCCAAGCCCGCGATGCTTTTCGTGGCAGTGATGTCCGCGCTCGTCTTGACTGCTTGCCTCAAACAGGCAAAGGACACATCCCAGGCAGATGTCGCGACCGTGTTGCCAGCACCTGACACTGATGTCTTCAAGTTGGATGAAGGCAAACTCCCGCCCGTCAACCGTTTCATGATCGGCGACCTCGACACCAGCAAGAACGCATGTACCGATTTCGGCGGGTACGTCAATGGCAAGTGGAAGGCGGCCAATGCCATTCCGGGTGATCGCTCCAGCTGGGGTGCGTTCGATATGCTCGATGAACGCTCCCTCGCCGTGCAACGGCAGCTCGCGCAACGTGCGGCATCGGATCCTGATGCGAGCGGCGTAAACAAACTCGTCGGCGATTTCTGGGCGACCGGCATGGACGACACAACAGTCAATGCGCAGGGAATCGCTCCACTCAAGGATCGCCTGGACGGCATCAACGCACTGACCGACAAAGGCAGCATTGCCGAGTACTTGCGCACCAGCGCGGCCAATGGCGAAAACGTGTTGTTCGGCTTCGGCGCGAGTCCTGACTTCAAGGATTCCACGATGAACATCGGCTACGCATCGCAAGGCGGACTTGGCCTGCCGGATCGTGGCTATTATTTCGACAAGGACAAGAAGGACAAGCTCGACGCCTATCAGGCGCACATCGCCAAGGTGCTGGAGTTGTCCGGCGTGCCTTCAGGCGACGCGTCCATTCAGGCGAAATCGGTCATCGCGTTCGAGACACGGCTCGCGAAAGCTTCGAAGTCGCAACAGGAAATGGCGCGCGACGTATCCATCTTCTACAACCCGACAACGCTCGCGGCTGCCGACAAGCTGACTCCAAATTTCCCTTGGTCGAAGTTCTTCGCCTCCCAGGGACTGGCTGCGCCGGCGATGTTCTCACTGGCAACGCCGGCCTTCCACAAGGAAGTCGACAGGATGCTCGGTGATGTGCCGGCCTCCACGTGGAAATCCTACCTGCGCTTCCACACCGTGGATGAAGCATCGCCGTACCTGAGCGAACCATTCGTGCAGGAGAACTACGCGTTCTACAACAAGGCCATGCGCGGGCAGAAGCAACAGAAGGAGCGCGGCAAGCGCGTGCTCAAGACCATCGACGGCAATGTCGGCGAAGCCTTGGGCCAGATGTACGTCAAGGTCGCCTTTCCCGCCGAATCAAAGGCGCGGATGGAAACACTGGTGCAGAACCTGCGCAATGCACTAAAGGCGCGCATCGAGAAACTCGACTGGATGAGTCCACAGACCAAAGCCAAGGCACTGGCGAAGTGGTCGGCGTTCACGCCGAAGATTGGCTATCCCGACAAGTGGCGCGACTGGAGCGGCCTGCAGACCTCGCGCGACAGTTACATCGGCAACGTACTGGCTGCGACACGATTCAACTACAAATGGGACATCGGCAAGATCGGCAAGCCCGTCGACCGCACCGAGTGGGGCATGAGCCCGCAGACGGTCAATGCGTACTACAACCCGATGCAGAATGAAGTGGTGTTCCCGGCGGCTATCCTGCAGCCGCCGTTCTTCGATGCAAAAGCCGATGACGCGGCCAACTACGGCGGAATCGGTGCGGTCATCGGTCACGAGATGACGCACGGTTATGACGACCAGGGCAGTCGCTTCGGTCCGACCGGCAACTTCGAGAACTGGTGGACCGCTGCTGATTCCAAGGGTTTTGCGTCGCGCACCGACAAACTCGTCAACCAGTTCAGCGCTTATGAGGCCGCGCCGGGACTCAAGGTCAACGGCAAGCTCACGCTGGGTGAAAACATCGCCGATCTTGGCGGCCTGGCTACGGCTTACGACGCCATGAAGACTGCCACGGCCGGCACGCCCGACCCGATGATCGACGGACTCAGCCGCGACCAGCACTTCTTCATCAACTGGGCAACAGTGTGGCGCAGTAACTACACGCCGGACTACATGAAGGTCATCGTCAACAGCAACGAACACGCACCGGCGGATTTTCGCGCGATCGGTGCGCCGTCCAACCTGCCTGCATTTGCGACGGCGTTCTCGTGCAAGGTGGGTGACCCGATGGTGCGTGCCGCAGACAAACAGGTCGTGATCTGGTAGCGCGGATTGAACGAGTAGAAAAAGCCCGGGAAACCGGGCTTCTTTATTGGTGGAAGAAGCGTTCAGCGTCACCGATCAGGGCCTTGTTACACTCCTTTGATCATCATCGATGGATCCCACAATGCCGACTTCGCGACCCGTTGCACTCGTCCTGGGCGTGGCCCTGCTCACCGTACTCGCCGCGCCTGCTGCCGATGCGGCAAAGAAGAAAAAATCAGCATCGAAAAAAATACCGGAGGCATCACTTGCCTGTCGCGATTTTTATGAGCAGGCGAATGCGGACTGGCTGAAGGCCAACGCCGTGACCGGGCCGGGGATGCAGTCTGCACTGGGACAGCTGGCACAGCGCGCGCAGCAGCAGCAGATCGACCTGCTCACGGCCGACATGCAGGCGCCAGCCGGCGTGGGGAAATTGCTTGGGGATTTCTGGGCCAGCGGCATCAATGAAGCAGCCGTGGAACGCGATGGGGCCAATCCGATCGCCCCCCTGCTGTCGCGCGTGGATGCAATACGCCGCAGCAAGGACATATCGCCGGCAATTGCGGCACTGCACCAGGTCGGGATCCCGGTGTTGTTCAATTTCAATGCCGATGTGGACTTGCAGGATCTGGACCGCCACATCGGTTATTTCAGCCAGGGTGGACTCGGCCTGCCGGATCCCGCGTACTACACGCGTACCGATCCCGACACCCGTGCCTTGCTCGGTCGCTACACCGACTACGTGTCGAAGATCCTGGCGCTGACCGGCAGCAAGCCGGAACAGTTGCAAGCCGACACCCAAGCGGTACTCGATCTGGAAACCCGGATCGCGCAGGCATCGAGTCCCTTGCCGTCGTTGCGCGATCCGCGCACCAACTACGCACAGGTTACCACCGCGACCTTGGGCAAGCAGTACAAGCAGTTGCAACTCGACGACTTCCTCAAGGTGCAAGGTGTCAGCGACAAGAGTGTGTCGATGGCCAACCCGCAGCTGTTCACCCAGCTTGACGCCCTGGTCGGCGGCCTCAAGCCGGCGGAATGGAAAACATATTTGCGCTACCAGGTTGGCGCGGCGATGGCGCCGTACCTGTCCAAGCCTTGGCGCGACGTCGATTACGCCTTCCAGGGACAGGTGCTTCGCGGTGAAACCGCCGTGCCTTCGAGGCAGCAACAGGTGCTGGATGCGATGAATCTGGCAGCAGGGCCCATGATCGGGCGCGAATACGTCGGACGCTACCTGCCGGATGCGAACAAAACGCGCGCATCGGAAATTGCAACGCAGGTGCGTGACGCGCTGGGACGCGGCATCGATCGAAACACGTGGATGAGCCCTGCCGCCAAGTCCGAAGCGAAGGCGAAACTGGGCAAGCTCAAGATCGAAATCGGTGCGCCCGCGCGTGACCTCGATTACACCGTGCAGCCTATGGGGCGTGGCAGTTTCGGCAGCAACATGCTGATTGCGTCCACTTGGCGGCATCGCGAGGAAATGCGCCGCATCGGCCACGACAACGCCGGTCGCCGCTGGAATGTGCTGCCGCAACAACCGGCGCTGGCCTACGACATCGCGCAGAATCGGCTGATCGTGACGGCAGCGATGCTGCAGGCACCGGTACTGGACATGACGCAAGACGCCGCAGCGCAATACGGTGCATTTGGTGCGCTGGTCGGACACGAACTCACGCACGGCTTCGACAGCAGCGGGCGCATGGTCGACGCCAGCGGCAGCCTGCGCGATTGGTGGACCCCGTCCGATGCGGCGGCATGGGACACGCGCACCGGTCAACTGGCCGCGCAATACGGCAAATATCCGTGGCCTGGACTGACTGGGGTGGCGGTCAATGGCCGCCAGACGCGCGATGAAAATGCAGCCGACCTGGCCGGCGTTGAACTTGCGTGGGACGCACTGTCGACGTCACAACCCGCGCTCGCAGTCACTGGCAAGCAGGCGTTCTACCAGGCCTGGGCGAAGTTGTGGCCGCAGCAGATGTCGGCCGATATGGCGACGCGCCTGGCCGCGACCGACGTGCATGCTCCCGGTCAGTGGCGCACCAACGGGCCACTGGCCGACCAGCCAAGCTTCGGTGCGACGTTCTCGTGCAAGGCCGGGGCGCCAATGCAGCGCGCAACGGACCATCAGGTCTCGATCTGGCGCTGACTGCCCTGCATCGGAAATAAAAAATTGGGGCGATGATCGCCCCGATTCTTTACGGATTTTGGATATAAGCCGCAGTCAGCGCACGATTCGTGGACGTGGTGGTCCGCGCCTGCCAAACGGTGGCTGTCCACGCCAATAGCGGATCAGCATCCACCCGAACAGCATGCCGCCCAGGTGCGCGAAATGCGCGACACCCTGCTGCGTCCCGGTAACGCCTAGGAACAGCTCGATCGCGCCGTAGACAAACACCAGCGTGCGTGCCTTCATCGGGATCGGCGGTATCAGCAGCATCACGCGCTGGTGCGGAAACAACATGCCATATGCAAAGAGCAGGCCAAAGATGCCTCCTGACGCGCCGATCGTTGCACCCACTCCGCCACCGTGCGCCACGATCCACGAAGTGACGGCCAATTGGCATAAACCGGCGCCAATCACACAGACGAAATAATAGGTGGCAAAACGCCGATTGCCCCAGGTGTGCTCCAGTGGCGAGCCGAACATCACCAGCGCCAGCATGTTGAACAGCAGATGGAAGATGTTGTTGGGATCGTGCAGGAAGGCATACGTCACCAGCTGCCACGGCAGGAACATGCCGGTCGCCGCATACACGTCGCCACCGCCACCCAGTGGCCAGAGTTCGAACGGGGTGAACGTGGCTTCGCCAAGCAACAGCTGCAGCAAGAACACCAAACCATTGGCAATCAGCAGCGCCTTGGTGACCGGGGGCATGTTGGAAAACATCAGGAGTCCTGTGTGCACTGCAGGCGACATGCCCGCGCGCACTCATGATAACGGGCGGGTTGGTGTCCAGTGTCTGGTCTACAGTCGCCAGACTTCCGCATCCAGGTCGAGGTCGCGCTTTGGCATCCGGACGCGGCCGTCGTGAACGCTGACGCCTTCGCTGCGCAGTCGTTCGGACTGTTCGCGGAAACCTTTCGAGCCCGCGGCAAACGCGATGCGACCATCAGATCTCAACACCCGATGCCACGGCAATGTCGTATCGGCATTCATGCTGAGCACGCGCGCGGCCAGTCGAGCGCGTCCTGGCAATCCGGCGCGCCGGGCGACTTCGCCATACCCGGCAACCTTCCCGCGCGGAATGGCGCGCACGACGGCTTGAATCCGCTCGATCGCAGAGCCTGCCGCCTCGTGTCCTGCGTCATTCGTGTCCAATGCACCCATACGGGATTAGCATAGCGGTCATCCCCCGACCCAGCGATGCCGATGCAGAACTTCGAACAGATCCGCAGCCACCTCACCAGCAGCGACTTCCGGGTGCGCATGCAGGACCCTTACGTTGTCTGCGTGGAACTGTCGCTCGATGGCGGCCAGCGCCATCAATCGATCTTCCTGTCCGAACTGGAGGATGATGATGCGCGCACCTATCTACGTGTCAGCACTGCAATTTCACCGACGACCGGAATCGATAGCAAGCGCGCACTGGCGTTCAACTGGGACAGCCGTGTCGGCTACCTGGCGATCGGCGACCTCGACGGCGTGCCCTATCTGCAACTCTGCGAGAACCGCCCATACCACGGGCTGACGTCTGCCGAAGTCGACCGTTTGATCCTTGAGATTGGTGGCATGGGCGACCGCATGGAACGGGCGTTGTCGGCAGGTGGAGACCTGCTCTAGGCCCACCCAAGCATTTCGAACAGTTTGAGCAACACGTAAGCGAGTCCACCAGCGGCGGGGATCGTCAGGATCCACGCCCACACGATGCGCTCGATCACAGTGAGTTTCAGCGCGCGTGGATTCTTGGCGAAGCCAACGCCCATGATCGCGGTCGAGATGCTGTGCGTGGTCGACACCGGCATGCCGAAATGCGCGGCGGTGGTGAGGATCGTTGCCGATGCCATTTCCGCGCCGAAGCCGTCGATCGGGTGCAGCTTGACCATCTTGTGGCCCATGGTCTTGACGATGCGCCAGCCGCCCACCGAGGTACCAGCGGCCATCACAAGCGCACACGACGCGATGATCCAGCCATCGATGCCATTCTCGCCGCTGTGCGGATGCAGGAAGTCCAGCCACATCGGCAGGTGGTCCAGCGCGCCTGCCGACTGCGCGCCGAACAATGCCAGCGCGATGATGCCCATGGTTTTCTGCGCGTCGTTGGTGCCGTGCGCGAAGCCCATGTAAGCGGCGGACAACAATTGCGCCTTGTTGAAAAACGCATTCACCCAGCGCGGCCGTGCCAGTCGCGCCAGCGGGCCACCAGCGCTGGCCATTGCCGAAATGATCGCCCACAACACGACCATGATCGCCGCGCCAAAAATGAAACCGATCAAGGGAGACGTCACCATCGGCAGGAACACTTTCCACAACAATCCCTTGTTTTCCGTCCACTTGCCGACCGACTGCGACCAGATCAGCGCCTGCCAGTTGTTGTGGGCAGCAGCAATCGCCGCACCGCACAACCCGCCAACGAGGGCATTGGACGATGACGAAGGCAACCCGCGCCACCAAGTGAACAGGTTCCAGATAATCGCCCCGCCCAACGCGCACAGAATGACCTGCGAGGTTACGTCGACGACCTTCGTGTCGATCAGCCCCGATGCGATCGTCTTGGCCACCGCCGTGCCCCAGAACGCGCCGATCAGATTCATCACCGCCGCGAGCATCACGGCATGACCCGGCGACAGCACCTTGGTCGCCACGACGGTCGCGATCGAATTGGCGGTGTCATGGAAGCCGTTGATGAACTCAAAGACCAACGCGGTCACGACCACGACCAGGACGAGACTTAACATCGTCGTCGCCTCAGCTGTTCTTCAGCACGATCTGATAGGCGACAACGCCGGCCTCGCGGCAGCGGTCGATCGCTTTTTCCAGGATCTCGAAGAACTCCTTGAGCAGGAACATCTCGCTGGCGTCCAGCCGTCCGGAATAGATGTCGCGATGCAATTCCAGGATCAACCGGTCCGCTTCGGCCTCAAGCACGCGCAGGCGATCGTTGAGCTGCTTCATGGGCTCCAGCCCCATGTCGCGCAACTGGTGCACCATCTGGACGACCACGCCAGCCGCCTGCTCCAGCATCGCGGCACGCGGAGCAAAGTCGATGCCCTCAAGGCGATGTCGCGCCAGCGCATAGCGATCGGCAAACCGTTCGACCTGCTTGGGGATCTTGTACAGCGCCGATGCCAGCGACTCGATGTCCTCGCGCTCCATCGGGGTGATGAAGCTGTCCACCAGCGCTTGGCTGATCTTGTCCAATGCCACCCGCTCGCGTTGCCGCGCCAGCTTGAACGCCTCAAGTCCCGGCGTGCGCTCGGGCGCTTTCAGCATTTCATACAACGCCTTGGTGCTGTCGTGCGCGGCGACGGCCGCCTCGTCGAGGAAGGCAAAGAACTGCTTGCCTTGGCCGAAGATCGTCTGCAATGAAAACATCGAAGGGACTTCCGTGAACGAATGTGGCAAGGATATGACCGAATTATGACGCGCCGCGATACCGCACGCTAACGGGTCACTCCAACGCGCCGCCGCGCTGGGCTGCTTCAGGAGGCTTGGAATCGAAAATCCAAGGCCGCTGTTATGATCCGTCCGCGCCCCGGCGCATCTATGGACGACGTCATTTCCCCCTACCCGACCCAACAGCCTGCGCCTGCACGCCCGGTCGACGGCGTCCCATTCACACTGGCTTGGGTGACCCGCCCGACCCGACTGGATCTGCCCGCGTGCTGCAACTGCTGATCGTCCTGGTGCTGATCCTGTGCAACGGCTTCTTCGCCATGTCGGAGATGGCGGTGCTGACTTCGCGCAAAAGCCGCCTCAAGCACATGGCCGAAACCAGCCTCGGCGCGCGCAAGGCGCTACATTTGGCTGAGCGGCCGGAAAGCTTCCTGTCGGCCGTGCAGCTCTGGATCAGCCTGCTCAGCCTGATGATCGGCTATTTCGGCGGCGAATCGTTGGGCGCAAAGATCGCCGAGCCAGTGCGCGATATCCCGCTACTGGCGCATTACGCCAACCAGATCGGGTTTGCCGCCGGTTTCCTGGTGATGCTGTTCCTGTTCGGGCTGATCGGCGAGCTGGTGCCCAAGCGCATCGGCACCCTGCGGCCGGAACAGATCGCCACGGTCGTCGCGTATCCGATGGATTTTTTCGCCAAGGCCGCCAAGCCGGTGGTGCTGATGCTGTCGTTCTGCACGCGCACGGTGATGCAACTGCTCGGGCTGGACAAGGGCAACGAATCAACCATCACCGAAGAGGAGATCCGCCTGCTGGTGAGCGAAAGCCACGAGGCCGGCGTCATCGACTCGGACGAACGCAACATGATGCATCGCGTCATGCGCCTGGGCGATCGCACCGCCGACAGCATGATGACGCCACGCACGCGCATCGCCTGGCTGGACGCTGGCGCGGGTTTCGACGAGAACCTCGCCACCATGCGGCGAACCCCGTATTCGCGATACCCGGTCTATCGCGACAGCGACACGGACGTGCTGGGCGTTTTGGAGGTCAAGACGCTGCTCGACAGGCTCGACCAGACGCAACCGGAACTGTTCCGCAAGCTGCGCCCGGCGGTGTTCGTGTCCGAATCAACGCACGCGTTGAAGTTGCTGGAAATCTTCCGCGAGGAGCAACAATCCATTGCGCTCGTCGTCGACGAATACGGGGATGTCACCGGCATGGTCACCTTGAACGACCTGATGGGCGCGGTCCTGGGGCGCATGCAGTCGGGCGAAAGCGCCGACGCCGATCCGCTGGTCGTGACGCGCGACGACGGCTCGCTGCTGGTCGATGGCTCGCTGCCCATCGACGACATGCAGGAGCTGCTCGGCGGCCGCTCGTTGCCGGGTGAAGACGAACACGATTACCACACCGCCGCCGGCATGGTCATCGCCTGGTTTGGTCGCATCCCGCACGTGGCCGAACATTTCGACTGGGCCGGCTGGCGCATCGAAGTCGTCGACCTTGACGGTCCGCGTATCGACAAATTGCTGTTGCAGCGGATTCCCGCGATCGATGATGACAACGACGGTTGAAACGCGTTGTTGTCGGAGGAAACGCCTGCCCGTGCTGCAAACTGCCAAAATCGCCCAGCCATGCAACTCAATCTAGAACGCCCTGATTACACCTGGTACCTGCGCGGCGCGCACGGCGACCATGCGCTGGTCAATGAGCGCATCGTGCGCAGCAGTTTCGTCATCGCGCCCGATGCGCTGGTCGAGGACTGGCCGGTCATCGACGCGGCAACGTTGACGGCATTCCAGCTGGAGCCTTTGTTCGCACTGCATCCCGAGCTTGTCCTGCTCGGCACCGGGGCGACCCAGATATTTCCACCGCCGGTGATCTTGGCGGCGTTCCTAACCCGCGGGCTCGGCATCGAAGTGATGACCAACTCCGCGGCAGCCCGGACTTACAGCGTGCTCGCGGGCGAAGGCCGGCGCGTAGTGGCCGGATTCATCATTGCCGCACCCGAGGCCTGATTCCCGCTATCGCTTTGGCAAGTACAGCAGCGGATCCAGCGGCTTGCCGTTGTAGCGGATTTCGAAATGCAACATGTCGCTCGCGGCGCCGCTGTGACCCATCTCGGCGATCTGCTGGCCCGCCTTGACGCGTTGACCTTCGTTCACCATGCGCGCGCGATTGTGGCCGTAGGCCGACAGCCAGGCGTCGTTGTGCTTGACGATGACCAGTTCGCCGTAGCCCACCAGCCCCGATCCGGAATACACGACGACGCCATCGGCTGCGGCACGAATGGGCTGACCGGCTTGCCCGGCGATATCAATGCCCTGCCGGGTCGGTTCGCCCGCCACGTAACGCGATGCCAGGGTGCCGTCCGCCGGCCAACTCCATGCGAAAGGACTTGATGCAGATGGACTCAAGGCCGGTGGGTTGTAGGGAGGAGGAGGCACAACCGTTGTTGTCACGATTGGTGCAGATGGCAGCCGGGTTTGCGCAGCATTCGGTGGATGCGCCGTGGCCACCGCAACAGGTGCACGACGTTGAACGTGATCCACTGGATACAGGCGCAGGCGCTGGCCTGGGTAAATCGTATACGGCGGGGGAACGTCATTCCACATCGCCAGGTCCAATGCACTGATGCCGTGCCCGGTGGCGATGTGATACAGGGTTTCTCCGCGCTGCACGGTCGCAGTGGCGCCGTTTCGTGGCGTGGAGACGCGGATCGGCCCGGCAACCTCATGTCGGTTTGTGGGCTCGCGCACCACGCGCGTAGTGCCGCAACTTGCCAGCAATGTGATCGACAGCAGCAACAACATGCCGAAGCCGAAAACGCTCATGCGACGTTCGATCGTCAAGCGTGCGACTTCCACATGAAATAGCCGATTCCGGCAACCAATACCACCATTGCGCCCCAGCCCACTGGCTCGATGTAGCGACGCAGGGCGGCTTCCGCGCGCTCGCCTCCCAGGTAAATGGCAGCGGACACCAGCAACACCCGCTTGCCGCGACCGACCGCCATGCTGGCGAAAAACGGTAGCAGCGGTACTCCGACGATTCCAGACGCCCAAGTGAAGAACTTCAGCGGGATTGGCGAGAATCCAGCCAGCACGAGCCACCAGAATGCCTTCCAGGGAGACTGGACAATCATCGCGCGCAACGATGCCACTAGCGGCTCGATGTTCCAACCGATCGAAGCAAGCAGCGGCCGTACTGCATCGTAAGCGTAGTGTCCGAGCGTATAACCGATCGCCGCGCCGGCCAACGAGCCGGCGAGGCTGAGCCCCGCAAACCAGAACCCGCGCCGGGGCTGCGACAGGCACATCGGCGCCAGCATGATTTCAGGGGGAACGGGGAAAATCACCGCTTCGGCAAAACTCAACACCACCAGCAAGGCCGGTGCGCGTGGACTGCGCGACCAGACCAGTGCGCGTTCGTAAAGGGGTCCAAACAGTTTCATGTTGTCGCGTGCCTCTTGGTGAATACCTGCATCGCCGAAGTCATCGGTCGATCATTCCGGACAACAGCGGCACGAACACCACGGGCGCGAGATCGCTCTGCTCGATCACGCCATGGGCGTCCTTGCGCAACCTCAACAACGACTGCCCGGTGCTGCCGCCGACCGGCGCGATCAGCGTCCCGCCAGGTGCGAGCTGCACGCTGAGGGCATCGACCAGCGCCGGGGCGGCGGCGGTGACGAGAATGGCGTCATAGGGTGCATGCTCGGGCCAGCCGATGCGGCCATCGTCGTGCTTGCTACGCACATTGAATCCGAGCGTGCGAAAGCGCTTGCGGGCGGTGCGCAACAACTCACCGATGCGCTCCACCGTATAGACCTCCAGCCCCAGAGCCACCAGGATCGCGCCCTGGTAGCCGGAACCCGTCCCGATTTCCAGCACGTTCCGGGGTTGCGCGCCGTCGGCGAACAAGGCTTCAGTCATTTTCGCCACCACCCAAGGTTGCGAAATGGTCTGGCCGTGGCCAATCGGCAGCGCGGTGTCTTCATATGCGCGCGTAGCCAGGGCTTCATCGACAAACAGATGGCGCGGCACGGTGCGGATCGCGTTGAGTACACGTTCGTCGACGATGCCATTGCCGCGCAGACGCTCGATCAGGCGATCACGCACGCGCTGCGAGGTCATGCCGACGCCCACGGATGCAGGTTGCAGATGCATGCGGGCCGTCATGCCTGACTATCCGTCGGTTCGCTGCCCAATGACGCAGCAAGTCCACCGACCCAGCTTGAGACCTGTTCGAGCGCCTGGAAGCGGGTCAGGTCGACATGGATCGGAGTAATGGAAATCCGGCCATCGGCGATCGCGTGGAAATCGGTGCCCAACCCGGCATCCTGGGCCGCCCCTGCCGCACCAATCCACCACCAGGTGCGTCCGCGGGGATCGGCCTGTGGGACGCATGGTTCGGCACGATGGCGATTGCCCAAGCGTGTGACCTCAAAGCCCTTGACGTCTTTCCAGGCGACGTCCGGCACATTGACGTTGAGGATGGTGTCTGCTGGCAACGGGTCGATCGCCAGCCGCGCGATGATCTCCACCGCGGCGCGGGCGGCGGTGTCGTAATGGCGCCCTTGATGGTCTGCGCTTGCCAGCGACAACGCCAGCGCCGGTAACCCCAGGAATCGTCCTTCCATCGCCGCCGCGACGGTGCCTGAATAAATCACGTCATCGCCCAGGTTGGCGGTGTTGTTGATGCCCGAAACCACCAGGTCAGGTTCCACCTCCAACATCCCCGTGATCGCGACATGCACGCAGTCGGTTGGGGTGCCGTAGACCCGCCATGTACTGGCATCGTGGCGGATCACGCGCACGGGCATGTCGAGCGTGAGCGAATTACTGGCCCCCGATCGGTCGCGATCGGGCGCCACGACCAGCACCTCATGGCCGGCATCGCGCAGTCCCGCAGCGAGGATCCGGATGCCAGGCGCGTCGACACCGTCGTCATTGCTCACGAGTACGCGCATGAAAGTCGTGCAGGATCCGGGACCGATGTGACCTTCATGATAGCGGATGCATTCGAATACCTTCAGCGCGCAAACTACTGGTGCGGAATGTCCGGCACGAATGTTTGATCCGGGCGCCAGTCACGTTAGGCTGGCGACATGAATGCAGGTCGCAAGCGGCCTTCAGCCAAAACGGCCGGGGGCGATCGGAATGAAGGCAACTCAGGCAAGATCGGATCGGATGATCTTGACGACGCGGCATTGTTTCGATCCGCCATCGGTCCGATCCGCGAACTGCCCCCTGCGGCGTCGCCGCCTGCCAAACCGAAGCCACGTCCATTGCCGCGCATGGCAGCGCGCGACGACGCACAGGCGCTTGCGGAGTTCCGACGAACACTGAGCGCCGATGTGCTGGAAACCGGCGATGCGTTGAGTTTCCGACGCGACCATCTGCCGGTGCGTGTGTTGCAACGGTTGCGTCGAGGGCAATACGCCGCACAGGATGAAATTGACCTGCACCACAGCGATGCCCTGCTGGCTGAATCAATGCTCCGGCATTTTCTCAGGCAATCCGGCGATGCCGGCCTTGGCTGCGTGCGCGTCGTGCATGGAAAGGGGTTGCACTCCGAAAGTGGCGTGCCAGTTCTGAAGAACCTGGTGGACCGACTGCTGCGCCAGCGTACGGATGTACTGGCGTTTCATTCCGCGCCGCCAGCGCAAGGCGGACACGGTGCTGTCCTGGTGCTGCTTGCGCAGCACCGTTGACGGATTGTCGAACTGTTCGGATTACAGGCCTGTGACCCGCTTTTGCGGCGGATTCACCCAGCGCACTGTAACTCCGCGAGCCCGGTCGACGCGCTCGACCCGCGCCACGTAGGCGGCATCGTCGACATCGACGGGATGTGCAACGGCAACGGTGGATTTTTCATGCATGGTTGAGCATCCGCCCGTCACCAGCACGGACAGGGCAAAGAGGCTGGCGGCAATGGTGGTTTTCATGGTCGTTGGTCCTTTCGGGATGCCTGATCGTGACGGTCAGCCAATTCCGACCGTCAACATTGCTTATACGCCACCGTATTGTGACGCCTAGTGCCGGACGTTGTTTTCCGACGAGCGGTCGGAAACCTGCCCTAGTTCGGCCAGCACGATCGTGGCATAGGTGCCTGGCGGCAGCGCGAACTTCAGTAACAGACAGGCGGCAGCCGGCCATGACCATTGCAGGTCCTGTGGACGTAGTCGTGTAGCGCGGCGTTCCTGCTTGAGGCCGGCCGCTTCCAGCCCGGCACGGATAGCCAGTGACTGCGAGTCGGCCAATGCGGCGTTTTCCAGTACCAACGCAGTCTCTTGGGAACGTGGATTTCCACGGCCCCACAATGGCGCCGTCGGATGGATATCGAAGTCCGCCAGACGCACGGCCAATGCGTCGGTCCACGGCTCGGGCCCGAAGACGCTGTGACTGCCATCCAGCATCCAGATTTCACCACAGAGTCCGTGATTCCAGGATCCCGACTCCACCCTGGTCGATAACACCTGGTTGAACAGGTGTGAACGCGCCGCCGACATCAGCATCGTGCGTTGCTCGCGACGCATGCGCCGTCCGCCAAACATGGCCAGCGCATTGGCAACGTTGTCTCCGCCACGTCCGAAACGCTGGTCGCCGAAATAATTCGGCACGCCCATCGTCGCAATGGCATGCAAACGTGCGTCGATGGCAGCAGCATCGCCCTGTACGTCGCGCAGGATCAACTCGAAACGGTTGCCGGACAGCGCACCACGCGGGAGTTTCTTGGCATGCCATTCGCTTTTCAGCACATGCAACTCGTCGCTTTCCAACGTGGCGATGTCCGGTGCGATGCGTTTGGGCAGATGCACGCTGAAACGCTGGCGTGTGATCGCGTGGCGATCCTTCATCCCTGCGTAACTGACGCCCATCTCCGGGATGCCTGCCCAACGTGCGAGATGCGCCGCGGCAAATGCGGTATTCATGCCGCGTTTCTCGATCGTCAGCAACAGGTGCTCACCACTGCCGGTGGCTTCGAAGACGTCGATCTCCTCCACGCGGAAATCTTCGGCTGTGGCGCGTATCTGCGCGGATAGCACGGGGGCGCCGTGCGCTCGCGCCAGCATCATGTGAACACCCTCACGCCCGCACCAGCAGACAGACCGCGTGCGCGGCGATGCCTTCGCCCCGGCCGGTAAATCCCAGGCGCTCGGTGGTAGTGGCCTTGACGCTGACGGCGTCCAGTTCAATACCCAATTCCGCGGCGAGCACTGACCGCATCGCATCCACATGCATGGCGATCTTCGGCCGCTCGCAGATCACGGTGATGTCGGCGTTGCCCAACATCCAGCCGCGTTCGCGGATCAGGTCGTTGCAATGGCGCAGGAACCTGCGACTGTCAACATTCCTCCATTGCAGATCGGATGGTGGGAAGTATCGCCCGATGTCGCCCAGCGCCAACGCGCCCAGCAGCGCATCGCAGACGGCGTGGATGACGACGTCGCCATCGCTATGCGCGACCACACCGCGCCCGAACGCAATGCGCACACCGCCGAGCATGAGGTGATCGCCATCGCCGAATGCATGGACATCAAAACCATGGCCGATACGGATGCCAGTCATCGCTGCGCCAACAGCCATTCGAACCGCGCCACGTCCGCAATGGTGGTGATCTTGAGATTGTCCTGACTGCCTTCCACCAGCAGCGGCCGCAGGCCTTGCTGTTCCATCGCCATCGACTCGTCGGTCACGGCGATACGCGCATCGCGTGCGGCTTCAAGCGCGCGCGTGAGCTGCAGGCGCCGGAACAGTTGTGGCGTCAAGGCGCGCCAGAGGCGCTCACGCGACACGGTCGCATCAATACCGCTGTCATCGCCGGCACGCTTGAGCGTGTCGCGCACGGGGATTGCGAGGATGGCGCCGACGGGATCGTTGCGCCCGCGCTCAAGCAACTGATCCAGATCCTCCAGGCCGATGTTTGGTCGCGCGGCATCGTGCACCAGCACGAAATCGTCTGCCCGCACATGATCGGGCAAAGCGAAGAGCCCGGCGAGCACCGAATCCGAGCGTGCACCGCCGCCTTCGCAGGTCACGATTGGCTTGCCGGCAAAGTCGCGCCAGCCAAGCCAATGGGCATCGTTGGCGGCAAGGACGACGACAACACCTTCTACCGACGCATGCGCCGTCAAGGCGCGCAGTGTGTGCTGGATCAGCGGTGCGCCTGCAATATCCAGGTATTGCTTGGGGATGTCACTTCCAAGCCGCGCACCGCATCCGGCAGCAGGCACGACCACCCAGGTCATGGCGCGACATCCTTGCCAACAGTCGGCTTGCCCTGCGCATCCAACGTGGGCGGCGTGGCCTGCGGCGCGACGACGCGATAGAACGTCTCGCCCGGCTTGATCATGCCCAATTCGCTGCGGGCACGTTCCTCGACCGCCGCTTCGCCGGACTTGAGATCCTGCACTTCCGCAGCAAGCGCGTCGTTGCGCTGTTTCAACCCGAGGTTGTCATGCGCCTGTTGCGACACCTGCGCCTGCAGTGCCGCTACGTCGTGCTGGCCGGCGTTTCCGAACCAAAGCCGGTACTGCAGCCACGCCAGCAGCGCGAGCATCGATACCAGCAGCAATCCCCATCGACGCATCGCAGGCCGCGTCAGCGCTTGAGCGAGACGAAGGCCGCGCGACCGGCGTATGACGCGGCATTGCCAAGCTGCTCTTCGATCCGCAGCAACTGGTTGTATTTGGCGACGCGATCGCTGCGGCACAGCGAGCCGGTCTTGATCTGGGTTGCCGTCGTCGCGACCGCAATGTCCGCAATCGTCGTGTCTTCCGTTTCCCCGGAGCGATGCGAAATGACCGCGGCGTAGTTCGCGGCATCGGCCATGGCGATGGTCTGCAGGGTTTCCGTCAACGTCCCGATCTGGTTGACCTTGATCAGGATCGCATTGGCGATGCCATCGCGGATGCCTTCGCGGAAAATCGCCGGATTGGTGACGAAGTTGTCGTCACCCACCAACTGGACATGCTCCCCCAGCCGTTGCGTGAGCAACTTCCAGCCGTCGCGATCCTGCTCGGCCATGCCGTCCTCGATGGTGATGATCGGATATTGCCGGCTCCAGCTCGCGAGGAATTCGATCAACTGCTCGGACGTCAGACGCTTCCCCTCGCCCACCAGGTTGTACTTGCCGTTCTCGTGGAATTCGCTGGCGGCGGCATCCAGTCCCAGGAAGACATCGTCGCCCGCTTTGTAACCGGCTTTTCCGATGGCTTCCAGGATCGTGTCCAAGGCTTCGGCGTTGCTGCGCAGGTCCGGGGCGAAGCCGCCTTCGTCGCCGACCGCCGTACTCAACCCGCGGCCTTTCAGCACCGACTTGAGCGCGTGGAAGATTTCGGTACCGCAGCGCAATGCATCGGAAAACGAATCGAATCCGACCGGCAGCACCATGAACTCCTGCAGGTCGACGTTGTTGTCGGCATGCGCGCCGCCGTTGATGATGTTCATCATCGGCACCGGCAACATCGGCGTGCGGCCATTGGCGAGGTGCTGCCACAGTGGCATTTTTTTCGACGCAGCCTGTGCATGCGCGTTGGCCAGCGACACCGCCAGCAGTGCATTGGCGCCCAGGCGTCCCTTGTTCTCGGTCCCATCCAGGTCGATCAGACGACCATCGAGTGCCGCCTGATCGCCATCGAATCCCTGCAGCGCCTGCGCGATCGGTCCGTTGACGTTGGCCACGGCCTTGAGCACGCCCTTGCCTAAATAGCGAGTCCTGTCTCCGTCGCGCAACTCAACGGCTTCCCGCGATCCTGTCGATGCACCCGACGGCACCAGCGCGCGGCCGAAGCTGCCATCGCTCAACGTCAGGTCTGCTTCAATCGTGGGATTACCGCGACTATCGAGGATTTCGCGGGCGTGGATCTTGGCGATTGAGGTCATGGGCTCATGGATTTGGTTGAGATTCGTAGAGCGGGTTTTAACCCGCCGTTTTGAGATCGGCGAATGGCGGGTTAAAACCCGCCCTACATTGATTCCAGGAAACCATTTTTCTTGGTGATGCGATCGATCTCGAGCAGCGTTTCCAGCAGCGCTCGCATCTTCGGCAATGGCCACGCATTGGGGCCATCGCTGAGCGCCTGGTCCGGGTCCGGATGGGTTTCCATGAAAATGCCGGCGATGCCGACCGCCATCGCCGCACGCGACAGCACCGGCACGAACTCGCGCTGGCCGCCGGATTTGCCATCCATTCCACCTGGCAATTGCACCGAATGCGTCGCGTCGAACACCACCGGGCAGCCGGTTTCGCGCATCACGCTCAGCGAGCGCATGTCACTGACCAGGTTGTTGTAACCGAAGCTGACGCCACGCTCGCAGGCCATGATCTGCATGTTGCCAGTGGCCTTGGCCTTGTCGGTGACGTGCTTCATTTCCCATGGCGACAGGAACTGGCCCTTCTTGATGTTGACCGGGCGTCCGGCACCGGCGACTTTCTGGATGAAGTCGGTCTGCCGGCACAAAAACGCCGGGGTCTGCAGCACATCGACGACCGATGCGACTTCATCCATCGGCGTGTATTCGTGGACATCGGTGAGCACTGGAACGCCGAGTTGGCGTTTGACTTCTCCCAGCACCTTCAAGCCTTCCTCCAGGCCCGGGCCGCGGAAACTGGTGCCCGAGGTGCGATTGGCCTTGTCGAAACTCGACTTGAAGATAAAGGGGATGCCCAGCTCGCCGGTGATTTCCTTCAGCGTGCCGGCCGTATCGAGTTGCAGCTGCATCGACTCGATCACGCACGGGCCGGCAATGAGGAAGAAGGGTTGGTTGAGGCCGACTTCGAACCCGCAGAGGTTCACGGGCTGGCTTCCTTCAACAACCGTCCACCCGCCTGCGCCTTATATTCGCGTGCCGCACGGATGAACCCGACGAACAGCGGATGGCCGTCGCGAGGTGTCGACAGGAATTCCGGGTGCGCCTGGCACGCCAGGAACCACGGGTGCTGCGACTGCGGCAGTTCGACCATTTCAACCAGCAGGTCATCCATCGATTTGGCACTGATGACCAGGCCGGCGTCCTCGAGTTGGCTGCGATAGCGGTTGTTGAATTCGTAGCGATGGCGATGGCGCTCGCCCACCACATCTGCGCCATACATCCTGTGTGCCAGCGTGCCGGGCCTGATGCGCTGATCCTGCAAGCCCAGGCGCATGGTGCCGCCGAGGTCGCTTTCTTCGTTGCGACGTTCGACATCCCCGGCCGCGGTGCGCCATTCGGTGATCAAGCCGATGACCGGATGCGCGGATTGCCGATCATTCTCGGTGCTGTTGGCATCCGCCAGGCCCGCCACGTTGCGCGCGTAATCGACCACTGCGGCCTGCATGCCATAACAGATGCCGAAGTACGGAATGCCCTGCTCACGCGCGTATTGCGCGGTCAGCACCTTGCCTTCGAACCCACGGTCGCCAAAACCGCCCGGCACGAGAATCCCGTCGACCCCGGCGAGCGCAATGCCGCCTTCGCGCTCGACGTCCTGGGATTCCAGCCACTTCAATTTGACTTTTGTACGCTGGCGCACGCCACCGTGCTTCAGCGCTTCGGCCAGAGACTTGTAGGCATCCTGATGGTCGATGTATTTGCCGACAACAGCGATCGTGACTTCGTCGACAGGCCGCTCGGTGGCATCGACGACAGCTTCCCACTCGGACAGGTCGGCTTCGGCGGTGGCGGCAAGATGCAGATGGTCGACCACGATCTGGTCGAGCCCCTGCTCGTGGAACCACATCGGGATCTTGTAGATATTGTCCAGGTCGACCGCCGAGATGACGGCTTTTTCCGGCACATTGGTGAACAGCGCGATCTTGCGACGCTCGCTGTCGGGCAGCGGTTGCTCACTTCGGCACAGCAGGATGTCGGGCTGGATGCCGATCGAGCGCAACTCCTTCACCGAGTGCTGGGTGGGCTTTGTCTTCAACTCGCCGGCGGCCGCGATGTAGGGCACCAGCGTCAGGTGCATGAACAGGGCTTTGTCGGGCCCGCGCTCGGTGCGGATCTGGCGGATGGCTTCCAGGAACGGCAGCGACTCGATGTCGCCCACGGTTCCGCCGATCTCCACCAGTCCAACATCGAAACCGGAGGTGGCGGCGTCGATGCAGCGTTTGATCTCGTCAGTGATGTGCGGAATGACCTGCACGGTGCCGCCGAGGTAGTCACCGCGGCGCTCCTTGCGGATGACGGCCTCGTAGATCTTGCCGGTCGTGATGGAATTTCGAACAGACATCCGCGTGCGCTGGAAGCGTTCGTAATGACCCAGGTCAAGGTCCGTCTCGGCGCCGTCGTCGGTGACGTAGACCTCACCGTGCTGGAACGGGCTCATCGTTCCCGGATCGACGTTGATGTACGGGTCCAGCTTCATCATCGTCACGCGCAGGCCGCGCGCTTCAAGGATGGCGGCCAATGACGCGGCCGCGATGCCTTTGCCAAGCGAGGAAACCACGCCACCAGTGACGAACACAAGCGGGGTGGCGGAACCAGCCTTGGCAAAGCTTGGGGAAGTCATGGGCGCCGGAATGCTGGAAACCCGCATTCTAGCGGTTGGCGCGGCGCGGGGCGACTGATCGGGGTAATTGCGCATGCGTCAGGCAGCTGAGTTGCTTTATCACCCAGTTGCAGGCCACTTTCCCAGCCGACAGCCCGATGCTGGACAATGATCGCTGATCCTGTTCCGGACCCCGCATGACTTCCCGCTACAACGCCGCCGACATCGAAGTTCTCTCTGGGCTGGATCCGGTCAAGCGCCGGCCCGGCATGTACACCGACACCACCCGTCCTAATCATCTTGCGCAGGAAGTCGTCGACAACGCCGTCGACGAGGCGCTGGCCGGACATGCCGGAACGATCGAAGTGACGCTGCATGCCGACGGCTCCTGCGAGGTGTCCGACGACGGCCGCGGCATGCCGGTGGATATCCATCCGGAGGAAAAGATTCCCGGCGTCGAACTCATCCTGACCCGGTTGCACGCCGGTGGGAAGTTCAACAACCGCAATTACACGTTTTCCGGCGGCCTGCATGGCGTCGGTGTCAGCGTAGTGAATGCGCTGTCCTCGCGCGTGGACGTGTTCATCAAGCGCGACGGCAACGAATACCGGATGACGTTCGCGCATGGCGATCGCACCTCGAAGCTCGAGATCGTGGGGAGCGTCGGCAGGAAGAACACCGGCACGCGCCTGCGCTTCTGGCCGGAACCGTCCTATTTCGACACGCCGAAATTCAACCTGCGCGCGCTGAAACACCTGCTGCGCGCCAAAGCCGTGCTCTGCCCCGGCCTGACGGTGTGCCTGTTCGACGAAGCCAGTGGCGAGCGCGACGAGTGGCATTACGAGGACGGATTGAGCGACTACCTGAAAGGTGCGCTGATTAGCAGCGAACTGCTGCCGCCGGAATTGTTCATCGGCCAGTTGAACAAGAACACGGAGATCGTGGATTGGGCCGTGGCCTGGGTTCCAGACGGCGACCTGGTGCAGGAAAGCTACGTCAACCTGATCCCCACCGCCCAGCACGGCACCCACGTCAACGGTTTGCGCACCGGTTTCACCGATGCGTTGCGCGAGTTCTGCGATTTCCGCAACCTGCTGCCGCGCGGCATCAAACTGGCGCCGGAAGACGTCTGGGATCGCGTCGCCTTCGTCCTGTCGGTAAAGATGACGGACCCGCAGTTCAGTGGGCAGACGAAAGAACGTCTTTCATCGCGCCAGGCGGCGGGATTCGTCGAAGGTGCGGCGCACGATGCGTTTTCGTTGTGGCTCAACCAGCACACCGACATGGGTGAAAAGATCGCGCAACTGGCGATCGAGCGCGCCAGCGTGCGCCTGAAAACCGAAAAACAGATCACTCGCAAGAAAGTGACGCAAGGGCCAGCATTGCCTGGCAAGCTCGCCGATTGCATCTCGCAGGATCTGTCGCGCACCGAGTTGTTCCTGGTCGAAGGCGATTCCGCGGGTGGCAGCGCGCGACAGGCGCGCGACAAGGAGTTCCAGGCAATCCTGCCGCTGCGAGGCAAGATCCTCAACACGTGGGAAGTCGCCTCCGGGAGCGTGTTGGCATCGACCGAAGTGCACGACCTGGCAGTCGCGATCGGTTGCGATCCCGGCAACGACGACATCTCCGGCTTGCGCTACGGCAAGGTGATCATCCTGGCCGATGCGGATTCGGATGGATTGCATATCGCTACGCTGCTGACGGCGCTGTTCCTGATGCATTTCCCGGCATTGGTCATGGCCGGCAACATCTTTGTCGCGATGCCGCCGCTGTTTCGGGTGGATGTCGGCAAGCAGGTGTTCTATGCGCTGGATGAAGAGGAAAAACGTTTGCTGCTCGAACGCATCGAGCGCGAAAAAATGCGTGGCACCGTCAACGTGACGCGCTTCAAGGGGCTGGGCGAAATGAATCCGCAGCAACTACGCGAGTCCACCGTGCACCCCGACACGCGTCGTCTGGTGCAGCTGACGAACGAAGACGACACTGCGACGCGATCGCTGATGGACATGTTGCTGGCGAAGAAGCGTGCCGGCGATCGCAAGAGCTGGCTGGAGCTAAAAGGCGATCTGGCGACGCTTGAGGTCTGACCGACGACTTCAGTCTAAAGAGTTGCCTGGAGCAGCTGCCGGATCACCCGCTGCGTCCCGGCGGCTTTCTTGTCGTCATAGGCGAACGAATCTTCGTCCATGTAATTGCGCTGACTGATTTCCAGCTGCACGGCATCGATCCCGCTGGTGGGGTCGCCGTAGTTGCGTGTGATGTACCCGCCCTTGAAGCGGCCGTTGACGACGTGATCATGGTCGCGCTGGGCTGCGAGGATTGTTTCGAGCCTGGATTGCATTGCCGCCGTGCAGCTCGTGCCGCTCGCCGTGCCGAGGTTGAAATCCGGCAGGCGTCCATCGAACAGGAACGGACATTCGCCACGGATCGAGTGGCCTTCCCACAGCACGACGCGACCATGCTGCATGCGCAGGCGTTGCAGTTCCTCGACAAGCGCGTCGTGATACGGGAACCAGTAAGTTCCAACACGCGCGGTGATTTCCTCCTGCGTCGGCTGCAGGCCATCGCGATAGACCGGCTCGCCATTGAACTGGACAACCGGGCACAAGCCGGTGGTGTTCTGGCCGGGGTAAAGCGAGACGTCGTTGGGCGAACGGTTGAGATCCACGATATACCGCGAATATCCAGGGATCAGCATCGATGCCCCCAGCTCGCGCGCGAATGCATACAAGCGGGCGACGTGCCAGTCGGTATCTGGCGCGGTGCGCGCGCGGTCCGTCATGCGAGCCACGATCGCATCGGGAATCATGCTGCTGTCGTGCGGCAGGCTGATGAGCAGTGGCGCAGAACCGCGATGGAGGGTGAAGGTATCCGCCTGCGTCAATCCACTCATCGCATCAACACCACTTCTTCGGCTGATGTCGGATGGATGGCAATGGTGTCGTCGAGATCACGTTTGCAGATCCCGCGTTTCAGTGCGACCGCGAATCCCTGCAGGATCTCGTCCGCACCTTCCCCCAGCAGATGGATGCCGACCACGCGCTCATCCTCACCCACGCACACCAGCTTGAACAGGCTGCGCTGCGGGGATGAGGCCAGCGCGTGCAGCATCGGCCGGAAGTTGGCGCGGTACACGCGCACGGCATCGCCAGACTGCAGGCGCGCCTCGGCTTCGGTCAACCCGACCTTGCCGATCGGCGGATGCGAAAACACCACGGTGGCAATGTCGGCGTAGTCGAGCATCGCGTCGGGTTGCCCGCCGAACAATCGATCCATCAATCGCCGCGCGGCGGCAATGGCCACTGGTGTCAATGCGATTTTCGAACTCACGTCGCCGACGGCATGAATGCCTGGGATATTCGTGCGTTGCTGGGCGTCGACGACGATGTGCCCGCTGGTGTCGCGCTCGACATTGACCGCATCCAGACCGATGTTGTCGCTGTTGGGCTGGCGCCCGGTGGTGAAGATCACGGTGTCGAACGGCCTGCTGTCCGACCCTGCGACATTCCGTAGAACGACCTTGTCTTCGGCGTCCGCGTGCAGCGAGAGCAGCGCGGAATCGAAATGCGTATGGATGCCATGCTGGCGCTGGTCTTCCACCAGTTGCGCGGTGATGTCGTTATCGAAACTTGTCAGCAGCCGGCGCCCACGCGCAAACAACTCGACGCGGCTCCCCAGCGCCTGCAACACGCCGGCCAGTTCCACAGCGATGTAGCCAGCCCCAATGATGGCCACGTGTTCCGGGGCGGCGCAGAGATGGAAGAAGCCATCGGAATCGATGCCCAGCTCCGCGCCTGGAATGTGCGGACGATGAGGACGGCCGCCGGTGGCGATGAGGATGTGCTGCGCGCTTAGTCGTATGCCGTCACTGCATTCGACCACGTTGGGCGCCACCAGCCGTCCGCGCATCGGCAGCAGGGCGATATTTGACGCATCCAGCCGCTGCTGGTAGCTGCCATGGATATTGGTGATGTATCGCTGGCGATGTGTGATGAATGTGGCCCAGTCCAGTGCGGGCGGCACGTCCGGCATATCAAACCCAAGCTCGCGCGCCATGGACAGTTTGTGGGCGAGATCGGCTGCAAGCCACATGGCCTTCTTTGGCACGCACCCCACGTTGACGCAGGTGCCACCGAGCGGCCCTTCGGCAAGCAATGCGACGCGCGCACCATGCGACGCGGCGCGAAATGCCGCCGCCAGCCCGCCCGAACCTGCGCCAAGCACGATCAAGTCGAAATCATTTTCAGGACGCTGGGCGTCACTCATGCGAAACGCTCCACGCGATATGGCGTCGGATCAATTTGGGTGGCGCGACCGGTGACAAGATCAGCGATCAACTGGGCAGTGGCGACGCTCATGCTGACGCCGAGCATGCCATGTCCGGTCGCCAGCCATAGATGGGGTTGCCCGGGCACGGGACCGATGATCGGCAAGTCATCGAATGTCATTGGCCGCCAGCCGAACCATTCCTCGCGCTTCGCGGGGCCAACCGGCTCGCGCAGGTAATCGCGCGCGCTGCGTTCGAGCGCATCGAGCCGCCGGCGGTTGAGCGTCGCGTCGTAGCCAGAGAATTCCATCGTGCTACCGAGACGCAATCCGTTTTCCCATGTAGTGACGCAGACGCTGCGCTCATGCAACACCAGCGGGCGTCGCGGCACCAGCGCAGGGCGGGCGTAGGTGATCGAATACCCTTTGCCTGGTTGCATCGCCTTGCGCAATGCGGAGAGCATCGGCGACAACGCATGCGCCAGCCGAGGCGACCATGCACCCGCCGCGAGCAGCACGTCCCGCGCGGGGTATTCCCCCTGCGCAGTGTCGACGCGCATCGTATTGCCATCGACGCGAACGCCGTGTACTTCGCAGTGCTCGATGATTTCTCCGCCAGCCTCGCGCAGTGCGCGTGCGAGTTCGGCAACGTAGCGATCCGGCCGCAGGCTCGCATCGCCGGGGAAACGCACCGCACCAACCACGCCCTCGAGCAATGCGGGCTCGTCGCGCTGGTACTGCGCGCCGTCGATGCGTTCGCTGGTGATACCCAAGTCGCTGAGTGCCTGGAGATCCTTATCGAATCCGGCCATTGCCTCCAGGGTGCGGAATACATGATCGGTGCCGGACGCCACGAATTCACAATCCAGCCGATGGCGCGCGATCCATTCCGGCAATGCCCGCCGCGAAGCCTCGAGGATCGCAGCCTTGCCAGCAGCCGCTTTCAGCCAGTCGCTGCGGTTGCAGCGAGAGGCAAACTGCAGCAGCCATGCCGTCAACGCCGGATCGAATCTCGGCTTGATGTAAAGCGGCGCGTCGGGTGTAAGCATCCAGCGCAGCGCCCGACGAATGGTGCCCGGCGCGGGCAGCGGCATGGCGTGGCTCGGCGTGATCGTGCCGCAATTGCCATGCGAGCTGCCGCAGCCTGCGGTACCTGTGTCCAGCACGCGCACCTGACGACCGGCATGTTGCAACGCAAGACCGCAAGCCAATCCGATGACGCCGCCGCCAACGATCAGGACGTCGTCATGCACGTGCATATGTGAAGTGTCTTGCTGCGCGCTACGGCTGGCCGATGCGGGCTAGTGGTGATGGCCGCCGTCGCCATGCACATGCTTGTGCTCCAGCTCCTCGGCCGTCGCTTCGCGCACTTCGACGATCTCGATTTCAAAATGCAGGTCCTTCCCGGCCATGGGATGGTTGAGGTCGACATCGACCACGCTCATGCCGACCTTCTGGATGGTGACCGCGCGCTGGCCGAAGTTGGTGTTGAGGATCACCTGCATTCCAGGCTCCAGCCGCTGGCCGTTGAAATGCTTCTTGGGCACGCGCTGGGTGAGGCCCTCGCTCTTTTCGCCATAGGCATCGACTGCGGATACATCCACGCCGAACTTGTCGCCGGCCTCGTGTCCCAGCATGGCGTTTTCCAGGCCTGGGATGATGTTGCCGTGCCCGACCAGGATCGCCAGCGGCTCGTTGCCCTCGGACGTTTCCAGCGCGTCCTGGCCCTGCTCGGCGACGCTATAGTGAAACCTGACGACGCGGTCTTTTTCGATCTTCATGAAAGGATCCAATGGGGGCAGCCAGAAGCTGCTTGTGCGTGCTGCGCAGAGTCGGCCAAGATGTGGCCGATGAAGGTCGCGCATTATCCCGGCTCTGCAAATCCGACGCCAGCATGCCCACGCGGATGGCCGTGCAGCCTGTTCGCGATTGTGCTGGTTGCAGGGCTCGCTTCCTGCGGGCACGCCCCGATACGCCCGCCGCTTCATGCCGTTCAACGGCATGCAACCTCCCTCTCTACGCGTGCCTGGTCAGTTGTGGCGCCAGCTGATCCGGTCGCCGCCAATGCCGTGCTGATGCGGGCGATTGGGCTGGTGGGTACGCCGTACCGGTACGGTGGCAACACGCCGGACGGTGGCTTCGACTGCAGTGGACTGGTCAATTATGTCTATCGCGACATGCTCGACCTGCGCCTGCCGCGCAGCGCCCACGAATTGGCCGCCTGGCAGGGGCCGAAAATCAATCCCGACCAACTGGCAGCCGCCGACCTCGTATTTTTCGGCAGCGATGGCGCCGTCAGCCATGTCGGCATCTATGTTGGCGAAGGCCGTTTCGTGCACGCACCGCGTACCGGAGGACGAGTACGGCTGGATAAGCTGGACGGTGTCTGGTGGCGCGACCATTACAGCGGGGCTCGCCGTGTTCTTCCTTGAATGAATGCACCGCTTTGAAAATGAACAGGGTGCAAGGCTGAAAAAGAGCACTGGATCACGCTGTCCTTCACGCTTATGTAACGAAAATTGAACCCTCTGGGTGACGAGGTCAGGCAACATCACCTCACCGTCACCCAGTGAATCCCGCGTGAAGACATCCCAACGGCCTCAGAGCCCACCCATCGCCGACCGTCGCCCGCTTTCCGGCGCCGTGTTCATTTCCCGACTGTTTGGCTGTGTGCTGCTGTGCGCCGCCGCCCTTCCCGCCTTCGCCCAACCCGCCACACCGATCGCTGAGGCCCTGAACCTGACGGCTGCCAGCGCGACCTCCGGCTCCATCCAGCCGCTTCTTCCCGCCTCGGCCTTTGATCGGGCGACCGCTTCCCCACTGATGGCGCCGCAGGAACATTCCATTTCCTTCGCCGGCAATGACCATCGCCTGACGGACCTGGCACCACTGGCATCGTCCGCGCCACCCCTTTCCGGCACTCGCATCCAGAACCTTCTGCAGCAGGCGCTTGCGCTGCTCGGCACACCTTACCGCTGGGGTGGCACCGGCACTGATGGCTTTGATTGCAGCGGCCTGGTGGGTTACGTGTTCCGCAGCGCGCTAGGCATCGAACTCCCGCGCGTATCCAGTGAGATGGCCAGCAGCGGTCAGCTGGTCAGCGATCGCGCCAGCCTCTCGCCCGGGGATCTGGTGTTCTTCGGCCATCGCGGTCGCGTCAGCCATGTCGGCATCTATGTCGGTGAAGGCCGCTTCCTGCATGCACCACGGACCGGTCGCGACGTCACGGTTTCCAGCCTTGACGAAGGCTACTGGGGTGACAAGTTCCTGGAAGCGCGGCGGGTTGCCGGGATCTGAGGTTGGCTCTTGTGTACTGCGAAAAAAAAGGCCGCTACCCAGCGGCTTTTTTCATTCCTGCACAGGCGGAATTCCAGTGATATTGCTTTCAATGCTGGCCCAAACATTTTAAGGGCGATGAAGGCTTAAAACGGTTTGGCAAGCACCAGCCACACAATCGCGACCAGGATCACCACTGACAGCTCATTGAACCAGCGCAACGTCGTCGCGGAGGGTAGAGGCCGCCCAGCAGCCACGCCTTTAAGCCAGCGTCCGGCAATGATGAAGTGGGCCAGCATCAGCGCGACAAGCAGAAGCTTGGCGTGCAGCCAGCCCCCGGTGATGCCGAAATGCAACCATAAGGCCAACCCGAGCAATAGCACCAAGCCGAACATGATGTGTCCGAAGCGATAAAGTCGCTTCCCCATCAACAGCAACCTCGCCCGCACCCCGGAATCCTCGCCAGCTTCGGCCAGGTTCACCAGGATGCGAGGCAGGTAGAACACGGTCGACATCCACGCCATCACGAACACCAGATGCGCGGTCTTGATCCACAGATAGGCCATCAAAATATCCTGGGAGAAAAGCTGAGCGGTCTACTGGCAGCTCGAAGGTCGAGCATGCCATTGACCAAGGCGGCGCGCAGCTTCCTATCTCTCTTCGGCATCCAGACGCGGAGCATCGGGCTTGTCGCGCTGCTCGTCGTCAGGTGGATTGTCGCGGCTTTCATGGGCATGGTCGCGCGGTGCTTCGCCCTGCTTGTACATTTCCCGGGCGCGGGAATTGGACGGATCGGTGTCGTCATCGACCTGCGGTGGTTTCTTGCCCGGCTGCGGCTGCACCGCAGCGTTGGGTGAGGTGGTCGCGCCCTGGTCGCGTTTGTCGTCGGCGACTTTCTTGTCGTGGGCGATATTGCGTTCGTCGGTCATGTGCTTCTCTGATGCAAGGCGGAATGCGACCATGCCAGCACTCGTGCCACCGATCCGTGAATACGCCGCACAATGACCTCTAGAACGCCTGGCATGAAGCAAACGGCCGCCAAACACTACGATCGCGAATATTTCGACCGGTGGTACCGCTGCCGCGGCATCGGTGGTGCCAAGCGACTTGCGCGCAAGATCGCGCTCGCGGTCGCGACGGCTGAATATCACCTGGAACGACCGATCCGCAGCGTGCTGGATATCGGTTGCGGGGAAGGCGTTTGGCGCGCGCCACTGCGCAAACTGCGCCCGCAGGTGCATTACCTGGGTTTCGACAGCAGCGATTACGCAATCGCGCGCTACGGGGGCGCACGCAACCTGCACTCCGCGCGCTTTGGCGACTTCGCCCTGCTGCGCCCATGTCCCCCAGTCGACCTGCTGGTCTGCAGCGACGTGTTGCATTACCTTCCCACGCGCGAACTGGATCGTGGCTTACCCGGGCTCGCCGAGTTGTGTGGGGGCGTGGCGTTCCTTGAAACCTTCGCCCGCGAAGACCATGCCGAAGGGGATGAAGACCACTTCCAGTCCCGTCCGGCGCGGTTCTATCGCGAGCGATTCGCGAAGGCCGGATTCATGGCGCTTGGATCGCATTGCTGGTTGGCGTCGGGCCTGCGCGACGGGGCGACGGCATTGGAAGCTGGGGATTAGAAGCGGGGACCCCGTCACGCTTTGCAAACGGCAGACCAGCGCAGCTGCGCTATGCTGCACCGCAGCACTGCACCGTGACAGTGTGTTGGAGATCACTCTTGTTTGCAGGCAGTGGGCTGTACCAGTTCCATGAACTCTGGCGCGCCGGCATGGCGCCCTATACCTACTTTGCCGAAGCCGGCGCGAAGATGTTCTCGACACCCGGCAGCTGGCTGGCAGGAATGCCCGAAGCGCCGCGCATCGCAGCCGGTTACGAGTTGATGTATCGCGTCGGCAAGGATTACGAGAAACCCGAGTTCAACCTGCACACGATCCAGATCGACGGCAACGACTATCCCGTCGTCCAGAAGGAGATCCTGCGCACGCCCTTCTGCCGCCTGCTGCGCTTCAAGCGCTACAGCGACGACGCCGGCAATATCGCCGGACTGAAGGACGATCCGCCAGTCCTGGTTGTCGCCCCGCTGTCCGGCCACCACTCCACGTTGTTGCGCGATACCGTGCGCACGCTATTGCGCGACCACAAGGTTTACATCACCGACTGGATCGACGCGCGCATGGTGCCCGACGCCGACGGTGCGTTTACGCTCGACGATTACGTCGACACGATGCAGCGTTTCATGCGCGAGATTGGCGTCGAACACCTGAACGTCATCAGTGTGTGCCAGTCGACCGTTCCAGTGTTGGCAGCGGTGTCGCTGATGGCCGCGCGTGGGGAACCGACACCGCGCTCGCTTGTGATGATGGGTGGGCCGATCGACACGCGGCAGTCGCCGACGGCGGTCAACAACCTCGCCACGCAGAAACCGTTGTCGTGGTTCGAGCAGAATGTCATCCACCATGTGCCGATTAATTTCCCGGGGCACGGGCGCAGCGTGTATCCGGGCTTCCTGCAGCATGCCGGTTTCATGGCGATGAATCCCGAACGCCACTTCCAGTCGCACTGGGATTTCTACGAGGACCTGCTCAAGGGCGACCTCGACGATGCCGCCTCACATCGGCGTTTCTACGACGAATACAACGCCGTGCTGGACATGCCGGCCGAGTACTACCTGGACACGATCAAGGTCGTCTTCCAGCAACACCTGTTGCCACGCGGCCTGTGGGATGTAGCCGGTGCGCGCGTGACGCCATCGGCGATCAAAGGGACCGCGCTGTTGACGGTCGAAGGCGAGCTCGATGACATTTCCGGCCAAGGCCAGACCCGCGCCGCGCATGCGTTGTGCAGCGGCATCGCTGAAAACGACCACGCCCACATGACGGTCGAAGGCGCCGGTCATTACGGCATCTTCAGTGGTCGTCGCTGGCGTACCGAGGTGTATCCGGTGGTGCGCGACTTCATCGCCGCGCACGTGCGGGCGCCTGCCGACGCCGGATAGCGGACAGACACGCGGCCCTGCACTTGCCGCGTCGTCGAAAACGTTGAACGATGCCGTTCTCCAGTGGAGTCCCGCCATGCGCTATCGCGTCGCAGTGCTGTCGCTTGTCCTTGCCCTCCTCTCCCCGCAGGCGGCGCTGGCCGCCCCGGCTACAGGACCGTCGCGGCTGCTGACAGGCAGCGACCTGTTCAACCTGTCGGTGGCCACCGATCCGCAGATCAGCCCGGACGGCAAGACCATCGTCTATGTCCGTCGCAGCAACGACATCATGAGCGACCGGGCGCGCAGCACGCTGTGGACGATCGACGTGGCTAGCGGCGCGCAGGCGCCACTGGTCGCCGGTCCCGGCTCGCACAGCCAGCCGCGCTGGTCGCGCGATGGGCACCGCCTCGCGTATGTGTCGACTGCAGAAGGCGAGCACCCGCAACTGTTCGTCCGCTGGATGACGACCGGCGTGTCTGCCCGCGTCACCGGACTGCCTGATTCCCCGAGCGACATCGCCTGGTCGCCCGACGGCAACCGCATCGCCTACGCCATGTTCGTACCCGAGGACGCCACCACGCTCGGCAAGGCCCTGACCAAGCCCGACGGCGCGCAGTGGGCCGACCCACTGCAGATCATCGACTCCGTCACCTACCGCACCGACGACGGCGGCTACACCAAACCCGGCTACAACCAGATCTTCTGGGTGCCGGTCGAAGGCGGTGCACCAACGCAATTGACGTTCGGGGCTCGCAACGCCAGCGGGCCGTTGTCGTGGGCGCCCGATGGCAAGTCGATCCTGTTCGGCGCGAACCTGTCGCCCGACTGGGCGCGCCATCCGGTGAACACCGACGTGCACGCCATTTCCATCGTCGACCGCAGCGTGCGCACGCTGACGCATCGCGACGGTCCGGACCAATCGCCAGTCGTGTCGCATGACGGCCGGCACATAGCGTATCTCGGCTTCGACGATCAGCACCTGGGCTATCAGAACAACCGTCTTTCGGTAATGGATCTCGACGGTAGCCATGCGCGTGTGCTCACTTCATCGCTGGACCGCAACGTGGGGCAACCCATCTGGTCGGCGGACGACCGCTCGATCTACGTCACCCATGACGAGCACGGCGATACACAAGTCGCGAAAGTCGGACTCGATGGCAGCGTCCGCACGGTTGCAACCGGGCTGACCGCAAGTGGGCTGGATCGCCCTTACAGCGGCGGCGAATTCAGCGTCGCGCGCGATGGCAGCCTGGCGATCACGCGTGGCACCACGCAGCGGCCTTCGGACATTGCAGTCGTGCGCGGCGGCAACGTGCGCCAGCTGACGCACCTCAACGACAGCCTGCTGGAGTCCAAGTCGCTCGCACAGGTCGTCAAATTGCCGGTCGTGGCCTTCGATGCACGACCGATCGATGCTTGGCTGATGACGCCGCCGGACTTTGATCCATCGCACAAATATCCGTTGATCCTAGAAATCCACGGCGGTCCGTTTGCGTCATACGGTGCGCAGTTTTCCACCGACGACCAGCTATACGCCGCAGACGGTTACGTCGTGCTCTACACCAATCCACGCGGTTCGACGTCGTACGGGGAGGACTTCGCCAACCAGATCGACAAGGCGTATCCCGGACACGATTACGACGACCTGATGAGCGCGGTCGATGCTGCCATCGCGAAAGGCTTTGTCGATGCTGACAATCTGTTCGTCACCGGTGGATCCGGCGGCGGCGTGCTCACCGCCTGGATCGTCGGCAAAACCGATCGCTTTCGCGCGGCGGCAACGCAGAAGCCGGTAATCGACTGGGCAAGCTTCGCGCACACGTCAGACAGCGCCAACTACTACTCGCCTTACTGGTTCGCCAAGCCACCGTGGGAGGACCCGCAAGGCTATTGGTCGCGTTCACCACTGTCGCTCGTGGGCAACGTCAGGACGCCGACGCTGGTCGTCGTCGGTTCACAGGATTACCGCACGCCCGTCAGCGAGGCCGAGCAGTACTACACCGCGCTGCAGTTGCGCGGTGTGCCTTCCATGCTGGTCAAGGTACCGGGCGCCAGTCACCACGGACTTGCAGATCGCCCATCGCAATCGGCGGCGAAGGCCGCGGCGATCCTGGCGTGGTTTGACCGTTATCGCAAAGGCGCGCCTGCGGCACCGTAAGTCACCGGTGTCGCTTCAGTCGTACTGCGACGACTTCACCAGCAGGTGCTTGGCCAACTGCCCATGCATCCGCCCGATGAACCGTGCGACGTGCAGCGTTGCGAACAGCAACGCGACACCGACTGCCGCCACCACCGGCCACAACCACGGATGCTGCTGCACGGACAGTCCCCATCCTTCGAGATGGATGACATCCGGGCTGACGAAGAACTGCACGAAGGGTGCTGCGATCAAGGACAGCGACACGCTCAGCCCTATCACCATCAACGTGAAGTAAAAAATCCCGAGCGGCAGCATCAGCAGGAAGTACAACTGCGTCGACCAGGTGCGCGGGTCGGTGAACATCGCGCCGATGCGCTCGAGCAGAGGTTTTCCGCGGGCGTTGTAGAGCGGTCGGCGAGGCATGCGTTCGCCGAGCATCACCTCGATGATGCGGCCTTCCACCAGCGACAGTCCCCGCACGGATCCGAAATACAGGATCACGAACGGCACGCCGATGATCAGCACCGCAAGGCCAGCCGACAGCGACAGTCCGGTGACGACCCAGGTGAAATAAAAGATTCCGGTGGCCAGCGCCAGCACGCAGTAGAACAACGCGGCGTAGGTACGCGGATCGGCAATGACGCCGAAAAACCGACCTGCGAGCGACACGCGAGGCTTCGGTGGCGGCGCGCGCAGCGCCGTCTGCACGGTGACTTCCGTGTCGCGGTAGATCGCCGCGACTTCGGCCGGAGCACCATAGCTGCCGGCGACCGACGCGATCACCTCGCCTTCGGACTTCTGCGGATTCTCGGCGAGTTCCGAGCGCAGGTATTCCTCGGCGTCGTACAGCGCGTCCTGTACCAGCGCGGGATCCGCGCCCGCCAATGCAGCACGTAGCTGATCCAGATAAGCCGGAATGGTGGTTGGCAACGAGGGTGCGGTGTGGGCGTTCATGCGGCGTGGCCTTGGAGGACGGAATCGACGGATTTGCGGGTGGCGTTCCAGGCGGTGGTCCATGCAACCAGAACCTCCCGACCGGATTGGGTGATGCGGTAGTAGCGGCGCGGCGGCCCTGCGCTCGACGGCTCGACCGTGCTTTCCAGCAGCCCGGTACCTTCCAGGTTGCGCAACACCGGATACAGGGCGCTCTGCTTTCCAGCCAGCACGCCCTGCCCGACCTGCTCCAGCGTCTTTGCGATCTGGTAGCCGTACATCGGCGCCGGTGCCGCCGCCAGCACCGCCAGCAGTGCCAACGACACGGTACCGGCGCTCAGCTCTTTCTGGAATTTGCGCAGCTGCTGTTCGATCAGGTCGACGCTGGCCGGTGTGGGGTTTGGGCTGGTCACGATCAGGTCCATGCCGCTAAGTTGCAGGTGATGCTACTGGGATCTTGCGTATAGTGGATGTGCCAGTAGTCACCCTGGTCTTTCGCGGGTCATTGACGGCACCGCTTCTAGGATGGTGGTGGGCCCGCACCGCATCGGGCCGCGAGGACGCGCCATGCCACGTGGAGACAAATCCAGCTACACCGACAAGCAAAAACGCGAAGCCAGCCACATCGAAGCCAGCGAAAAGAAATCAGGCAAATCGGAAAAAACAGCCGAACGCATCGCCTGGGCGACCGTCAACAAGCAGGACGGTGGCGGCAAGAAATCCGGTGCCGGTCGCAAGGATCACTGACACGCTCACCGGCAGTCGGACGCATGCGGGCACGCCGATTAAACTCATTGCCTCGACTGGGAGTTCGCCGATGCGTATCGCGCTGTTGTCCGCCTGCCTACTTGCTGCCTCGACATCGTTTGCAGCGACGAAACCTGCGTTACCTGTCAAGCCAAAGTCGATGCAGGAACTGCTCGCCGGCTCGGTCGCGACCGATTGGCGCACGCCTGATCCGGATAACCTGCTGTACCTCGACTTGGCGTCCGGTCGCGTAGTGATCGAACTTGCGCCGGATTTCGCGCCGGCGCATGTCGCCAACATCCGCACCCTCGCCCACGAACATTACTGGGACCGCCTGAGCATCAATCGCTCGCAGGACAACTTCGTCGTGCAATGGGGCGACCCGGCCGAGGACGACAAGAATCGTAAATCGCTGGGCAGCGCCAAGGCGCATTTGCCGGCGGAGTTCAGCCGCAAGAGTGCGGGCCTGTCGTTTACGCGATTGCCCGATCGCGACGGCTGGGCGTCGCAGGTGGGGTTCACCGACGGATTCCAGGCCGGACGCGATCCGAAATCCGGCATGACGTGGATGGCGCATTGCTACGGCACGGTCGGTGCGGGCCGCGATACCGCGGCCGATTCGAGCAACGGTACCGAGTTGTACGTCGTGGATGGCCAGTCACCGCGTCAGCTGGATCGCAACATCACCGTGGTCGGGCGCGTGCTGCAGGGCATGGAACTGCTGTCAGTGCTGCCGCGCGGTACCGGGCCGCTGGGCGTCTACGAAAAGGCCGGACAACGCGTGCCGATCAAGTCGATCATGTTGGCCTCCGACGTGCCTGAGGCACAGCGCACACCTTTGCAGGTACTGCGCACCGATACACCACTGTTCGCGAGCATGGTCGAAGCGCGACGCAATCGGCGCGACGAGTGGTACAAGATGCCGGCCGGACACATCGACCTGTGCAACGTGCCGTTGCCGGTGCGCGCGTCGCCGAAATAAAAACGGTCCGAAAGACAAAACGCCCGCATGGTAGCGGGCGTTTTGTTGTCCGGGATCCGCCTCGTCCCTAGAAGTCCTGCGAGAACCGAAGCCCCAGAGTCCTTGGCTGGGTGACGACCGTATAAGGCTCGGCGCCACAGGTCTCGATCTTGCACTCGGTGAACCTGGCTAATTCCGCGCGATTGTTGAACGCGTTCTTGAGGAACACATCCACCGACCAGTTGCTCTTGCGGAAACCGACGGACAAGTCGGCCAACGTGTATGCCTTCAAGTTGCCGATCGCTTTGTTTTGCGCCACACGCAAGTCGACACTTCGGCTCCCTTGATGGATCACGGCGGCCTGGCCGAACGCCTCGCCACCCCAAAGATCAAAGGTGTAGCGCGCCGTCAGGTTGCCCTTGAACCGCGCCGTCACTGGTAGGCGAGTCCCCGCCGGTGCCTGCGGTCCGTCGGGGAAAGAAACGCCATCGACGACGCTTCCCGCAGGACACTCCGTGATCGCCTGGCCAGTGACGGGCGACAAGGCACCGCAGTAGTTCCTCGTCAGCTTGGAATCGTAGAACGCGGCACCCCCGGTGATGGACAGGTTGTAAGTTGCAGCCCAGCGCACGTCCGTTTCCAGGCCTTTGATCTTTGCCTGCGCGGCATTGCGGATTTCGGTCAGCCCGTTTGCCCCCAGGTAGGAGAACTGGAAGTTCTTCCAGTTCTCCTGGAAAACTGCGCCATTCCATGTCAACCGATTGTCTGCCCAACTGGTTTTCCACCCGAGCTCGAAATTGGTGAGGAAATCCGACGTGTACGGCGGGATGGTGCCCTTGCGATTGATTCCGCCTGGACGAAAGCCTTCCGACCACGTCGCGTAAAGCATCTTGGTCTTGCTGGCCTGCCAAGTCAGGTTGAAGCGACCAAGAGACCCGCTTTCATGTGTTGACTTGTCGAGATTCACACAAGGAGCGCCGTGGAACTTTTCGGGAGAGAAACAAGCTGATTCGCCCGTCGAGCTGCTGAAATTCGGACCGTAACCAAAGAATCCCTTGAGGCTGTTGTTAGTGCGGAAATAGCGTCCCCCGGCAGTTGCGGTGAGCGTCGGCGTGATGTCGAACGCCAGCTCACCGAACGCCGCTTCGTCGTTATCCGAACGTTGCTGCGCAGTCAACCAGATCGTTTGCGGGTATCCGGTGACCGCCAACTCCGGCGCCAAGCCGTCGACAACGTAACGCTGGAAGATGTCATGTCCCTGTTGCTGCCAGAACAGACCGCCGACGAAGCGCCAACGGTTCTCTTTCGGTGAGGTTAAGCGCAATTCATGGCTGGTCTTGGTGTAACCATCCTTGGCGTGGATGCGCTGCGCCGACGGAATCAGCTTGTCGGTCGGGCATGTGAAGTCGGGATTGACCTCTGAACAGAAGTAGCTTCCGTAAGCCTGATCGTAAAAGAAATAATCGCTGTAATCGGCGTCCGAATCCACGTCACGGCGAAGGTGCGCATACGTGTAGTTGAGATCGAAATTGCCGATCTTGCCTTGCACCGACAAGGATGCCTGAGTCCACCGGTCATCGGAGCGCTCGGGAAAGTAGTGGTGCAACGCAAGATCCCCCACTGCTGGATCGTATGCCGAGCTTCCATTCGCTTTTTGTCGTTGGCCCATGATGGTTGGCGTGATCGACCAGTTGTCGTTGAGATCGATCTTGAGTGCGGCGCGCGCACCAGTTGCGCGGGCCCAGTTGTAGTTGTCATCGACCAAAGCGGCGTTGTCCATGGTCACGCCCGACGTCGGGAATGTGCGCGTGCCATGGACGTTGTCGATGTAACCAGCGTCATATTTCTGCCAGCCCACCAGCCGGATCGCTGCGGCCGGTGACAACGGCGCGTTGACGAAGCCTTCCACCACGTGGCCAGTGCCGCCGCCTTCAATGGCATTGACCTCCACCGCGTAGCCGGAAGCGAAGCCGGTTGGGTCGGGTTTATTGGTGATGATGCGGACGGTGCCCGCCTCTGAGCTTGCGCCGTACAGCGTGCCCTGGGGCCCAGCGAGGGCCTCGATGCGCGCGACGTCGTAGATGTGGATGTCCAGCGAACCCTGGATGGTGGTGATCGGCTGCTCGTCCAGATACATGCCCACGCTGGGCTGCGGACCCGAGTGGTTGCCATCGCCGCCGCTGGCAACGCCACGCATGTAGACCTGGGCGAACCCCGGCCCGGAAAACACACCACCGCCGATGGCACCGTAGGACAGGCTCGGCAACAGCTTCGCGTAGTCGTTGAAATCTTTTACATCCTGCTGCTTGAGTTTGGTTTCACCGAGTACCTGGATGCTGATCGGCACCTTCTGCAGGTTTTCCACGCGCTTCTGGGCGGTCACGGTGATCGTGTCCAGTGTTTTCGCGTCCTTCGGCGCTGTCGTGGCGTCGGCTGGCGGCGGCGTGTTCTGCGCGTCCTGACCCCACGCGATTGGCGCGAATGCGAGGTAGATGGCGGCGGCCAGTGGCAGCCTTCTCAGTTTCGAATGCTCGCCTTTGGACGGAGTACCGCGAATGGGCATTGTCTCGGCTCTCGGTTGCATTGCATCACTCCCCTCGTTGTCGTGATCGTGCGGTTGCTGCCGGTAACTCACTTAGGTTTGCCGTCCCAAGCGTGGAGCGAAGACCCCAGCGCGGATTTCAGAGGGCCGAGCCACGGCTCGTAGTGGCGCCAGTGATCTACGCCCTCGCGGTAGATGGGCTTGCGAACCTGCTCCGAACTTGCGGTGCGCACCGCCCGGGTGTTTTCAAAGAAACGCAGGCATTGCTCCTCGAACGGAAGCCCGCAATACGCGAGCAGTCGGCGTACCTCGCCCTCCGTATCGGCAACCATGTCTTCGTAGATGATCCGATGGATGCGGCCGGGCAGCACCTCATCGAAATGCGCCATCAATTCGACGTAGTCGCGGTAGTAGCGGCCGAGATCGTCGAGGTCGTAGGTGAAGGCCTGCCCCATCGCGAAATGCTGCTTGAACCCGGAAAAACAACATGCCAGTGGATGCCGACGAGCATCGATGATCTTCGCATTCGGTAACGCGAGATGGATCAGGCCGATGTGCGCGAAGTTGTTCGGCATCTTGTCGATGAACAATCGCGCGCCGGTCTGGCGATGGATGCGCGTGCGCTCGAGATAACGCTCCCCCAGCTCGCGCAGCTGATCGGCATCCAGCGCTGTCAACACGTCGTGGTAGGTCTTTGCATGAACGCCATCGACCTGGCGTCGCAGCCCCCGCGTCAATCCGATCAACTCCGGCAGTTCCATCGTGCCTTCGACGGCGGAATGGCTCGACAGGATCTGCTCGATCAGGGTCGATCCGGCGCGCGGCAGGCCGACGATGAAAATCGGATCGGCGGCGCTGCTGCCGGAGCCGGTGTGCCGGGCAAACAACTCGCGCGTGTAAATCTGTTTCGCCCGCTCCACACGCACGCTGGTGTCGTCGGCGCTGTAAGGCACCTGCTGGCGACGCAAAGCGTTACCACGCCGATAGTGCTGGAAGGACTCCTCAAACTCGCCGGCGTCTTCCAACGCTTTGCCAATGGCGAATTCGAAATGCTGTCGGTGCTCGGCGTCCAGATCGTCGCGCGCGAGCTGCACGCGCATCGCCTGCAATTCGGCATCGCTGAAACGGAAGGTCTTGAGGTTTGCCAGGCTCCAGTAGGCGTCGCCGAACTCGGGATTCAGCTCGATGCTTTTGCGATAGGCCGCGATGGCATCGTCCTGGCGGCCTGCGGTTTTCAATGCGTGGCCATAGCTCATCCAGATCTTTGCGTGGCGCGGATGCTCGGCGAGCAACGCGTCGTAGATTTCGATTGCCGGCGCGTAATCGCCAATCCGGCACAGGATGACGGCTTTCAGATTGCGATACCCGGGATTGTCCGCCTCAATCGTGAGCAGCTTTTCGATCTGTGCCAGTGCCTCGGCATGGCGATTGCAGCGATTGAGTACCATCGCGTGGTTCTGGCGCGCCGCATGGAAGCCCGGGGCCAACTCAAGGCAGCGATCCAGTAAAACCTCTGCGTCCTCATCGCGACCCAAGCGCGCGGCGACCTCGGCGAGCATGCGGATTGCCGCGACGTCGGTCGGCGCCTGGTAGAGATGTGCCCGCAGCAGGATCTCGGCTTCTGGAATGCGACCTTCGCAAAGCGCGGTCGCGGCTGCAAGCAGCCCGGGATCTCGCGTCGAATGGCGGATGTGACTGGCATAGGCGGCGTCCGCAGCGTCGCTGTCTCCGCACTTCGCAAGCTCGTCAGCCAAGGCCAGCCATGCGCCGGGTAGATCAAGTTTCAAGGACACGGCATGCCGCAGCGCGACGATCGCCTCTTCGACGCTGCCCAAGCAGGCCAGCGCCAATCCGCATTCCATATGCGCCTTCGCCCACTGCGGTTGTGCGGCCGCCAGTGGCCCGAGAATTTCCAGCGCTCGCTCTGGATTGCCACGCGCGGTATGGGAGGCACCCAGCAGCAGCAGCGCCATCGGATGATCGCCGACGGTGTCCAGGATCTCGCTAGCCTGCTCGGCGGCGAGCGCGGGATCGATGGTTAGGAGGCGCTGGGCGTGCGCGAGGGCAACTTCGACTGACCCAGTGTGGCCGCTGTCGGTCACGCGCTGCGAATCCGCGGCAAGGTCGAAATGGAAGCGACTGACGAAAAGTGACGCATGCGGATCCCCATTCCCAAAGGAGCCTTCCGAAGCATCCGACGACGCCCCCAGCGCCGGTCGGTACACGCAATCTACGCTGTCAGGAATTATCCCGTCCAGTGGCGTATGGAGCCAAGTCCGAAAACACCATCACGTTGACTTAGCCGCCGCCTGCCTAGGCTTCTTGCATATCACTACCAGCGAGTACTCCAATGTCGACAATGCGTATGCGCGTGACCGGAAGCGAAGACGATGTCCGCGCGATGATCAACCTGCTGCAGAGCCTTGACGGGATCGAGCATGTCGAGGAAGTGGCCGACCTAATGGCGCACATGGACGATCCCGATTCAAGTTCCGCCGGGTTAAGCGATTTAGCCGGACCAACCGCGCATGAAATCGAGATCGAAGCGCCCAATGAATCGACCGCGCGCAAGGTGCGCGAAGCCGTCGAGGCCCTGGCGTTCGATTTGGACGCGCTGGTTGAATTCGAGGCCGAGGACGAGTGAACCTGCCTCTCAGAAACGCGCGCCATCCACCTGCTGCACATTGAGCGCCGCCAGATCCACGTCAGGCAGGCAGCGGATATTCACGCAGGCCATTTCTGCGCCGGTGCCGGGATGGACGCCATCGCTGAAGGGAGAAATACCGCAGACCGTGCAGAAATGATGTGCGATCTTCCCCTCGTTAAAGCGATAGGTGCCGTAATCGGCTTCAGGCGTCTTCAAGGTCAATGCGGCCCGCGGAAAGAATGCAAGCAGCCCTCCACGCTTGCGGCACATCGAACAATTGCACTCGATCACGTCCCGCACTTCCCCTTCCAGTTCAAACGCGATCCTGCCGCAGTGACACCCGCCGTGTTGGGTCATGGCTGCTCCTCATGAAACATTGTTCAGGGAAACCGTAGGATATCGCGGCATTAGCGTGCAGTGCCTCCCATTCCAAAGGGATGGTTTGCGCGATACTTGGTCGGCTTTCATGGTGAGACCCAGGATGCCAGACCGTTCAACCCATGCTTCCGCGCCGGCCTTGGCTGGTCTGGATCTGGTTGGGCTTGACCGCGCCTTCGCCGACCGCCTGCTGCACGCGATCACGCCTGCCCAGGTCGCCGAAGTATTGCTGGATGGTGACCTGGACGCGCTCGGGGGCAGCACGCTCGCCCCAGGCACCTGCGTGCTGTGGTCCAGCCGCTGGCCACAGGCGATTGAAGCTTATCCATCCCCATGCGTGGAAGCCGATGTCCTGGCCTCGGCGATGGCCGCCGTGCAGGCTCTTTGTGATGGCAAACCGTCAGCACCCAGCACGCAGGTGCTATGCGACCAAGCCAGCACCGTCGCGGTCCTGCATGTTCCCCAGGGGAACCCGTTCCCAGTCGAAGCGCTGCTGTCCACTGGCACCCGGATGGCCGAAGTTCTGGCCATCGAACGCCTGCACGACACCGTCGCGCAGCTGGCGCAGACCGAGCAGCTGCAGCGCGCGTTGTTCGCGATCACCGACATGGCCGGTTCCGACCTGGACATGCCGGACATGCTGCGGGGTTTACATCGCATCGTCGGGGAGTTGATGTACGCCGATAATTTTTTGATCGCGCTGTACGACGGCTCGCGCGACAGCATCCGGTTCCTGTATTTCGTCGACAGTGTCGACAAGGAAGGTCCGACCGCTGGCCAGGAATTCCCGCTGGATCGATTCCTGCAGGGACCGACCTGGTGGATGATCCACGAACGCCGGCCGCTGATGGGCAGCGCCGAGCAGATGCAGGCGCAACTGCCTGGGCCGATGCGCATGCACGGCGCCGACAGCCTCGACTGGCTTGGCGTGCCTATGTTGCGCGAGGGCCAGGTGCGAGGCGCGCTGGTCGTGCAGAGTTATCTCCCCGAAATCACCTTCACCAGCGCTGACATGGCATTGCTGGGTTTCGTGTCGCAGCACATCCTGACAGCGCTCGAACGCAAGCAGGGGCAAGAAGAACTCGAGCGCCGGGTGGAGGAGCGCACTGGCCAGCTAGCGGAAACCAACGAGGACCTGCGCAAGGAAATCACCGAACGTCAGCGCGGCGAACGTTTGCAGTCGGCGCTTTACCAGATTGCCGCGCTGGCGGTCAGCACCGACACCGGCGAACGGTTTTACGCCCAGGTTCACCGGATTATTTCTGGCTTGCTGGACGTCGAGAATTTCTACATCGCACTACTGTCCGAGGATAGCCTGACCGTTACGTTCCCTTACGTCCGCGATTTGCATGAAACGCAGTGGCCGACCCGGCCATTGGGAAGAGGATTGACAGAATTCGCCTTGAGATCGGGTTGCACGCAGTTGGTTTCAGAGGCGCGAGCTTTGGAACTAGAGATCGCAGGAGAAATCAATCTTGAGTTCGTCGGCGCAATCGCGCGTCAATGGCTGGGCGTGCCACTACTTGCCGGCGACCAACCCATCGGCGTGCTCGCCGTACAGAGCTACACCGACGAAAACGCCTACAACACCGCGGACGCTGAACTGCTCGATTTCGTCGCAACCCAGTTGGCAAGCAGCCTGCAACGTCGACGCGAACTGGCCCAGCGCGAACGCAGCGAGCATTTGAAAGGCGCGCTGTACCAGATTGCCGCGCTTGCCGTCACCGACGATAGCAGTAAACGTTTCTTCGAGCATGTACACACCGCTGTGTCGGAACTGCTCAACGCGGATAATTTCTATATCGCGCTACTTTCCGACGACGGAACCAAGCTGCAATTCCCGTACTACGTCGACCAGCACCACGCGGTTGGCCATGATCGCGTGCTAGGCCGTGGCTTGACCGAATACACCCTGCGCAGCGGACGTGTGCAGCTGGTCGAGGCGCAAGGCGCGCGAGCCTTGGTGGAAGCCGGCGAGATCGACAAGGACTATCTCGACTCGCCAACGACCTGCTGGCTTGGCGTGCCCTTGATCAGCAGCGACGCGACGCTGGGTGTGGTCGCGGTGCAGAGTTATACGTCGCAGGTCCGTTACGACCAGCGCGATGCGGAACTGCTGACCTTCGTATCGCATCAACTTGCCAGCAGCATCCAGCGCCGACGTACCTCCGATGCATTGCGCCTGTCCAATACCCGCCTGGAGGAACGCGTGGAGGAACGCACGCGCGAGCTGCGTGAGCAGATCAAAGTGCGCGAACAGATCGAGGCCCAGCTGCAGCACCAGGTCATGCATGACCCGCTGACCGGCCTACCCAATCGCCTGTATCTGCGCGACCGTGTCGAACGCGCGATTGCCGGTGTGCGACGGAATAGAGAGCGGCGCTTCGCGCTGCTTTACCTGGATGTCGACCGTTTCAAGATCATCAACGATAGCCTCGGCCATCTGGCCGGTGACCAGGTGCTGCAGGAAGTCTCGCGGCGCCTGGGGGAGTGCGTACGCGAGCCCGATGTGGTCGCGCGCCTGTCGGGCGATGAATTCGCGCTGCTGCTCCAGGACGCGCCATTCCCGCAAACCGCAAGCAAGGTCGCCCAGCGCGTGCTGGAGGGGCTGCAGCGCCCATTGTTCATCAACGCCCACGAACTGCATCCGTCGGCGAGCATTGGTATCGCGATCGGTGACGAACGCTACAGCTCGGCCGACGACTTGTTGCGTGATGCCGACATCGCGTTGTATCGCGCCAAGAGCGCTGGACGGCAGCGCTTCGTGATGTTCGATGAGTCTTTGCAGCGCGGCGCCATGGACGTGCTGCAGTTGGAGCATGAACTGCACGAGGCCTTGTCGGCCGGCCAGTTCGAGCCATATTTCCAGCCACTGATCCGGCTGTCCGATGCGGCCACGGTCGGCTATGAAGCGCTGGTGCGCTGGCACCATCCGCAACGAGGCGTTCTGCTTCCAGGTGACTTCCTGCGCGTGGCTGAAGACAGCGGCCAGATCGAAGCGATCGACTGGCAGATGTACCGGCTCGCCTGCAATGCCGGGGCCGAACTGGTGCGCGACGGCGGCTTCATCACGATCAACATTTCCCCCCGGCATTTCCAGAACGACGATCTGGACACGCGCCTGCTCGCCGTCATCACCGACACAGGCTTCGACCCTGCCAAGCTGCGCATCGAAGTTACCGAGGGCACCCTGCTGGGCGATCCGGCGGCGGTGGCGAAAGTCCTCCAGCGTCTGCGCGACGCGTGCATCGAAGCGGCGCTGGACGACTTCGGCACAGGTTATTCATCGCTTGGCTACGTGCATCGCTTTCCGCTGAAGATGATCAAGATCGATCAGTCCTTCGTTGCACCACTGGGTCAGGAAGACGCATCGCGAAGTCTTGCAGTGATCGGTGCAATCCTGGCATTGGCACGCTCGCTGGGATTGGAAGTCGTCGCCGAAGGCATCGAAACCGAACAGCAACTGCGTATCCTGCGAGACATGGGTTGTGTTTACGGTCAAGGGTATTTCTTTGGCCGTCCAAAGCCGGCCGATTACTGGATCGCATTAGAGAAAAATGGAGCTGTGACAACGTAGGGCGGTTTTAACTGCCGCCTTGACTGCGCCCGCAATATCACTGAAACCAAAATGACAGATTAAAATCCGTCAAACATCGAGGTCGCCATGCGTTTTCCCTTATTTTCCGCTGCGGTGCTGACATCCGCCCTTGCCGCCTGCCAATCGATGCCAATGACGGCTCCATCGCCATCGGCGCCATCCACCAGCATGCAGACCACGACCGCCGATACCGCATTCGCCGACCTTTCCAGGCGTTGGCTCGACGGCTGGATGCAACTCAACCCTGTCTCGGCGACCCAGCTTGGCGACCATAGGTTCGATAGTGAAGTCGACGACCTCAGCAAGGCGGGTCGCGACAAGGCCGCAGCCTTCAGCAAGCTCATGCTCACCGAACTGGATGCCATCGATACCAGCAAGCTGTCGCGTGAAAACCAGGTCGATGCGTCGATCCTGCGGAATCAATTACGTTCGGATCTATGGAGCCTGGACACCTTCCAGAGCTGGGCGTGGGATCCGCAGGTCTACAGCGGCTTGGCTGGCGGTGCGATCTACAACCTGATGGCACGAGATTTCGCGCCGCTGCCGCAGCGCCTGGAATCGGCGACCGCGCGCATGGAAAAAATCCCGGGCATCTTTGCGCAGATGCGTGCAAATCTCGATCCCGCACGCGTTCCGAAAATCCACGCGGAAACCGTCGCCAAACAGAATGCCGGCGTGTTGAGCCTGGTCGATCAATTCATCACACCCAATGCCGGGCAGCTGTCAGGCGCTGATCGCCTGCGATTGGATGCTGCAGTGACCGGCCTGCGCAAGGCTGTCGCCGACCAGCAACAGTGGCTGGACAAGGTGCTCGTGCCAAACGCACGTGGCGACTTCCGCATCGGGCAGAAACTCTACGACGAAAAGTTGCGGTTTTCGCTGGATTCCACATTGTCGCGCGCCGAAATCAAGCTGCGTGCGCAGGCTGAAATCAAGCTTGTGCGCGGTGAGATGTACGACGTCGCCCGCACAGTCCTGAAAGACAAGCCGGGTGCATTGTCGCGACCGGAAACCCCCACCGACGAGCAGCAGCAACAGGCCATCGAGGCAGCGCTGGAGCTGGCGTACGCGCAACGCCCGGCCCGCGATCAAGTCGTCGCCGCCGCCAAACAGGCATTGGTCGATGCGACCGCATTCGTGCGGGATAAAAACCTGGTCACCGTGCCCAGCGATCCGGTCAAGGTGATCCTGATGCCGGAATTCCAGCGCGGAGTTGCCGTCGCGTATTGCGATTCCCCCGGGCCGCTGGACAAGGGACTCGACACGTATTTCGCGATTTCCCCGATCCCGGACGACTGGACCACGGCGCAATCGGACTCATTCCTGCGCGAATACAACTCGCGGATGATCCAACTGCTCACCATCCACGAGGCGATGCCGGGGCACTACCTGGAAGGCGCGCATTCGGCGCGGTTCCCGTCCACGCTGCGCGCGGTATTGAGGTCTGGACTGTTCGCTGAAGGCTGGGCCGTCTATGGCGAACGCATGATGACCGATGCGGGCTATGACAACGACGACCCGCTGTTCAAACTGGTGCAACGGAAGTTCTACCTGCGCACGATCGCCAATGCACTGCTTGACCAGGGCGTGCACGTCGACGGCTGGAGCCGGGAGCAGGCAATGCACCTGATGACCCACGATGCCTTCCAGCAGGAGCGCGAAGCGTCCGGCAAATGGGTGCGCGCGCAATTGTCGTCCGCGCAATTGCCGACGTATTTTGTCGGCGTGCAGGAACAGTTTGACCTGCGCCATGCCATGGAAGCGAAGCTCGGTGACAAATTCAACCTCAAGGCTTACCACGACCAGGTCCTGTCTTACGGCGCCCCGCCCGTCCGCTACGTGCGCGAATTGATGCTGGACGAACCCATCCGGTAAGCACTGACATGGCGAAGGCAAAGCCATCGATTCCCGCATTACCGGCTGGTCCGTTAGCCATCGACGGTATTCGCGTGGGCGTCGGCGGCTGGACGTACGCGCCGTGGCGCGACAATTTCTATCCGAAGGGATGGGTGCAACGGCGCGA
>JBBQTR010000001.1:0-57049 GCA_038213095.1 Lysobacterales bacterium | reverse complement strand
AACTGCACGCGCAGCTCGGCTGGTGGGCGAATGCGCTCGGGCTCACCGGATCGCCGTTCGACAGCTTCCTCACCCTGCGCGGGCTGCGCACGCTGGACGCACGGCTGCGGGTGCACCAGGAAAATGCCTGCGCAATTGCCGCGTTGCTGCAGGCGCATCCGGTTGTGTCGGCGGTGCACTTTCCGGGACTCGTATCGCATCCGGGGCATGCACTGGCCTCGCGGCAGCAGCGCGGTTTCGGCGCAATGCTGAGCTTCGAACTGGACGCTGGTGTGCACGACGATTCCCTGCACGCGGTTCGCGCATTCCTTGATGGATTGCGCTACATCACCCTGGCCGAATCGCTCGGCGGCGTGGAAAGCCTGATCGCGCATCCGGCGACGATGACGCATGCGGCGATGTCTCCCGAAGCTCGTGCCGCAGCCGGGATCTCCGATGGCTTGCTGCGCCTGTCGGTCGGCATCGAGGCATTGGACGATCTGCAGGCGGATCTCTGCGCGGCACTCGCACGCATCGAGGCCGTGGACAGCGAGGTGCGATGCGAGCGGGCAGGGAGATGAACACACGGCTGGCGCATCCGACACGTCTCCACCACCCATCGCCCTATGCCGTCGGGCAGGCAACGCGACGGTTGGTGCTGCTGGGCACCGGGACCGTCGGCACAGCGTTCGTCCACCGCTATGGTCGATTGGTGGCGGATGGGATGGGGTTGCCATGCTTCGATGCACTTGTGAATTCGCGTGGCATCAGCGCCTGCGCAGATGACCCGATGCGGGCGTTGCATGCCGCCGAAGGTTTGCCGTATGCGCACCCTTCCGGTACCAGTATCGCGTTCAATGCCATGGCGCTGTCGCGGGGTGATGTCGTCGTCGATGCGACGGCCAGCGAGGCGGTTGCTGCACGACACGCGACGTGGCTGGCCAGCGGCATCCACGTGGTCACTGCCAACAAACTCGGAAACGGCGCCCATCTTGCCCGCGCCCGGTCGATCGCGCGAGCGCAGTGCGAATCAGGCGCTTGTTACGGCGACAGCGCCACGGTCGGCGCCGGGTTGCCATTGCTGCGCTCGTTGCGACAACTGACGGCGGGCGGTGATCGCATCCATCGCGTTGAAGGCGTGCTTTCGGGTTCGCTGGCGTGGTTGTTCGATCGCTTCGACGGGATGCGTCCGTTTTCCGGTTTCGTGCGAGAAGCGGCCACGGCCGGGTATACCGAGCCTGATCCTCGCATCGACCTCAGCGGTGAGGACGTGCGCCGCAAACTGCTGATCCTGGCCCGGGTCGCCGGATTGGATTTGCAGGACGACGCTATTGACGTCGATTCGCTGGTGCCTGCGTCCCTGGCTCGAGTTCCGGCCGCCGTGCTCGACGCGCGATTGCCTGCACTCGATGCGCCCATGCGCGCGCGTTTCCAGCAGGCATACCGCGATGGTGCGAGGCTGCGTTTCGTCGGGCGGTTCGAAGTCGGTGCAAATGGCTGCCATGCAAGCGTTGGCTTGCGCGCGCTGCCGATGGTGCATCCATTGTGTGGCGGCAACGGGACGGACAATCGCGTCGCCATCCACAGTTGTCGTTATCGCCACCAGCCGTTGGTCATCCAGGGGCCAGGTGCGGGTGCGAATGTGACCGCTGCGGCGCTGCTGGACGATGTGCTGCGGATCATGCGAAGAACGTAGGACGGGTTTCGCTGCGCTCTACCCATCCTACAAAGTGGTGATGGCCTTCGCGTCAAGCGCCGCCAGGTACACATCGAGCGGCTGCGGCCGGTCGATGGCGAATCCCTGTGCATAGTCCACGCCAAGCGTCATCAACGCGTCCCGCACCGATTCGGTTTCAGTGTGCTCGGCAATCGTGCGTTTGTGCAGCAGATGCGCGATGCGGGTGATCGAACGGACGACCTCTGCCGACAGCGATGAGGTCTGCATGTCGCGCACGAAGCTTCCGTCGATCTTGATGAAATCGACATCCAGCGCGCGCAGGTGACCGAACGAGCAAAAACCCGTGCCGAAGTCGTCCAGGGCGAACCGGCATCCAAGTGCGCGCAATTCATCGATCACGCGTTGCGCGCGCGCAGGGTCGCGCATCGCGCTGGTTTCGGTGAGCTCAAAGCACAGGCGATCGGCAGGGAAGCTACCGCGATGCAACCGTTCGCCGACGAACCCGACGAAGCCTTCATCCATCAATGTTGCCGCAGACAGGTTGATCGCGCACATCGCCACGCGCGATGCCGCGTGCGGCTCCGCTTCCAGGCGATCAAGCGCCAGGCGGACCACTTCCCGGTCGATCCGCACCGACAGCTGGAACCGCTCGGCAGCAGGGATGAACCGTTCGGGCAGGTGCGGCGGGCCGCCACCGGTATCGCGCATGCGCAGCAGCAATTCGAAGTGCGCGCCGGTTTCCATGCCCGGGTGCAGGGGCGCGATTGATTGCGCGTACAGCAGGAATCCCTGCTGCTGCAGTGCCTCGCGGATCCGCACGGTCCAGCGCATGCCGGATGTCGGATCGGCCATCGCGCCACCCATCGCACCGGCGACACAGACGCGATTACCGCCCAGTTCCTTGGCGTTGAAGGAGGCGGCATCGGCCTGCGACAGGACTTCGGCAAAGTCGACCTGCTCGGGCTGGAATGGCACCAACCCGATGCTGGCGGTCATGTCGTATTGCTCCTCGGTGGCTTCATGACGGCTGTTCTGGACGGCGTGCAGCAACCCCTGCGCTCGTTCGCGGGCGATGGTTGGCGTGGCGTTGTGGAGCAGCACGACGAATTCGTCGCCACCAAGATGGCCGAGCACATCGCCGCCGCGCATCTGTGCGCGCAGGCCAACGGCCACGGACCGGATCAGGGCATCGCCAACCTGATGGCTGGCGGTGTCGTTGACCAGCTTGAGGTTGTCCAGGTCCAGATATGCCAGTGCCAACGGCACATTGGCGGGATCGCGCAGCGCCAGCTGGACCAGGGTCTCGAATGTGCTGCGATTGGGCAGGCCGGTCAGATGGTCCGTGCTGGCGCGACGCAACAGGCTGCGCGCGACTGCCCGGTGCTGGTTGACCGTCATGGCAAGCACGATTGGCAGGATGGCCAGCAGGCACAGGTAGACCAGCAGGATGGCGACGTCCAGCGTGCCGCGCGCCGGATGCAGCCCCATCAGTCCGAAACCGGAAAAACTGGTGATCAGGGCAACCGTCACCAATACCGACAACGCCGTGCGCAACGAAGTGAAGCGCAGCGCGCTCCACATCATCACCGCCAACGGCAGGCTCGACAGGCCGAGTGCGAAGTCACGACTCAGGCTCATCCCCCACGCCATCAGCAGGAAGCTGGTGACCAGTGCGACATTCCACAGCAGCGCTTCGCCGTCGCCTCCGGGGTGGTCGCGGCGCGGTTTTCGCCGGTGCGGCCAGGCCTCTGCCGCCAACATCAGCGCGGGCGTCACGCTGGCGATGCCCAGCAGGTCCCCCAGAGCCCACCGCAATTGCGCATCAAGCAGTTCGGGTGTCTTGATCAGACCCGCCTGCCACATGCCGAACCCGCCGATCAGGCCGCCGATCGCCGCCATCAGCACGCCGCCAAACAGGATATGGAAACCGTAACGAACGGTGCCCGGCCGTGCGGTCAAGTCGCCTCGAAGGGTGAGACCAGCAAGCCAGCCGCCGGCCAGGGTGCCCGCAAACCCTGCAAGCATCCAGTACGGTAAAAACGCGGCCGGCACCGGATCGAGCGCCAGCTGCACCAGCAACAGCGACAGGGGCACCAGCAATGCCCAGCGCCAGCCGCGCAGCACGACCAGCGCGAGCGCCGCTCCTGAAGCGGGCCAGTACAAGGCCACGTCGCCGGGCGATGCGACGGTCTGGTGGGCGAAGGCGACACAGCCAAGGAAGGCGGCCATGAAGGCCAGGGCCAAACCGGCATTACGCGATGCCGGGCTGCTGATGGCGTTCATTGCGGCAGATCCGGCGAAGATGCATCCGGCGTGGGCGTATCGGGCAGCGGACGGGAGGTCAGCAGTTGCAGACGGTCGGCTTGGACCAGGTCGGCGACACCCAGCTGCAGGTCGCGCATCAGCGTCGCAAGGTCGGTGTGGAGCGTCGGACGAAACGCAGCCCAGCCGTCACGGCCGTGCTGCTTGACCCAGTACAGCGCCGCATCCGCGAGTTCGACCATCTGTTCCCAACCCAGGCCTTGCTGGGCGTCGCGGAACAACGGGTATTCGGACAATCCGACCGAACACGTCAGGTGCAGTGGCTGCGAGAGGCCGATGTCGAAGTCATGGGTCGACACGGCGGTGCGGATTCGGTGACCAATGGTTTCGAGGAAGCGGCCTTCCATCGGGCGGAACACCAGCAGGAATTCCTCGCCACCCCAGCGTGCCAGGTAATCGCTGCTTCGCGCCAGCGATCCAAGCACCTGCGCGACCTGCAGTAACACCTGGTCGCCGGCCTTGTGGCCGTGCAGGTCATTGACGGATTTGAAGAAGTCCAGGTCCACAAGTGCGAACACGAGGACCTGGTCATAGCCGCCAACACGTTTGCGTTCGCGGTCGTAATACGCAAGGTCGGCGGGAAGCTGGTTGGCCAGGTAACGGCGGTTTCGCAGACCCGTCAGTGGATCTGTCTGGCTGGCTTTCTCCAGCCGAGCATTGGCCGCGTGCAATTCGCGCGTACGCTCCTGCACCAGGGATTCGAGTTCCGTGCGTTGTCGCGAATGGCGCTGCAGCTGCTGGCGATAGCCGGCATAGAGCAGCATCACCAGCAATGCGGCAAGCAATGCGCGGAAGATCCAGGTTTCGTAGAACAGCGGCTGGATACGGAACCGCAAGAGCGCCGGATGCGGATTCCAAACGCCGGCATTGTTGGCGCCAATTACCTCGAAGGTGTAATTGCCCGGCGGCAGGTTGGTGTAGTTGGCGCTGCGCCGCCGCGAGTCTTCCAGCCGATGCCAGCCCGTGTCGTAGCCTTGCAGTCGATAGCGCAATTGCACGCTGTCCGGGTCCTGGAAACTCAACGCGGTGAACTCAAAACCCAGATCGCGCGCCGATGCCGGCAATACCATGCGAGCCACCCGGGATGTCGATAACGGGTGCCAGCCTTGCGGCGTGTGCAACCGTTCAATCAGCACCACCGGTGGCACGGCATTGCGCAGGATCTCGCGCGTGTCCAGCGCCACCACGCCATCGCGTGATGGCAACCACAGCACTTCGTCGCGCATGAATCCTTTCGACATACCGGCGCCGTTGCAGCAGAAACCCTGCTGCCCGGCGTTGGGATCACCGCGCTCGTTGAGGACGAGCTCGCCATGCACGTTGCGTGTCGTCGCGCCGTCGGCCCCGGTTGGCAAATCCGCCACGCGGACCCGGCTGACGCCGCGAATGCCCGCGATCCAGAGCCACCCATGGTCATCTTCGTCAAGGAAGAATGGCGAATTGGCTGGTAGGCCCTGCTTCGGCCCAAGGGTATGCCAAGCATTCCCGGCAAGGATCAAAAGACGTTCCGACAAAGAGCCGATCACCAGCCGGCCATCGCGTAAGCGCAGCAAAGCCGACACGTCGATATCCGGTGGTAACCCGGCTTGCAGCAGCGGCCTGAGCGCTTTGCCATCGCGCAATTCCCAAAGACCCGATTGCGTCCCGAGCAGGACTTGCCCGTCCTTGTCGAAAGCCATGACCCGCACACGCGGGTCCTGCAATCCCTCTGCTGGCCCGATGTGTTGCATCTTGCCGTCGACCAGGTGAAACAAGCCATCAGTCGTTGGAAACCACATGCCATCAGCAGTGCGGACGATGCCATTGATCTGCGCACGAGCCATCGGCGCCAGTTCCGGTGGCGAGCGCACTTGGCCGTCGCGCCACAACACAAGACCGCGCCTCGTGCCGATCCAGACCTGGGAGTCGGAAGTGGAGGGCCGGGAGCCGGACGTCGTCGAAGAATTGCTGTGCGAACCCGGCGTTGTTGAAGTCGTGGACTCGTGGCTACCGCCGCTTTTCCGATTCCCTATTCCCGTCTCCCCTTTTCCGACGGTTTCCGCCAGGACGTTGTACCCATGCGGATGCGGCAAGGCATTCCCGGGCACCACCAGGTTGAAATGGCCCTGGTCGAACAGGCTCAAACCGTCGTTGCTGCCGACCCAGATGCGTTGGCCGTCGGGATCGGGCGACAGTGACCACACGATGCGATCGTTCAGCCCCTCGCCGACGCTGTAGCGTCGCGTCCAGCCATTCCACAACCGGGCCAGTCCGTTGAGCTGGCTGCCGAGCCAGAGATTTCCCTCGCGATCCTCCATGGCCGAGATCACCTGTGCAAAGGCGCGCGGGTTGCTGTCGGGAATGAACTCGGTCAGCGCGCCATTGCGGAAACGCGCCAATCCGGCATTGCTGCCGACCCACAGGTTCGCATCGTGATCGGGCAGCAATGCAGTGACCGGCGAGTGATCAAAAGCCGGGTTGGCCTGGACGCGATGCCAACCATCGCCCATCAGTGCGAATAATCCCTGCGAAGTTCCTGCCCACAATCGACCCTGCGCGTCGGTCAGGCGGGACACTGCCGCACTGCTGGCATCGGTGGGTAATGGCAAACTTACGGTTGCACCGTTCGCGGCAATGCGTTGCACCACACCAGTACTGCTGACCCACAGGCCATCCTGGCGCGAAAGCAGGCTCAATGCCGGCTTGGGTCCGGTGACGTGCACCAGCCGGTCATCAACCACGCGAAACACGCCTTCGGTCGTGCCCACGATGATTTGACCATTGGCCTGCTCGATCAACGCGACGACATTCAGCGATGGATAAAGCGCCGGATCGGCTGCATTGACTTTGTGGAACTGCTGGCCGTCATAGAACGCCAGTCCTTTGTAAGTGCCGACCCACAGCCGCCCACGGCGATCAGACAGCAGTGCACCGATCCAGATACCGGGCAGGGCTGGAGTATCTTCCGGGGTATAGGTCACGAAGCGGACGCCATCGAATCGCGCCAGACCGTCTTGCGTGCCGACCCACAAGTAGCCAACGCGATCCTGTGCCAGGCTCAATGCAGTGATCTGCGGCAGTCCATCCTGGATCGACCAGGTATTGAGCACGTAATGGGTGAACGATTTGTCCGGCTTCAATGCCCACGCCGGCGCCGAGACCAGCAACATCGTGGACAGCAGCAGCGTCGGCAACAGCAGGGCGGACAGCAGAACTGCCGACAGCCATTGCATGGGACGCCGCGGTTCCATCAGTCACACCCCCTGCTCTGACGCTCGCCAGCGCGTCGTCAACCGACGCCGTCACCCTAGCACCTCAGGAAGTGTAAGCCTGCCGCGCCGCGGATAGTAAGACGACCGGCGTGCTCAGCATTCGATCACGTTGACCGCCAGTCCCCCACGACTGGTTTCCTTGTACTTGTCCTGCATGTCGCGGCCGGTGTCACGCATCGTCTTGATGACCTTGTCCAGGCTGACCTTGTGCTTGCCATCCCCGCGCAGGGCCATGCGCGAGGCATTGATCGCCTTGACCGCACCCATCGCATTGCGTTCGATGCATGGGATCTGTACCAGTCCGCCGATGGGATCGCAGGTCAATCCCAGGTTGTGTTCCATGCCGATTTCCGCGGCATTCTCGATCTGGCTGGGTGTTCCGCCGAGTGCTGCGGTCAAACCTCCCGCGGCCATCGAACACGCCACGCCGACTTCACCTTGGCAGCCGACTTCGGCGCCGCTGATCGATGCGTTTACCTTGTACAGGATGCCGATTGCGGATGCGGTCAGCAGGAAGTCGAAGATGCCTTGCTCATTGGCGTTTGGGATGAAGCGTTCGTAGTAGTGCAGTACCGCCGGCAGGATACCGGCAGCGCCATTGGTCGGTGCGGTGACCACCCGGCCGCCCGCCGCGTTTTCTTCATTCACTGCCAGTGCGTACAGGTTCACCCAGTCAAGCACGGTCAATGGATCGCGTAAGGCAGTCTCCGGTTGCGCCGACAGCTCGGCGAACAACAGCGGAGCGCGCCGCGTGACGTGCAACCCGCCCGGCAAGATGCCGCCCTGTCGAATGCCGCGTGCCACGCAGCTTTGCATCGCGCCCCACAACTCGCGTAACCCGGCGATGATCTCGTCGGCGCTACGCCACGACTTTTCGTTTTCGAACATCAACTGCGCGATGGTCAATCCGCTGCGCTGTACCTGCGCCAGCAATTCATCGCCGCTGTGGAACGGATATGGCAGTGGCGTGGTGTCGGCGACGATGCGGTCTTCGGCCGCCTCATCCTCGTTGACGACGAAGCCACCGCCCACCGAGTAGTAATCGCGGGTGGCGATTTCGCCTCCGTCGCGGTCGTAGGCGGTGAAGCGCATTCCATTGGTGTGGAAGGGCAACTTCTGCCGCTTGTTCATGATCAGGTCGCGCTTCTCGTCGAATGCGATCGTGTGCCGCCCGAGGAGATGGATCTGTTTCTCGCGGCGGATGCGTTCCAGCGCGGCCGGTATCATGTCCGGGTCGATTTCATTCGGCCAATGGCCTTCCAGTCCCATCAGCAACGCCTTGTCGGTGCCGTGGCCGCGACCGGTCATGGCCAGCGAGCCAAACACTTCGGCGCGGATACGCGCCGTGCGCTGTAGGTTGCCGTGATGTTCGGGCGTCGATCCGCCCAGCCAATGGCTGACGAATCGTGCTGCCGCGCGCATCGGCCCAACCGTGTGCGATGAGCTCGGTCCAATGCCGATCTTGTAGAGGTCGAACGTGCTGACAGGCATGTCGGGATCCGGCAGGGAAGCCCTATTCTATGCTTCCGCCACAGAGCCGCAGCCTTGTCCCTGATCCTCTACCAGCGCGATGACTGCCACCTCTGCGATCTGGCGCTGGCGCTGCTGGCGCAGGTTCGCGCGCCGGAATTCGACAGTGTGTTCATCGACGACGATCCGCAGCTGGAAACACGTTACGGGGAACGCGTGCCAGTGTTACGCGACGCGACGGGTCGCCGTGAACTGAATTGGCCCTTCGACGAGGAACGGTTGCGCGCCTGGTTGAAGGAATAACCGGTTAACCCACGATGTGGACGTCGGGGCTTGTTCCGCGTGAACGCGCCGCACTCGCGAATCGTCAATCCAAGCCGCCAACCGATGCTCGCTCCGTGGGTACGCAGTGATGTTGCTCGCAGCCGCACTGGGTAACAGAGCGAATCGCGCAACTCGAGATCAGATGATCCTTCGCGCATTGCGCACGCACGCCTGCCGGATCGGCCGGGCTGTTCTTGTTGACGCACTCGGACTTGGCGCCGCAGCAGCTACCGACATCCTTGATCGCGCAGTCGCTGTCGATATGGCATGCATAGTCGATGGTGACAGCCAGGGAGGATGAGGCTTGGGGCGGCAACACTTGTGGAGGCATCGGCGTGCTCATGCGCGGTGCCGGCCGCGGGTTTCCCTGAGGCCGGATTGCATCGGTCGCCAGCTCCGCGGCCTGCACCACGGGGGCGTTCGTTGCAGGCCCAGCCGAAGATTGCTGCGGACATCCCACCAACGCCATCAATGCAAGCAGGATGACGGCAGCTTGGGCTACATGTCTCATGACTTGCCTCCAGTGGTCCATGTATCGCGCAAGGTGACGCTGCGATTGAACACCGGCTTGGCGCGGGTGTGATCGTAACGATCAGCAACGAAATATCCGTTGCGTTCGAATTGCAACGTCTGCTCCGGGGCGGCATCAGCGGCCGCAGGCTCGACATAGCCGCTGACGCTACGGCGTGAATCAGGATTCAAGTGATCCTGATAGGTCTTGCCATCTTCGTCATTGTCCGGATCGGCTACCAGGAACAAGCGGTCGTACAGGCGCATCTCGGCTGCTACGGCATGCTTCGCGCTGACCCAGTGGATGGTGCCCTTGATCTTGCGGTTCGCGCCTTCCATGCCTGGACGCGAGAGCGGATCGAGCGTGCAGTAGAGTTCGATGATGTCGCCGGCAACATTTTTGACAACCTCGTCGCAGCGGATGATGCCAGCCCCACGCATCCTGACTTCGCCCCCCAGGGTCAGGCGCTTGAATCCCTTCGGCGGGACTTCGGCAAAGTCCTCGCGCTCGATCCACAATTCGCGCCCGAAGGGAATGCTGCGAAGGCCGAAGGTCTCGTTCTTTGGATGGTTGGAGAACGCGAGCTGCTCTTGGTGATCATCCGGCAGGTTGGTCAATATGACTTTCAGCGGATCAAGCACGGCCATGCGACGTGGTGCCACCGCGTCGAGGTCATCGCGCAGGCAGCCTTCCAGAACGGAGTAATCAATCAGCGAATTCTGCTTGCTGATGCCAATGCGCTCGGCGAACAGGCGCAGCGATGCCGGTGTGTAACCGCGACGACGGATGCCTTGCAGGGTCGGCATGCGTGGGTCGTCCCAGCCATCAACCAGTCCACCCTGCACCAGCGCCATCAGCTTGCGCTTGCTCATCACGGTGTAGTTGAGGTTGGCGCGCGAAAACTCGATCTGGCGTGGCTTGCTGGCCTCGCTGGGGAATCCTTTGGCCAGCAGCGGCGCGAGTAGATCCGGCGAATGCGCGAGGTCAACCTTGTCCACGCACCAGTTGTATAGCGGGCGATGGTCCTCGAATTCCAGCGTGCACAAAGAATGCGTGATGCCCTCGATCGCGTCGGACAGGGAGTGCGCGTAGTCGTACATCGGATAGATCGGCCAGGCGGCGCCGGTATTCTGGTGCTGCACGTGTTTGATCCGGTACAGGGCGGGATCGCGAAGGTTGATGTTGCCCGAACCCATGTCGATCTTCGCCCTCAGTGTCCGCGCACCGTCAACGAATTCTCCAGCACGCATGCGCCGGAAAAGGTCGAGGCTCTCCTCGACTCGACGGCTGCGGAAGGGCGAATTGCGACCCGGTTCGGTCAACGTGCCGCGATAGGCTCGCACTTCATCAGCGTTGAGGTCGCATATAAAAGCGTCGCCCTGCGCGATCAGTTTTTCGGCGGCCAGGTAAAAGACGTCGAAATAATCCGACGCATGTCGCAATTCGCTCCACTGGAAACCCAGCCACCGCACATCGTCCTGGATGGCGTTGACGTACTCTGGATCTTCCCGCGCCGGATTGGTGTCATCGAAACGCAGGTTGCAGCGCCCGCCGAACTCGGCCGCGATGCCGAAATCCAGGCAAATCGCCTTGGCATGGCCAATATGCAGATAGCCGTTGGGCTCGGGTGGGAACCGGGTTTTGGGCGCCGGCAGCCCTGCAGCAAGATCATCACGCACGATCTGCCTGATGAAGTCCTGCCGACCCAGGTCCTCGAGCGGGCGCGGAGTAGAGTGTTCGCCGGAGGCGGCATGGGCATTCGACGGGCTGGGCACGTTGAGAACTGCTGCGTGAAGATGATTGAAGTGTAGCCGAGCCTCGATTGATGGCAGCGAAAGTCAATATCTGGCATGGTTCTTGCTTGCGGATTTTGACTAAAAGGGGGGATCGCAAGATGTATTTTGAATACACCGGCCGATGCTGGTTGGCAATGGACTGGTCTGTCGTGTCGGCGCATTGGGTCTTGGATTCAATGCCGCAAAACCATGCGCATCCTGCACGCTGATCGACACGAACAGCTGTTCGCGGCCGGCATGGCCTGGTTGTTGTTGCTGTTTGTCGTCGGCGTCATGGCGGCGACGCGCCCGGTCGGGAATCAAGTACCCGTGCATCTGCAGGCGCTGGCTGGCGCCAGCTTGAGTCGTGACTCAGGCGCATTGCTGCTGCCTGGCGGGCGCACGCACGATGTGGCGGCAGAGTTGAATTTCAGCTTGCCGCCCCCCGATCCCGCGATGTCGCGCTGGGTGGTGTGGGTCGGGCGCGATCCCCTCGATTCGCTCTGGCTTGAGGCTCCGACGCCTGGGAAGATGGCGCCGTCGCCATGGGGAACGGTGCAGCGGGATTTCTTTCACCCCGACCCGGACGAAGGCATCCTTCCCAGCGGTTTCATCCTGCCGTTGCCCACGACCTGGCAAGGCGACATCACGCTGATCTTGCATGCCAGTGGCGGCGTCAGTACCGCGCTTCGACCTCGCGTGCTCCGCGAGGCAGCAGCGATGCAGATGGCGCATCGCGCGATCGCACTGCAGGGCATGATCTATGCCGGTTTATTCATGCTTGCGCTGCTTGCATTGTCATTGTATTCGGCGGCGCGCGATCGCGCGTTTCTCGCGATGTTCGGTAGTGCTTGTGCGGCAATGCTGCTGCTCTCCGCAGATAATGGTCACCTGTTCCTGATGCCGGTGCTGAGCCAGCTTTCCATATGGCGTGGCGCGGGCATCTGGATGCTCAGCCTGCTGTTCGATGTCGCGGCGCTGCAGATGCTGTTGCGTTACGCCCAGTTGCGCAGCGGTCCAATCCCGGGCGCTCGGTATTTTGATGGCTATTGCATCGTGCTGGTCGCGTTGGCAGCGATCTGCCTGCTTGGACTGCCAGTGTTCGATCCGTGGTTGCAGTCGGTGGTGACCATTGCATGGGTAGGCTCAGCTGTGGGAGCCGTTGTCATCCTGGTTGAAGCCGTGCGTCGCCGTGTGCCGATGGCTGGGGCAATACTTTTGCTGGTGGCGATGGCCGCCTTGGCGTCGGCCGTGCGCCTGGGCGTGTCGCGCGGTTGGTTTATGGACATGCTATGGACGCGATTCGGTTACCAGTTCACGCTGGTCGTGGCGATGGCCGTGTTGATGGTTGGATTGATCAGCCGCATCGGCGAATTCCGCCAGCAACGCGATCGGGACCGCCTGGCGCGTGTTGATTCAGAGCAAAAGATGGCGCGCGAAAGCGCACGTGCGCGATTGATATTGGCGCTGCGAGGCTTGCGCGCGCCCAATGCCGACAGCGACGTTGAGTGGCTGGCCTTTCGGCTGTTGCTGGAAGGCCTTCTGCCGCATATTCCGGCGCAAGCGTCCGCCGTGATCGCTCAGGGCTACCACGGTCACGATTTCCTCGTAATGGAACCCATCGAGGGCAAGGATTTGCTCGACATCTCCGAGCGCCAGCTCATGCTGAAACGTCAGGCCATGCAAGGATTGCCGATGCAGCAGGCCGGAACGCACGAGGGCAGGCAATGCATGGAGGCCATGATACCGCTGACGATCCGCGGACCGGCATGGGGTGCGCTGCTGCTGTTGCGAATAGGGAGCGATGGGTTCACCACCGATGAAATGGCACTAGCTGACGAGTTCGCGCGCATTGCCGTTTCACATGCCGACGACGCCGTCGCATCGATCCAGCTGCGGCGCTCGGCCGAGCTCGATGCGCTCACCGGGACGTTCAACAGACGCAGCATTGACCAGTGGCTGACGCGTGCTTTCATGGATGCGCATCGACAAAAGCACGAGTTGTCGCTTCTGTTCATAGATATCGATAATTTCAAGTCGGTCAATGACCGGCTCGGCCACGCCGGCGGGGATCATTGCCTGCGTCAGGTCGCTGCTGCCCTGCGCAGCGCGCTGCAAGCTGGAGACACGCTCGGTCGCTACGGCGGCGAGGAATTCGTGGTGCTGTTGCCTGGGCGTACCGGCGCCAATGCGCGAGAGATGGGCGAGCGTCTGCGCAGCGCCGTGGAACGCTGTGAATTCCTCTATGAAAACCATTCTGAACGCCTGACGGTTAGCATCGGCGTGTCCACGCGACTGGATCGCGAGAGCACCCCCGCTGCAGCCGTGGAGCGTGCTGACAAGGCGCTCTACGCCGCGAAGGACGGGGGTCGCAACTGCGTGCGCGTCGCGCCGGCGGTTTTCATGTAGGCGTCCCCGGCGCAGCCTCGTATGGCCAAGGCTCGTTCACTTGAGTCACCACCGGCGTAAGTTGCGCGGTGGGAGTAGAAGCATAGGCTTGTGTGTTGCCCATTTTTTGGGAAATGTAAGGAGTTCAATACAACTGGATCTTTCCCTCCAGGATTGCAGTTTGCGGTAATGATCATCCCGTTATTGAACCTCGGGGAATGGCGAGTCCGTTATTGAATCCCGGTCCTCGCGAAAATGCCAAAATGAGCATGACGGCAAACCGACTTACAACGGCGTGATCGCGCACACATAGACCACCTCGCACGCGCCGTCTCCCACGTCGTCGCGCGTGAGCGAACTGCGCCACGTCCAGCCGTCCGGTGTGGTGGCTTCCACCAACCATCCGTCGACCCGGATGTGGTCGCCAACATGCACATGGTGCAGGGCTTCGGCGCTGAAGCGATCGGCTGGAATCATGTGCATGTTGGCGCTGGATCGTGCGATTTCCGATGGTGGCAATGGTGGGTCACCGCTCCATCGGTACTGATACCAGCGCGCGGATTGACTGATCGCCAAATGCGACAGCACGGCATCATCGCGCATGCGACCCCACCCCAGCGCGAAGTCGGTGGGTGACAATTGTGTCGCACGGCCGATCGAATAATCCTCACGCGACAGCACGCGCGCATCGACACTGAAACCTGCCAGCGGCTGCAATTGCGCCACGGCCAACTGGAAGGCGGGCATCGAAGCCGGAACCGGGGATTGCAGCGGCTCCGCATTGGCTTCGACCCGCGGCGGCATTGGGCACGTCGCGTAACCGCCATCGGCAGTGGCGGCCACACGCGGGACACGAGGTGACACCGGCGAAAACCACCAACCAAACGCCACCAATACCAGCGCCAGAACCATCCAGCCGCGTACGCTCATCTGCTTGATTTCCCCATGCGACGCTTGGCTGGTTTGGCTTCCGCAGTGATTGCAAGCGTGGCCGGATATTGCAGTAGTTCGTGTGGCAATGCACCGAATTGCGTCGCCAGTTGCAACAGGAATCCTGCCATTGCCGAACTGCGCCGCCAGACCATCGCGATCGACCGATTCGGTGGTTTGCCGCGAAACGCCAGCAGATGGATTCCCGGCGACGGCGGCACCGGCGGTTGTACCGCGAGCATCGGCAGCAGGGTGATGCCGACGCTGGCTGCGACCATCTGCCGCAAGGTTTCCAGGCTGGTGGCGCGAAACCCGTCGCGCTCGTCGGCCCCGGCCAGCCGGCAAACGTCCAGCGCCTGGTCGCGCAGGCAATGGCCTTCCTCCAGCAGCAGCAGGTGCTCGTGGTCCAGGTCGTCCAGGGTCAGCGGCGTGTTGCGAGCAGCAAAGCGATGCGATTGTGGTACGGCCAGTACGAAGGGCTCCTCGAACAACCGTTCGACATGCAATTGATCGTCATGCACAGGCAGCGCCAGCAGGCAGGCATCCAGCCGGCCTTCACGCAACCGGGTGAGGATGACATCGGTCTTCTCCTCGACCAGCAGCAGTTCCAGCAGTGGGAAACGCCTTCGGACTGCTGGCAATACATGTGGCAGGAGGTACGGCGCAAGCGTGGGGAAAAGACCCAGCCGTACTGTACCCGCCTCGGGGTTCTGGCTGCGGCGAGCCACCTCACCCATCTGGGCGACATCGGAGAGCACGCGACGTGCACGGTCGGCGATGTCGCGGCCGATCGGAGTCAGCATCACCCGGCGCGGCGCGCGTTCGACCAGTGACACACCGAGTTCCTCCTCGAGTTTGCGGATCTGTGTCGACAGTGTCGGCTGGCTGACAAAGCTGGCGGAGGCGGCGCGACCAAAATGACGGTGCTCAGCGAGGGCCACCAGATAGCGAAGGTCACGAAGGTTCATGTGCGGGCCTGAATGCAGATAGACATAGCCTATCGTTTCTATAGAAACAATTCACTTCCCCCATACCGATACACCGCTCAAGATAGCCAATCACTTAGCGCCAAGCCCGCCAGGCTTGAATCCCTCCCCAAGACAGGAACCCACAATGCTGACCGTCGGCCAGAAATTCCCCTCCTTCAACCTCAAGGCCACCGTTTCCAACGATCTCGCCAATGCCTTTGTCGATATCGACAACAGCACCTACAAGGGCAAGTGGCTGGTTGTGTTCTTCTACCCGAAGGACTTCACCTTCGTCTGCCCGACCGAGATCACTGGCTTCGCCAAGCTCGACCAGGCGTTCAAGGATCGTGACGCGCAGTTGCTTACCGGCTCGACCGATAGCGAATTCGTGCATCACGCTTGGCGCACGCATCACAAGGACCTCAACAGCCTGCCGTTCCCGATGCTGGCCGACATCAAGCGCGAACTGGTCTCCGCGCTCGGTATTCTTGGTGAAGACGGGGTCGCGCAGCGTGCGACCTTCATCGTCGATCCCGATGGCGTCATCCAGTTCGTGTACGTCACTTCCGGCAGCGTCGGCCGTAATCCTGACGAAGTGCTACGCGTGCTTGACGCGTTGCAGAGCGACGAGTTGTGCCCGTGCAACTGGCACAAGGGCGAAGAGACGTTGAAGGCCGCGTAAAGCTTTGGTTCCAGCGCGGCTTGTCGTCCCAAACGGGACTCTTCTCCCGCTGCTGCGCGGTACAAAGGCGGCTTCGGCCGCCTTTGTTTTTGCAATTTCTTACAACTGGAGAACGAATCATGAATATGTCCGAGTTGCGTAACGCGATTCCCGATTACGCAAAAGACATCAAGCTCAACCTTGACTCGGTGTTGAGCGAGAGCGGCGCAGCGGGTCTGGACGGCATGCAGGTGCGCGCGGTTGCGTTGGCGTCGGCGATGGCGGCGCGGCACGCACCGCTGATGGCCGCCATCGAAACATTCGCCGCCGAACAACTGTCGCCCGAACAGATCCACGGGGCAAAAGCTGCTTCGGCAATCATGGCGATGAATAACATCTACTATCGCGCCACGCACCTGATCCACAATGACGAATACGGCCAGTTGCGTATGGGGTTGCGCATGAATGTCATGGGCAATTCCGGGCTGGACAAGATCACGTTCGAGCTCGCCTCACTTGCGGTATCGGCCATCAATGGATGCGGTGCCTGCATGGATTCGCACGAGCGCGTGATCCGCGAACATGGCGTCAGTGCGCAGGGTGTTCAAAGCGCATTGAAGATTGCCGCGGTTGTCCATGCGGCAGCAGTGGTCCTGGAGCAGGCGGCCTGAGTCGTCAGTGCGCAATACCCAGGTCGTTACGCACGATGATGGTGTCGCTCGTCCGCGCGACGACATGCATTGGCAATCCCTGCGCGGTTAGCGCCTGGAGTGTTGCCAGCGGCATGAAGGCCACGGCGCCTGGATGGGCTGACCATGCTGTCGCGAAACCAGCCAGATCCGGAATCTGCAACGCCGGTTCCCAGTCGATGCCAGCCAGGAGATCGTAAGGACGCTCGTCTGCGAGCGTGACCGGCCGCTGCAGATAGAACGGCAGGCCGCGATAAAACATCTGCACGGCGTACACCGGCGCGTCCGCACGAATGTATGGCTTGGCCAGGGTTGCCATCGTCTGCGCGGATGAGCCTGGCGACAATCGCTGATACGCGAACAACAGACCTTGCGCAAACAGTAGTCCGCCGATCGCGGCGGCTGCGATCGCGACATCGACGCGGCCGCGCCGTGCAAGCCCCACCCCAAGGCCCGTGCCAATCGCCAGCATCGCCATTGCGACCGCCGCAGGACCAAGCAACGCGGAATATGCCGTCTGTGGGACCAGCGGCGATGACATGTGCGGCAGGGCGAATGCGATCGCGGCACCCAGGACCGCTGGAATCGCAATCCACAGCAGGCGTCGCGCAATCATGTCGTGGGTCAACCCGGGCAATGTACGCCCAATCAGCAGCGCCAAAGCGGGGAACATCGGCAATACATATAACGGCAGTTTTGCGCCCGACAGTGAAAAGAACAACAAAACCACCGTGGCATAGATCAGGACGAGACCAGCAGCGTTGTCACCTGCCTGGCGCGCACGTTGCCATGACGCGCGCACGGACTGCAGCAGAAACCCCGTCCACGGCAGCAGTCCCACGGCTGCGATGGGCAGGTAGTACCACCACGGTTGGTTGCGGTTGGCGACTTTCGACAGGAAACGGCCGAAATGTTCATGGATGAAGAAGAACGACAGGAATTGATCGTCGCGGCGCGCAAGCAGCACGAACCAAGGCACGGTGACCACCAGCAGCAGTGCAAGTCCAGGGAGCAGCTGCACGCGACGCAACAACGTCCAGTCTCGCTTCCACAACAAGTAGACAAACAGCGCGCCGCCCGGGAACACGATACCGATCAATCCCTTCGACAACACGGCAAGCGCCATCGCAAGCCACGTGAGCAGCATCCAGCGACGTTGTGACGCCGGCGTATCGCAACCGAATTCCGCGATCAGGAATGCACACAGCGCCGCCGTCAGGAAGCCAGCGACGCCCATGTCGAGCGACGTGATGTGAGCGGCGGCCACGATGAGGAACATGCCTGCGCAGACGAGTCCGGCGAGGCGGCCTTCGCGCGCGCCCCACACGCGGCGCGCGGCGTACCAGGTCGCCAGGATGCATAGCAATCCTGTCAATGCACTCCACAGGCGTGCAGTCCAGTGATCCACGCCAAATAGCTCGTAGCTCAATGCCGTGGTCCAGTACTGCAGCGGTGGCTTGTCGTAGAACTTGAAGCCGTCGAAGCGCGGCATGACCCAGTCGCCGCTGGCGAACATCTCGCGGGCGATTTCGGCGTAGCGACCTTCATCGGGTTCGAACAGGGATCGCGATTGCAGGCCGGCAAACCATACGGCCAGCAGGACAACGCCCAGCATCACGCCACGCCAGCGCCACGTTGACTGCAGGGGCGAGGCCGGAGGAATTTGCTGAATCAGTGGAGCGGACATGGGCGGCCGGCGGTGGGAGCGGCATCCATTTGGCATGGAGCGGCACGAAATCTCAATCCGAGCTTGCAATGCCAATGAGAACCATTATCATTGACTCTCTGGTTAGTTCATCGGCGGCTGAGGCGACATGCTCGCGATCTGGATTCTGGTGTTCCGGGAAGTGCTCGAGGCGGCGATGATCGTCAGCGTCGTAGCGGCTGCTACCCGTGGTGTCGCAGGCCGCTGGCGCTGGATTGGCTCGGGCCTGGCGTTGGGCTGTGCGGGCGCGGGCATCGTCGCGATGTTCGCAGGGCGCCTGGCCGATGCGATGAGCGGGATGGGCCAGGAATGGTTCAACGCCGGCGTGCTCCTCGCGGCGACCGCGATGATCGGATGGCACGTGGTCTGGATGGCACGTCACGGTCGCGCGCTGGCGCTGGAAGCCGGACGTTATGGCGACGACGTTTCCTCCGGCCGGCGCCCGTTGACCGCCTTGATGCTTGTGGTGGCCATCGCAATATTGCGCGAAGGCTCGGAAGTGGTGCTGTTCAGTTACGGCATGTTTGCAGGGGGGTCGGGCTCGGGCGATCTGCTGGCCGGCGGGTTACTCGGTCTTGCCAGCGGCACCGCGGCAGGCGTCGCCATGTACGCAGGGCTGTTGAAAATCCCGATGCGACATTTCTTTCGCGCGACCAATGGCTTGCTGATCCTGCTGGCTGCGGGACTGACGGCGGCTGCAGTTGGATTCCTCACTCAGGCCGATGTGCTGCCGACATTGGCGAATCCGATATGGGATACCACCAGGTTGCTCAGCGACGATGCATGGTTCGGCCGCACGCTGCATGCGCTGGTGGGATACACAGCGCGGCCCAGCGGCATGCAGGTGTTGTCCTATCTCTCGATCGTGCTCCTGTTGAGTGGCGGTGCGCGCCTGGCCGCACCACGTCGCCAGACGATCAACGCAATGCCCAGCGCTACCCAATGAGGATGTGCCTGTCATGAGGCTTGCCTGCGTGCCCAGATTGAACGTCATGTTGTCAGTTGGCTTATTCCTGCTTGCAGCGACTGCGCTGCCAGCCATCGCCAACGATCCTCCTGAAGTGCGACTGGTGATCCGCGATCACCGGTTTGTCCCGGCCGAACTGATCGTGCCTGCCAACATCAAGTTCAAGCTCATCGTCGTCAACGAAGATGCAACGCCCGAAGAGTTCGAGAGCCATGAACTCAATCGGGAAAAAGTCGTCACTGGCCATGCCACGGCCCCGGTTTATATCAGCCCATTGAAGCCGGGGCGCTACCCGTTCTTCGGCGATTTCCACAGCGACACCGCGCAGGGCGCCCTGCTCGCAAAGTAGTTTTCGCATGACTGCAATCCATCCGGGCCGAAATCGTGGCTTGGTGTTTCCCTTCGCCTGAAGAACGTCAATGACTGCATATCGACATCTGCTACTGCGTACACTGCTGCTGCTTTGTACGGCCGCCCCAGGCGCCATGGTCATGGCCGGCGCCGCCGATACGGTCTACGCGCCGGTGGTCGAGCAGGGGGAAACCGAATTCGAACTTCGCGGAGGGTTTCGCGATTTCAATCACGCAGCGAACGAACGCGGATTCGTGTTCGACGTTGGCTATGGTGTCAACAGCCGCTGGCGCACTGAAGCGGTGCTCGAGTATTCCTCCGAGGGCGGCGAGCGCGGACGCCTGGAATCGCTGGAGTGGGAAAACGTCTTCGTGCTGACAGAGCAAGGCCAGCATTGGATGGATGTGGGCCTGCTGGCCGAGTACGAGCACAAATTCGCGAGCGGCCCGGACACGTTGAAGATCGGCCCGCTCTTGCAGAAGGAAATCGGTCCTACCGTTACCAACCTTAATTTCCGTTTTGATCGTGAAGTTGGCGCTGGCGCTAGTCATGCCGTTGACCTGAGCTACGCATGGCAGGTCAAGTGGCGGGGGAACGAGGCGTTGGAATGGGGCGTGCAGGGTTTCGGAAAACTGGGTGAGGTCGACCATCTCGGGCAGGGCGATTCGCATATCGCCGGACCCGCGGTGTTTGGCATGAAGCGGCTGCACGGTCGCGACAAGCTGCGTTACAACGCCGCGGTGCTGGCTGGCCTGAACCATGCCGCGCCCGATGCGACGGTGCGGTTCCAGCTCGAGTACGAAATGTATTGAGGTTGGCGTTGCCCGCAACCCATCAATAAAGCCGCGTCCGGCAGAAAGTCGTCATCCAAGGTGGAACTTGGTGAACGATCTCGGGTTGACGTGTCTGATGACCCTCGACGGCCGCAAATGCAAGTTCAACACTCAGGAAGCCAATGCCGTTTCGATCGCGAAGATCGACTCAGGCTCGCGCAACAACGCCTTGCGTGCGGCTCGTTCGTCTTCGGGGGAGAGTGGAGTCAACAGTTCGACGTTTCCTGCGACCAGTGAGGCCAGTGGTAGTCCGTCGCGCAGCACCACGCGAGCGCCGAGTTGGCGCGGCACCTTGGCACCGGGCAGCAACGTGCCGACGAGGTTCAGTGGATCCAGCGCCGACAGGCTGATCATGGCGCCATCGTGCTCGCGCTTGCGCACCTGCCGCAGCACGGTGATTGCTTCCGCCAGCGCAAACTGTTCGCCGCTCAATCCGGCCACAAAGCGGCCGCCGCGCAGTTCGCCGCGCGCTTCCAGCCGGTGGTAAACGCGCAACAACTCGCGCCACGGTGGCAGCCATGCTGCTTCGCGTTCAAGCAGGCGCCAGCAGACGACGCCGTAACGGCGCAGCAGCGTGCGGGCAATGTGTTCGATCGCTTCGGGTTCGATCTTCGCCGGCGTGGATGCGGCGGAAGCGCGCCGAGTCAGCGTCCAGCGACCCGCATCCTCGATCCCGAACAGGGCCGCGCGCCGGCCGCGACGTGAATACGCCGAGGGACGTTTCGATTGTGGTACCAGCAAGGCGCGCAAGCCGGCGAAGCTGTCGCAATGCACGCGGCCGCGGGCGACGAGTTCGGCAAGTGCGTCTTCCAGCTCCGTGCGCAGCAGGTGCGCGCCGGTGACCAGTTCGTCGAAGAAAGACGCACCGTGCTCGCGGAGGAAGTCTGCGACTTTTTCCGCACGCGTGGAAAGTTTCGGGTCATCCTCACGTTGGATCGCGGTCAGGCGTGTCCACAGCGGCAGTTGACGGCGCGGCAGCAGCACGATGGGCGTCGCGCGCACCGGAGCGGTGCGCCCGTTGCTTTCGGAGGTCGTGGCCGCACCGCGCAGTCGCGTCCATGCAATGCGGCCGGCCGTGCAGAGGTCGTCCAGCCATGAGATCGAATAATCGCTGATCCGCGCGGGCAGCAATTCGGTTTCCCATGCACCGGCCGGGGCCTCGAAGCCTTCAAGCTGTGCAAGCACGCTAGCGAGTGCTTCGGGGCCACTGACGCGCGTGTCCTTCGACACGCGCTGCCAGTCGAACAGGAACCTCATGAAGTCTCGTGGCTCGACCGGTTCGATTTCGCGGCGTAATCGGCCAATCGTGTAACGATGGATACGCGCAAGCAGGTGGCGCTCGCACCATTCGTCAGCGGGTGCGGCTGCCGTGAACCTGCCGCGCATGACATGGCCTTCGCTTTCCAGGCCCAGCAATGCGGTGTCGACATCCAGTCGAGGTAGCGTCAGTGTGGCGGCGAGTGCATCCGCCGTCGTCGGGCCGAGACCGCTCATGCGCGAACGCACCAGTTCCAGTCCGGCGTCTTCGCGCGACCAGGGTTGTGCCGCAAATTCTGCAGGTGCTTCGATGGAAGGCTCGCAGTTTGCATCCGGGTACAACGCCCGCGCCTGCGGCAAGCGCTCTGCGGCGAACCACAAGGTGTTGACGCGTGTCGCACGATGCTCCTTCGCCAGCTTGTGCAGCCACTGCATCCAGTCCGATGCCTGCGCTTCGTCGTCGGTCACGCAGCCCAGTCCCATCAACGCCTCGTGCATTTCATCGGGATTGCGGACCTGCGGCCACGCCTGCTCGCGCACCGACTCGATGGCGGCGGGATCGAGGCGACCCAGGTCTTCGGCACTGTCGGCTTCGCTGTAACGACGGCTCATCACCGCCTGCGTACGGCGCTCTTCCAGCGGGGCGTCGTCGAGGAATGCATACGGGCGTGCATTCAGGGCTTCGGCGGCGAACGGAGAGGGCGCGGTGAGATCGCGCGCGACGATCGCAACCTCGCCGGATTCCAGCTTGCGCAGCAATGCAATCCAGCCTTCGCTATCCATTGCTTCGTGCAGGCAGTCATCCAGTGTCTGTGCGACCAGTGGATGGTCGGGGACTTCGCGTTCGCCGACGAGGTTCTCGGCGCAGGCCACCTGATCGGGAAACACCGTGGCCAGCAGGTCTTCCGATTTCATCCGCTGGAGTTGCGGCGGGACTTTCTTGCCACCAATGAAACGCGGCAGGGCCAGCGCGGTGGTGGCGTTCCAGCGCCAGCGTGCGCCAAACAGCGGTGCATCGAGCAGTGCCTGCACCAGAACGTCGCACGCGCTGTTGGAGTGCAGGTAATGGGCAACATCGATCAGGGGAAAGCTATGGCTGGTCGACAGCGACAGCACGATCGAATTTTCCGTCGCCGCGGCTTGCAATTCGAAGTTGAACTTACGGCAGAAGCGCTTGCGCAATGCCAAGCCCCAGGCGCGATTGATGCGGCTGCCGTAAGGCGTATGGATGACCAGCTGGGTGCCGCCGGATTCATCGAAGAAGCGCTCCATCGCGAGTGTCTGCTGGGTCGGCATGACGCCGAGCGCGGCTTGCTGGCGGGCGAAGTAATCGGCGATTTGCCGCGCAGCCTCGGGCACCATGCCGACCTCGTCGATCAGCCAGGCGACGACGGCATCTTCACCAAGCGCGAGACGTTGCGACACTTCAGCACGCAACCGTGACACGCCGATCGACAATTCATCACTGCGCCCGGGCGCTTCGCCCAGCCAGAACGGAATGTTCGGCGGCATGCCCTGCGCATCTTCGACACGCACCCGTCCGGGTTCCACGCGCAGTACGCGATAACTGGCGTTGCCGAGCTGGAAGATGTCGCCCGCTGAACTTTCGATGGCGAAGTCTTCGTTGACGGTGCCGATCATCGTCGCCTGCGGTTCCATGATCACGGCATAGTCGCCGGTGTCTGGAATCGTGCCGCCCGACATCACCGCCGTCATGCGGCCACCCTTGCGTCCGCGCAATCGCTTGTGCACGGCGTCACGATGCAGGTACCCCGCGCGTGGACCGCGGCGGGTGCTGAAGCCGTCGGCGAGCATGCGCACCACGTCGTCGAATACTTTCCGCTCCAGATCGGCGTAGGGCCATGCGCGACGGGTCCAGTCGTACAGCGCGTCCTCGTCCCATTCGGTGCTGGAGACTTCGGCGACGATCTGCTGCGCCAGCACGTCCAGAGGCGCCTTCGGCATGATCAGAGCATCAAGCTCGCCACGGCGCACGCAGTCCAGCAGCGCCGCGCACTCGACCAGGTCTTCGCGCGACTGCGGAAACAGCCGACCCTTGGGCACGCCGCCGACATGGTGGCCGGCGCGGCCGACGCGCTGCAGCAGCGCTGCGATCGAACGCGGTGAGCCAAGCTGGCAGACGAGGTCGACGTCACCGATATCGATGCCGAGTTCGAGCGACGCGGTCGCGACCAGCACCTTGAGTTCACCGCGCTTGAGCCGTTGCTCGGCGTCCAGGCGCAATTCCTTGGCGAGGCTGCCGTGATGCGCGGCGACGGCCTCCTTGCCAAGCCGCTCCGCCAGGTGTCGCGCTGCGCGCTCGGCCATGCGTCGCGTGTTGACGAACAGCAGCGTCGTGCGGTGGCTTTCGACGAGTTCCGCGACGCGGGCGTAGACGAGTTCCCACTGTTCGTTCGACATGACCGGTTGCAGGGGGACGGGCGGCAGCTCCAGGGCCAGGTCGCGTTGCTTCGTGTAACCAATATCGACGATCGCGCAATCGGGTGTGCCGTCGCTGGCAACCGCGGCGGAACCGACGAGAAAGCGTGCGACTTCGTCGATGGGTTTCTGTGTCGCCGACAGGCCGATGCGGGTCAGCCGGCGGCCACACAAGGCTTCCAGGCGTTCGAGCGACAACGACAGATGGCTGCCGCGCTTGCTCGACACCATCGCGTGGATTTCGTCGACGATGACCGTGCGCGTCGATCCCAGCATGGCGCGGCCGGAGTCCGATCCGAGCAGAACGTAAAGCGATTCGGGGGTCGTCACCAGGATGTGCGGCGGGGTCCTGCGAAGCTTCGCACGCTCGGACTGCGGCGTATCTCCGGTGCGCACCGCAGTGCGGATGTCCACGTCCGGCAAGCCCTGTCGCGCAAGTTGCGCGCGGATGCCTTCCAGCGGCGCTTCCAGGTTGATGTGGATGTCGTTGGACAACGCCTTCAGTGGCGAGATGTAGACGACTTGAGTCGCGTCCTTCAGGCCGTGCGACAGCCCCTCACGAATCAGCGAGTCGATCGCGGCGAGGAAAGCAGTCAGCGTCTTGCCCGAACCGGTAGGGGCGGCAACCAGTGTGTTGCGGCCGGCGGCAATCGCGGGCCATGCCTGGAGCTGTGCTGGGGTAGGGCCCGGGAACGCACCTTCGAACCACGCACGCACGGCGGGATGGAAACCGGCGATCACATCGCCGGCGGGGTTTGGCAACTGCGACATTCGCCTATTATCCTGCGCGATCGCCCGTCCCGGCTGAACGTCAGTGTTGAAATCCAAACGTATCTGCCCGGCCATCCCGCACGCTGACGCCAGTCCGTATCACCTCGTGAGATTGACCTGCGAACCCTGCTTGGACACCTGCGCGTGTCGGGGAGTCGACCTGGATGAACACCTTGCGCAGGATGAACGACGTTTGCTGGGAGTTGTGAAGTTTTATTCTTGCGATCGCGTGAACTCCTCGATTCCATTGCCCACTGCAGGACTTCAATCCAGTCGACATAAGGCGTGCCCGCGAACTTGTCTGGAACTGACGAGCGTCCTGGCATTGCTTGTGGTGGCGTGCGCTTCGCACGGAGCACTTGCCGCGCCACCCGTGCCGTCGACATTGCCTGGGATCGTGGTGGTCGGGCAACGCACTGTGCAGGGGACTCCTGCGTCGAACGACACGATCGATGTCACGACCGTCCCGGCGCATGCGCAACGCAGCGTATCGGAGGTGTTGCAACGCATCCCTGGCGTGTCGGCACGCGATCGCCAGAACCTGGCGCAGGATGTGCAGCTGACGATTCGCGGTGTCGGCGCGCGGTCGAGTTTTGGCGTGCGTGGGTTGCAGATTTTCGCCGATGGCATCCCGGCCACGATGCCAGACGGCCAAGGGCAGGTGTCGCATATCCCGCTGGAATCCCTGGCGCGCGTGGATGTGCTGCGCGGCCCGTTTTCCGCGCTGTATGGCAATGCGTCGGGAGGCGTGATCTCATTCTTCACTGCCGATCCACCATCGGTGCAGACTTTCGGGTTACTGGTGACTGGCGGTAGCGATGGCCTTTCACGCAACAGCCTGTCATTGGCTGGCCCATGGACGCGTGGCGACGACGGTGTCGTCGACGGGGGGTATCGTCTTGATGCCGGTCGGCTTGATCTGGATGGCTATCGCGAGCACAGCCGTGCACGCCGCGACACCGCGCAAGCCCGATTGACGGCAAGCAACGAGAGCGGCATGAAGTTCGCACTCACTGTCAATGCACTGGACCTCAAAGCCGACGATCCGCAGGGGCTGACACTGGCTCAGGCGTTGCAGGCGCCGCGCGCGGCCAGTGCAGGGGCACTGGCATTCGATACCCGCAAGACGGTGCGACAGCGCCAACTTGGTGTGCACATCGATCAGGCCCTCGGCACCCACAATGCGCTGTCGCTAAATACGTGGCGCGGCACGCGCGCGACGTTCCAAATGCTATCGATTCCCGTGACGGCCCAAGCCAATCCCGCCAGCGGCGGAGGGGTGGTTGACCTGGATCGTGGATATTCCGGAGCGGATCTGCGCTGGCGCGGCGATGGGACGTTGTTGCATCGATCGGCCAGCCTTACCTTGGGAATCCAATCCCAACGTTCCAACGAACACCGCCGTGGTTACCAGAATTTTGTGGGGACGCACCTGGGCGTCGTGGGTGCGTTGCGGCGCGATGAGCGTGACAGTTTCGGATCGCACGACGCTTATGCCGAAGCACGCTGGCAATTCTCCCGCCCGTGGATCGCGACCATTGGCGTACGCCACAGCCGCGTCGATTTCCGTTCGCGTGATGCCTATCTCGCCGCCGGCAACCCGGATGACAGCGGGACATTGCGTTACACGCAGACGACGCCGGTGGTCGGATTGCTATATCGGCCATCGGCGTGGCTTGAGCTCTATGCGAATGCAGGCCGCGGGTTCGAGACGCCATCGTTTTCCGAGCTCAGCTATCGTGCCGACGGCCGCAGCGGGCTCAACGATGCGTTACGGCCGTCGCGAAGCCGCAACGTTGAACTCGGTCTGCGTGCGCATCGTGGTGGACACACCTTTGAGGTGGCGACATTCGCCAGCCACACGCGCGACGAACTCGTCGTCGCCAGCAATCTTGGCGGACGCAGTACTTATGCCAACGCGGCGACCAGCGAGCGCAAGGGCTGGGAACTGTCTGCCGCTGGGCCAATCGCTTCGCGATGGCATTACACGCTGGCGTACACCCGCCTGGACGCGCGTTATCGCGACGGCTTCAGCATTTGCCGCGCGCCGCCGTGTGCACAGCCTGATACGCAGATTGCCGAAGGCAACCGTATTCCCGCGACCACGCCGCGGCTGGCATGGGCTGAGTTGCGCTGGTCACCGCGTGCCGATGTCGATGTCTTCGCGCAAGGCAATGCCATCGGCCGCAGTTTTGCCGACGATGCCAACACTGCGCATGCACCGGGCTACGCGACGCTAGACCTGGGCGTCGAGCGACGCTGGAAACTCGGTCGTGTCGCGCTGGAGGGATTTGCTCGCGTGGACAACATCCTGGATCGGCACGCCATTGGTTCGTTGATCGTCAACGACAGCAATGCGCGTTATTTCGAGCCGGCACCGGGGCGTGGCTGGCTGCTGGGCGTATCAGTGCAGTCAGCAAACCGATAACCGCAACTCAGCGTGACCGGCCTTGCACGAACGCGAGAATGGCCGGCAACACTTCGGGTGCACGCTCTGGCGCATATAGTCCGGCCAGCGTGGTGGTATGGCCTGCGCCGGGAATCAGTGCCACGGTTACCGGGACGTTCACCGCGCGCAAGCGCGTGGCCAGCTCGGTGGCGTTGCGTGGCGCGACCGTGTGATCATCCTTCCCCTGGATCAATAGAAATGGTGGCTCATCGCCATTGACATAGTTCACTGCCTGCGCCTTGGGCCATTGCGAAGGTGGCCCGAAAATGGGTGCATAGGTTTTACCGACATTGAAATCGTAAGGCCCTGACAGCCCGATCACACCCGCAAGTTGTTTGGGCTGCATGCCGCGTTTGGCGAGGTAGGTGGCGTCAGTCGCCAGCAGCGCGGCAATCTGCGCACCAGCCGAATGACCCGCGATGAACATGCGCTGCGGATCGCCGCCGTATTCACTGGCATGCGCATGCGCCCATGCCACCGCATCTGCAGCGTCGTCCATGAACGCCGGGAATCCCGCGACTGGATACGTGCGGTAGTCGGCGACGATCGTCAGGATCCCGTTGTTCGCCAGTCGCTCGCCAACAAAACGATATTGATGGCGGTTGCCCATCTTCCACGCGCCGCCATAGAAGAACACGACAACCGGAACCGGCGTTGTCGACGCCGAAGCGTTGACGCCGCGCGGCCGGTAGATGTCCAGCGACAGCGCGCGATCAGGCGCATACACCACGCTGGAGTCCGGTGGCGGCACGCCTCGGTTGACATAGGCGAAGAACCCCCGCTCGCAGCCACTGGAAAGCAGCGTGACAAAGGCCAGTAACGGCGCGAATAGGAGACGTCTTGGATTCATGTGGCGACCATGCAGAAAGAAAGGTGAGGACAACGTCAGCGTGGCGCGGCCGACCTGCACCCCGTTAGGATGCCTGCATGGATACGAGCGTCGGGGTCCGTCTGGATGCGCTTTTATGCGCGGCACGATTGCGAATTGATGAGGTCGATGCGCAGTGGCTGCTTGCGCATGCTTGCGCCTGCACGCGCAGCTGGCTCTACGCCCATGGCGAAGATGTCGTCGATGCAACCACGCACGCCCGCTTCGTGGATCTTGTTGAACGCCGCGCGGCTGGTCAGCCGGTCGCCTACCTGATCGGGACGCGCGGCTTCTGGAACTTCGATTTGCGCGTCACGCCAGACACCTTGATCCCCCGCGCGGAGACCGAGCTGCTCGTTGAAATTGCACTGGCACATTTGCCGCCGACGGGTCATCCAAGCATCGCGGACCTTGGCACAGGCAGCGGCGCCATCGCGATTGCATTGGCACGCGAACGTCCGAAAGCACGCGTGGTCGCCACCGACACCAGCGAGGCCACGCTCATGCTTGCGCGCACGAATGCCGTCTCGCTTGGGATCGACAGCATCTCGTTCACGAGGGGCGATTGGTGCCAGGCATTAGGCAATGAGCGTTTCGACCTGATCGTCAGCAACCCGCCGTATATCGCCGCCGATGACCCGCACCTTCGCGAAGGTGACCTGCGCTTCGAGCCGGGCGCGGCGCTTGCTTCCGGTGTCGATGGGCTCGATGCTATCCGCAGCATCATCGAGCAGTCGCCAATGCACCTGGTGGGTGGTGGTTGGCTGTTACTGGAACACGGCTCCACTCAGGCCGAAGCGGTGCGCGCCCTGCTGGCGCATGCAGGATTTGACGACATCGACAGCGCACGCGATCTGGAGCATCGCGAGCGCGTCACGTATGGGAGCCTTCCGTTGTAATGGCTTTGGGGGTTGGGCCGTGTCTGATTCCCGGACGGCGCTAGACTGTCACCAAAGTCCGAAGGATGCGGAACATGCGCACGTTGTATCCCGCGATCACCCCCTACATGACGGGCATGCTGGCCGTCGACGATCGGCACACCCTGTACTACGAACAGTGTGGCAATCCCGAAGGGAAACCCGTGGTCCTGCTGCATGGCGGCCCAGGCGGAGGCTGCAATGCGCAGATGCGCTGCTTCCACGACCCGGCGCGATATCGCATCGTCCTGTTCGATCAGCGCGGCAGCGGCCGCTCCACGCCACACGCAGACCTGACCGACAACACCACGTGGGACCTCGTCGCGGACATCGAGCGCCTGCGCGACACCTTGGAGATCGACCGCTGGCAGGTGTTCGGTGGCAGCTGGGGCTCCACGTTGGCCCTGGCCTATGCGCAGACCCATCCGCAATGCGTGAGCGAACTGGTGTTGCGCGGCATTTTCATGCTGCGCCGCTGGGAGCTGGAGTGGTTCTACCAGCAGGGTGCATCGCGATTGTTTCCCGAGGCATGGGATAAATACATCAGCGCGATTCCCACTGCAGAACGCGGCGACCTGATTGCTGCATTTCACCGCCGACTGACGTCCGACGATGCCGCGACGCGCCTGGCTGCGGCTCGTGCGTGGAGCGTGTGGGAAGGTGCCACGAGCTATCTGCGGGTAGACGAGGATTTCGTCGACGGCCATGAGAACCCGGCCTTTGCGTTGGCCTTCGCCCGCATCGAGAACCATTATTTCGTCAATGCCGGCTTCTTCGAAGTCGACGATCAGTTGTTACGCGATGCCCATCGCATCGCAGGGATTCCCGGCGTCATCGTCCATGGGCGTTACGACGTAGTCTGCCCCGTGCAGAGCGCATGGGATCTGCACAAGGCGTGGCCTGACGCGGAGCTCATGATTTCACCGGTGTCAGGACATTCTGCATTCGAGGCCGAGAACATCGATGCATTGGTGCGCGCGACCGATCGATTCGCCTGATCAGTCGCGGGTGTCCGTGACTGCGACCAGCGAGCCATCCGGGTTGTGCTCGATCATCCACAGCCCGGCCCACAGCTTGAGATCCAACTCGAAGCCCTCGCGTGATTTCTGCATCAGCCAGGCCGGGGCCGTGGCACGCGGCACGGCATGCACGATGATGTCCTCACCGGCGACGCCACCACCCGGGCCAACCTTAATGAGGCCTGTGGCGCGAACGAAGGCGATGCGTTCGCTGCTCATGCCCGACGAGGTGGGGCCGGACAATAGAACGTCGACATTGTTCGCCTGCCAGCCTGTTTCCTCGATCAATTCACGCCGTGCGGCATCGGCCAGCGTGTCGTGCGCATGGTCATCGCCAACAAGCCCCGCCGGCATTTCGATGGTCCTTGCGTGCAGCGGCACACGGTACTGCTCGACGAACAACACCTCGTTGTCGGGCGTGACGGCAATGATGATGACGGCCATGCCGTTGCCATGCGTGCGTTGCGCATATTCCCATTGACCCTGCACGACCATGCGCAGGTATCGGCCTTCGTAAACGATACGTGGCACATCGGTGGCGTGATCGGTATCAGTACGATTGCTCATTGATACGCCTCCGAGACTTCAATGGTCGCTGCAGGTGCAAATTCGATTCCTGCGACGGCATGCAGGCGACGCCGGGTCAGTGGCCCGAATCCCAACGCCTCGCACAACGACAAGAGCGTTGCAGGCTCCACGTCGATGCGGGTGAAATCCCGGGCGTCATCCAGCGGCGCGTCGAGCGCGATCGTCGAGAGTTGCCGGCACAGCAAGGCCTGCTCGCGATTCAGCCGCAGCCTGGCCGCTGCCTGTGCCGCGCCGCGAAAGCGCAAGTAAGGGACTTCGTCGATGCGCGTCAGCAGCTCATCCAGGCTTCCGAAATGCGACAGCAACACGGCTGCCGTTTTCGCGCCGATGCCTGGAACGCCGGGAATGTTGTCCACCGCATCCCCGCAAAGCGCAAGGTAATCGGCGATCTGGTGCGCATGTACGCCGTGGCGCGCCTTGACGCCATCCGCGCCCCAGCGTTGGCCTCGTGCGAAATCCCATTGCTCATCGATGCCGATGAGCAGTTGCGACAGGTCCTTGTCGGCGGACACGATCACGCCGCGATGGCCGGCCGCGCGCGCGGCATGCAACGCACTGCCGATCAGGTCGTCGGCTTCGTATTCGCGATGCGCCAGCACCACCAGCCCGAGCGCCATGCACAGCGCCTTGCACTGCACGAACTGGTGCCGAAGTTCGTCCGGGGCAGGATCGCGATTGGCCTTGTACGCTGGATAGATCGCATTGCGAAAACAACTGTCGAGCGCTTCGTCGAAGGCGATCGCGATATGTCGTGGGCGCTCGCGTTCCAGCAGCTCCAGCAGGAAACGCGCGAAGCCGTGCACGGCATTCGTCGGCCAGCCATCGGCGTCGCGGAATGTATCGGGCATCGAATGCCAGGCGCGGAATATGTAAAGGCTGGCGTCGACCAGGTACAGGGGTGTCGAGCTCGGGGTTGCAGCGCTATCCATGGTCGGACGTGACCCGGGATTGTCTTGGGCCAATGTCATGCATCTGTCCAGTCGCTGAGCAGGTTCTTGGGGTCAGGTCGATCACGTTCGGGAGCGACGAGTTTCGGGGTGCCGATGTGGATGAAACCGACGATGCTTTCTTCAGCAGAGACGCCTAGCAAACGCAGGATCACCTCGTCATACGCGGCCCACCCGGTCAGCCATTGCGCGCCGAAACCCGCAGCCTGCGCGGCCTGCAACAGTGCAAAGCACACGCACGATGCCGACGAAAACCGTTCCGACGCCGGAATCTTCTCCTCCGGCCCGACCTGCGCGATCACCGTGACGATGACAGGCGCGTGGGCGAAGCGGTGGCGCTCCTTGTCGATCATTGCGAAACCTGCATCCGGATCGCGCTGCAGGGTACGTGTCACCAGCGCTTCGCCGAGTTTGCATCGATCGTCCCCGCGGATCCGCAGGAAACGAAACGGCACGCGCTTGCCGTGATCGGGCACGCGCACGGCCGCGCGCAGCATGCCCAGCAAGGTGTCATCGTCCGGACCTGGTGAGGTCAGTTGCCTGGAAGGTACCGAACGGCGCATGTCGAGACAGGCGAACATACCAGCCTCGGTGGCAGGCGCGTCGTTGAGGCTTCTCGGCCCTAATGAGAGTGGCATCACAAAATCCGCAGTAGGTAGTGGACGTCGCCCATGGTGCCACTATGCTGCGGATCTATAGTGATCGGCGCCCCCGCGTTGACGCTTGCCGCTCCGGTACCCCCGTGCCGTCGCGAGGTGTCCCTTGTCCATGCACCCTCTTGGCAGGGCAGGTGTTGCCGGTACTGACCCGGTGCATCTGCTTGATGAGCTCAAACGCATAGCGGTCGAACAACTCGGTGCGATCCCGAACGACTTGTATCGACCCATCGCCGAACAGTTGCATGATCAGCTTGTGCTGGCTAAAGCGCAGTTGTCCAGCACCGAAACGCAACGCGTGGATCTTGCAAACGTGCTGGCTTTGCGCCAGCGCAGTGCCAGCCTAATGATGCGTTACCGCGAGTTGATTGCGCACAATTTCGACGACTTCCATGGCCGTCCCATGCTGGCGCGACCCGGAGTGCCACTGGGACTGGTGGGCGAAGACGAACTCGGCTTCCATCTGGCCGGGCAGCGCCTGGCCGAATCGATCGATGCACGCTACCAGGTGCCGCTTGAATTGCTCGGGATGCGCTTTGAGGCGCTGGCGACGGCATTGGGCGCGCAGACCACGACTAATCCGGTCGGGGCATTGCGCCTGGCCGGAGCCTTCGTGCGCACGTTCCATGACACCGAGGTGTCGGAAACATTGCAGGCCTTGTTGTTCCGGCAATACGAACTGGAATTGTCCAAGGTTCTTGGTGACCTATACAGCCGACTCAACCAGAAGCTGGTCGCGGGTGGATTCCATGCCAATGTGCGCGCCGATGCGGTCGCGTCAACACCGGCGCAACGCCCGGCACCTGTTACGGGGCCACATGAATCGCAGGCCCATGCCGCGTTGATGCAAGGGTCAGTCGCCGCTGAGTCGACGCCGTCCAATGGCCGCTCGCAGGATGATGTCGTACTGCATCGTGCCTCACAGCATGCGACCTCATCAGACGCCCACGTCAATCCAGGCCGCTCCCGGCAGCAAGCGGCCACGGATGCCGGCATCGACGTCTTCCGGGTATCGGCCGAAGCCCGTGTGCAACACCAGCGTCTGCGCGAACTGCTGCATGCATGGCGCGGGCGGATGCCCAAGGTGGACGCTACCAAGGCGCCTAAGTGGAAAAAAACATTACTGCGACCTACGCAGCCAGCCATGCCTTCCGCGCAGTCGCCATGCGTTGAATCGCAATCGTTCAACGCCGCCAGCACGGATGACCGGATGTCTTCTGCAGACCCAGATCCGATTGGGCGTGCCGCTGCCACGCCCACTGTTTCGCAAGCGCTGCCTGCAACACCGAGGCGTGAGTTGCGCGCGCAGGAACTGACCAGCGTCGCGGCGCTCCTGCAGCGCGACAGCGCCTGGGTGTTCGAGGCGGCCTTGAGCGGCAACGGCCCGCTGCATGCCGCAATCCGCCAACAGCTCATGGATGGTGCGCGCAGCCTGGGCATCGATCCGGAATCCATCAAGCTTGGTGAACATGAGGAAGACGCGATCGACATGGTCGGTCTGATGTTCGAAGCCCTGCTCGATACCCACGCGTTGGTCACGCCGGTGCGCAAGCTGTATGCACAACTGGTGATGTCGTATGTGCGCATCGCGATCACCGATGAAAATCTCTTCGTGCGCCCGGACCACCCGGCGAGGCGGTTGCTGGATGCACTGACGCTGAGCTGCGAAAGCAACGATGGCGCCTCACCGCAGGAGCGCGAATTGCTGCAACGCGCCGGACACGCGGTCGCGCACGTAGTGGCCGAGTTCAATGAAGACCTGACGATCTTTGATCTTGCGGCAAATGAATTACAGGATCTGCTGCAACAACAACGTCGTCGTGCCGAAGTGGTCGAGCGGCGATCGGCCGATACCGTGCATGGACGCGAGCGCCTGTTGCAGGCACGACTGCAGGCAGCCGCGGCGCTGGCGCAGCGTACGTCGGCCCGGCTGCTCACGCCGGTCACCGCGCAGTTCCTCGAACAACATTGGCAACACCACCTGGTACAGATGCTGCTGCGCGATGGCCAAGGATCACAGCGTTGCACCCAGGTATTGGGGCTGGCCGATGCGTTGGTGTCGGTCGACGAAGCCGCCGCGCGCGCCGAAGGGGGGCGTGTCGCCCAGCGAGTGCTCGCGCTGCACGCCGGACTGGTCGATTGTCTGTCCAGCTCTGGGCTGGACGATCAGGTCGCAGGCGAATGGATGGCAGGGCTGGCGCGTGCGATGGCGTTCCCTGACGCATCGCGCGAAGTGATGGCGTTGCCGGTGATGCCGCAATTAGCTGACGACGGCGAAGACGCCCGGCTGCTGCAGGTGGTCGGCGGACACGCCGCCTACGATTTCGATCCGGCCGTCGCGGAACACCTGGCCACGTTGCGTCCCGGCTGCTGGCTGCGGCTGGCCGATGAAACCGGCGAGGAGGGTTCGGTCAAGGTCGCCTGGATCAGCCCGCTGACGTCGCGGCTGTTGCTGGTGAACCGTCGCGGCCTGCGCAAGCTGGTGGCGTCCCCGCAACAACTGGCCGCGTTGGTCAAGGCCGGGAAGTTGGCGGATAACGCCTCTGACCTGCCGTTCGACGAAGCCATGCGGCATGTGCGGCAACGATTGGATGAGACCGCCAGAGCTGCTTGAGCCTGCGCGCTTTGAGCATGCAAGCTTCGTGCATGCATGGCCGCTGTGCATTCGCTAGGATGCGACAACGCAGGGCACGGAGTGCAGCATGGCAGGTGTGGTCATTGGGGTCGCGCGGGAAACCGCGTCGGGTGAACGACGCGTCGCGCTGACGCCGGAAACCTGCAGCAAGCTGATCAAGTCTGGTGCACGTGTGCAGATTGAGCCAGGCATCGGCAAAGGCGCCGGGTTCACCGACGATGCCTATGCCCAAGCGGGCGCACAGCTGGTCGAAGACGCGATTGCCGATGCCGACCTCGTGGTGTGCGTGCAATCGCCATCGTCGCGTGCGATAGAGCGCATGCGACCGGGCGCGGTGCTGGTCGGGATCCTGCAACCGCAGGCCGACGCGTCGCGCCAACAGGCCCTGCAGGTGCGCGACATTGTCGCGTTCCCTCTCGAACGCCTGCCACGCACCACACGTGCCCAGGCGATGGACGTGCTCAGTTCGCAGGCCAGCATGGCCGGTTACAAAGCGGTGTTGATCGCCGCGCAATTGGCGCCGCGATTCTTTCCGATGCTGACCACCGCGGCGGGCACCATTCGGCCGTCGAAGGTGCTGATCGTCGGCGCCGGTGTCGCGGGCCTGCAGGCGATCGCCACCGCCAAGCGGCTGGGCGCGCAGGTTGAAGGCTTCGACGTGCGTCCGGAAACCCGCGAACAGATCCAGTCGCTGGGCGCAAAATTCCTCGATCTTGGGGTCAGCGCGGCTGGTGAAGGCGGTTATGCGCGCGCACTGACCGATGACGAGCGCGCCGAGCAGCAGCGCCGTCTAGGCGAGCATCTCAAGACAATCGATGTCGTTGTCTGCACCGCCGCCGTTCCGGGTCGCCCCGCGCCAAAAATCATCACCGAGGCAATGGTCGCCGGCATGAAGCTAGGAAGCGTGATCGTCGATCTTGCCGCCGAAACCGGCGGCAATTGCGAGCTCACGCGGGCCGGCGAAACCTTCGCGACCGCCGGGGTCACGATCGCAGGCCCTCTGGATCTTGCCAGCCAGGGCGCGTTGCATGCCAGCGAAATGTACGCGCGCAATGTGTTGAACTTCGTCGAGTTGCTGGTTAAGGATGGCCAGCTGGCGCTCGACTGGAGCGATGATTTGTTGGCGAAAACGGTCTGGCCGGAGCGCGCGACTGCGGCGGCACCGTCGACGTAATGTCGGCTTGAGTCGTCATCCGGGCGCACCGGCACAAGGATTCAAGCACGGACTTCAAGGCCGGTTTTGTCCCACGTAAGCCCGCCGCTGTTCGGGGGTCATCGCGCGCCATTGCTGCCGCAGTGTGCGACGCTGCTCGGGGGTCATGTCGCGCGTCTTCTGGAACAGCGCACGCATGGTCTGGCGTTGGTCGGGCGGCATTGTTTCCCAGCGCCCTTGGCCTTTGTGCGCCTCTTCGCGCTGTTCCGGGCTGAGCTGACGCCAGCGCTGGGCATGCTGGAACATGCGTCCGCGTGCGTCGGGATTGGAATTCCAGCGTTCGCGGATGGGTGCGACCAGAAGATCGCGTTGCGTGGGCGACAACTGCTCCCATGCCGGCATTGATTGCGCCAGCGCATTGCCGGTAATTAGCAGCAGGGCAACAAAGACGGGCAGTACTCTGGATCGCCTCGTGATGTAGGACATGGTCACTCCGTCGTGAACGATTTCGCATCGTCCGATGCAAGCCATAGATATAGATCGGGAGATTCGTCGAGCGTGGCGACCAGCTCCCCGCTGTCGGCTTTGGATTGGGTAGCAACCACAGCACCTTGTGCAGCCACCAACGTCACCGGCGGCACGGTTGCCGGGGGCTTGTCATTGGTGGCGCGCCATTGCATGCCAAACCCGAATACCAGTGCCACCGAGCACGCCGTCGCGAGTAGCCATGCAGGACGACGACCATGCTTTTCATGGACGTTGCCTGTGAGCGTCGCGTGCGAACGGTTGTGCAACTGAATGCGCGTGCGTGGCGACAACTGCATCGTCGCCTGCGCGTAGCGTGCGCGCATCGCGGCATCTAACTCTTGAGCATGAGGATCGTGGACATTCATGGCAGTGCCCCATTGCAAAGCTTCATCGAAAATCTTCCAGTTGCCGTCGCAGCGCTTCGCGTGCGCGCGACAGGTGTGTCTTGACGGATCCCTCGCTGCAGGCCATCGCGCGTGCCGTATCGGCAACATCCAGCTCTTCGAGCACCCGCAAGCTGAACGCTTCGCGCTGCCGCCGTGGCAACGCGGACAACGCCGCCGCCATCCGCGCATACGCCTCACGACCCTCGTGCGTCCGTGCAGGATCCGGTCCCTCATCAGTCCAATCGACCGACATTGACTGGGCGTCGTCATGTCTCTCGACGGAGCGCGCGTGGTCGAACGTAAGCCAGCGCAGTCGAAAATTCCGTCGCCTCTGCAGATCAACAACCCGCCGGCGCAGGATGCTCCAGAACAGCGGCGTCCATTCCCTTGATGGTCGTTCGCGATAGCCCAGCATGCGCATCATCGCGTCCTGCACGGCGTCCAGCGCGTCCTCGCGCTGGCGCAGTGCAAGCTCGGCAAAGCGGAACGCGCGTGCGCCGATGTCCGCCAGGAAGGTTTCGATGGAGACATGCTCGGTCGTAACCGGAGAGGGACTGTCCGGCCCATCCGTGCCCGCGACAACAGCGACTGCAGCCGTCTCAGGCTCGGACAACCTCGGGGGATCCTGAAGGACATGTGGCGACACGCGCGCAGCTTACGCTTGCTGTTGGTGGCGGGACTTAGTGGTGACGATCCCAGCGACGGTCGACGCGCGCGCCGCGACGGTCGAGACGGTGATCGATGCGATCGCCTCGTCGATCCAGCCGATGCTCCACGCGCTGACCACGCTGGTCGAGACGATGATCGATGCGGTCGCCCCGACGCTCAAGGGAGGCAGCGCGCTTGTCGTGACCGAGTGCTTCCTGATGCTCGGCGCGGCGGTCGTAGCGGGCATCGATGCGGTCGCCGCGATGATCCAGCCGATTCTCGACGCGCTCACCGCGCGCATCCAGCCGGTGGTCGATGCGATCTCCGCGGTTGTCGAGGCGGTGCTCGACGCGGTCGCCATGGTCGATGGCTATGGCCGCGCCAGTGGACATCAGCAACATCGCGCTTGCCAGCGCAAGGGACAGGGTATGTTTCATTCGGTTTCTCCTCGTTGCAGGAACAGCCTGCAGCAATGAGAACGCCGGGCTCGGAGACCGGTTGACAGGCAGTCGGGCGGATTCAGGCACGGTTATGATGAAAGCAGGCAACGGGGATTTCGCGATGGATGACGGCTTGATGGTCGGGCTCTATATTTTCATGCTGGCGGCGATCGCCGGCCACGTCATCATTTCGCGGGTGCCGGTGATCCTGCACACCCCGCTGATGTCGGGCAGCAATTTCATCCATGGCATCGTCCTGATCGGTGCGATGGTGGTGCTCGGCCATGCCGAGACGCCGCTGGAAAAAGTGATCGGCTTCGTTGCCGTTCTGCTCGGGGCAGGCAATGCCGCCGGCGGTTATGTCGTCACCGAGCGCATGCTCGAGTTGTTCAAATCGTCCAGGAAACCGGCGCAGCGCGGAGCGGATGCATGAGCGATATTCCTGCGCTGTTGAACGGCGCGGCCGCCGCGAGCTATTTCATCGCGGCGACATTGTTCCTGCTCGGCCTGCAGCGCATGGCTTCCCCGGTGACCGCACGCAGCGGCATCCACTGGGCTGGCACGGGCATGGTCATCGCCACCGTGGCGACGTTCTTGCTGCCGGGCCTGCAGAACATCGCACTGATCATGATCGCGTTGGGGATCGGCGTCGCATTGGCGTGGATCTCCGGCAAGAAAGTCGCGATCACCGACATGCCGCAGATGGTCGCGCTGTACAACGGAATGGGCGGTGGCTCGGCGGCGGCGATCGGCGCGGTCGAACTATTGAGGTTTTCCGCGGCAGGTGGCGCGCCTTCGATGGTGACGCTGGTGCTGGGCGTGGTCGGCGCGCTGATTGGTGCGGTGTCGCTCGCAGGCTCGATTATTGCCTGGGCCAAGCTCGATGGACGCATGGACAAACGTTACACGTTCCCCGGCCAGCAACTGTTCAATCTTGCGGTGTTCGGGGCGGCACTGGTGCTGGGCGGCATGGTCATCCATTCACTGGGGATCGAGCTCATCCTGGCGTTCTTCATCGCAGCGCTTGCGCTGGGCGTCCTGATGACGTTGCCGATCGGCGGCGCCGACATGCCGGTGGTGATCTCTCTGTACAACGCGCTGACCGGGCTGGCAGTGGCGTTCGAAGGTTATGTGCTGGGCAACCAGGCGCTGATCATCGCCGGCATGATGGTCGGGGCGGCCGGCATGCTGCTGACGCGCTTGATGGCCAAGGCGATGAACCGCTCGATCAGCAGCGTGCTGTTTTCGAATTTCGGCGGCAGCAGTGGAGAGTTGCAAGAGATTTCCGGCACGCAGAAACCCATCGAAGCCGGTGACGTCGCAGCGATGATGGCCTACGCCGAACGCGTGGTGATCGTCCCGGGCTACGGCATGGCCGTCGCGCAGGCGCAGCACAAGATCTGGGAATTGGCGCAGAAGCTCATCGACCGCGGCGTCAAGGTCAAGTTCGCGATCCATCCCGTCGCCGGCCGCATGCCCGGTCACATGAATGTGCTGCTCGCCGAAGCCGGCGTGCCCTACGACCTGATTGCCGACATGGATGACATCAATCCCGAATTCCCGAACACCGACGTGGCCTTGGTGATCGGCGCCAATGACGTGGTCAATCCTGTTGCCAAAACCGATCCGGCATCACCGATCTACGGCATGCCGATCCTGGACGTGGTCAATGCCAAGAACGTCGTCGTGATCAAGCGCGGCAAGGGGACGGGTTTTGCGGGCATCGAAAACGCACTGTTTTATGCCGACAACACCCGGATGCTGTACGGCGACGGTGCGGACGTCGCCAGCGCGCTGGTGAGCGAACTCAAGGCGGTCGACGGCGGCCATTGAGTTGCGCTTCTATCGCGACGCCACCGCCGCCAGCACCAGGGACGCTGCCAGCCAGAACAGATCGAGCGGTGGGTTGGCCAGATTGGCCAGCGTCCAGGCATAAAAGGGGCCGAGCCTGGTCAGCGACTCCCACGGCAGCAACCCCATCGCGCGACCGATCTGGGCGGCGGCAATGCCCCAGTTGGCCAAGGCAATGGTGAGTGCAGTGGCGCCGACAGCCAGCGCCGCGCGCGGCCACCCGCGGGGCATTTTCGCCATGCGCAACAGGAAGACGGCATCCAGTGCCGCCAGTATCGCCATCCAGCTGCATTGCCGGTCGCGAGCGAACGCCAGCAACACCCATGCGGCGGCAAACCCGGAGCTGCCAACCGCTAGAAGGGCGGGTGCGAACCAGCGAGACCGGCGCACAACAGCCGGAACAGCATCGATCATGAGTGCGTTCATCCAATGCCGCCATCGCTGGCAAACCTCAAGCATAGCCGCGAGGCAGGATTAAGGAGGACCTGAAGCATCGCGGCGGTAGAATAGGGCGTCGCGGCGCTGTGCCGCCGTTCGTGTCGTGAAGCATGTACTCCCGCAACAGCGAACCCGTGCGTTTCGAGCGCGACTGCGCCGCCGTGCTGGTCCCCCAGGGCGATGTGGTGAACCTTCCCGCCGGAAGCGTCGGCTACATCACGCAGGCGCTGGGCGGCAGCTACACGGTGTTCGTCGAGGGCAACCTGTTCCGGATTGCGGGCAGCGACGCCGACGCCATCGGCAAGGATCCGCTGGAGCCGCTGGAGCTGGCGGCCGGGGCAAGCGATGAAGCCGTCGAACAGCTGGTCTGGAAGCAGCTGAGAACCTGCTTTGACCCCGAGATTCCCATCAACGTGGTCGATCTGGGACTGGTCTACGAAGCTGTCGTCTCGCGACGCGAGGATGGCGAGCGCCAGGTTGACGTCAAGATGACGCTTACCGCGCCGGGGTGCGGGATGGGCGACATCCTGATCGACGACGTCCGCACCAAGCTGGAGCTGATCCCGACCGTCGCCGAAGCCGACGTCGAACTGGTCTTCGACCCGCCGTGGACCCGGATGATGATGTCCGAAGCCGCACGTCTCGAGACCGGGATGCTTTAGGGCGTGAGGGGATAGGGATCAAAGTCCCGACCTCATCTCTACTTATGCAACCCTAAATTCGGCTTTAGCAAAGTTTGACCCCATGCGAATGTGACGTTCTCCTCATCCAAGGGGTGACGCATTCATATTTCCCCGAGGTCAACATTACAAAACTGTAATGTCAATCCGGTCAAAAATGATATGTCCGTCACAAAAAAACCCGTTTTCATGCTGCACCTGCAACGTGACTAGTTCGCATGTGACGCATACCGTCACATTCGCGGTGCAGGAACATCTGTTACCGCCCCTTGTCCAGTTTTCGGGCCGGCGGCGCCGCTACTCAGCGCACCCCTCCGCCACGGGGTATTACCAAAGCATCGATTCAGGCCTCCTGTCGAGGCGGTGTATCCGTGCGGCATCGAGGGCCGCCAAGCTGTTCGGCGTGTCTGTTGGAAGGCCACGCGACGTCCTCCGGGGCGTCATCCGTAACCAACCGCCTAAAAGCGGGACCACAATTTCCTGGGGAACTACAACGTGATCCGATCAAGCAAGCTCACCAAGGCGAGCATGAGTGTGATGTTCGCCTTCGCTACTCTTACTGCCGGCGCTGGTTTCATCAGCTTCGACGCGCACGCCGCACTTCCGGGCATGCCTGAAAAAGCCAACGGCAAGCCCAGCCCGCAAGTGACCAACCCGTATTCGCCTCGCTACCAGCATGAATACCGCCATGGCGCGCTGCCGAACAGAGCGGTCTACCAGTCGATGCAGCAGTGGGCGCATTCGCACGCGACCCAGAATGCCGCGGCAGCCGCCACAAACGCGAAAACGCTGTCGTCCGGCGGCGGCGTCGGTGGCGTCAGCGTGATGAGCGGGCAGAACAAGGTCTTCCTGGTGTTCTACGGAACGCAGTGGGGCACCTCGAGCACCGACTCCAATGGCAACTTGGCCTTCACCAACGACGCCGCGCATGCAGCGGGCGCCGCGCAGCAGATGTTCAAGGGCATCGGCACCAACGGGGAGACCTGGCAGAACGAATTGACCCAGTGGTGCAATGGCGCGGCGTCTGGCGCAACCTCCTGCGCCTCTGGCCTGACGCGCATCCCACGACAGAGCAATATCGTCGCCGGCGTCTGGTACGACAATGGCGTCACCTCACCGACCGCTGCCACCGGCACGCAGTTGGCCCAGGAAGCGATCCGCGCCGCCGCGCACTTTGGCAACACGGCAACCGGCTCCAACCGCTCGACGTACTACGTCATCATGTCGCCGAAAGGCACGAACCCGGACAATTACCAAGGCCAGTACTGCGCCTGGCATGACTACACCGGCGACGGCTTCGGCGTCACTGCTCCCGGTGGAGATCTGGCCTTCAGCAACCAGCCATACAACATCGATTCCGGCGCGGGTTGCGGTGTGAACTTCGTCAATTCGGGCTCGGCCGGCACGCTCGATGGCTACACGATGACACTCGGCCACGAATGGCACGAGATGATGTCCGACCAGTTCCCGGCGGGCGGCTTCACCAACCATGACACCGGTACTTACGCCGGCCAGGAAAACTCGGACGAGTGTGCCTGGATCGCGGCCGGGTCCACCGGCGGCGCTGCGAACATCGCCTTCAGCACTGGCACTTTTGCGCAGCAAGCCAGCTGGTCCAACGACACCAATTCGTGCGCGATCTCGCACGCAGACGTGAGTGGCGGTAGCTCGGGTGGAGGAGGTGGCGGCGCGACCGCACTGTCCAATGGCGTCACCGTGTCGAACCTGTCTGCAGCGACGGGTGCCTACGTCAAGTTCACGATGTCGGTACCGGCTGGTGCGTCGAATCTGGTGTTCACGCAATCCGGTGGCACCGGCGATTCGGACATGTACGTGAAGTTCGGCAGCGAGCCGACCGACACGTCCTACGACTGCCGTCCGTACGTCAACGGCAATGCCGAGACCTGCACCTTCGCCGCACCATCCGCGGGGACGTACTACATCAACCTGAAGGCTTACTCGGCGTTCTCGAGTGTCAGCCTCAAGGGTAGCTACAGCACTGGTACGGGCGGCGGCGGTTGCACCCCGAGCGGCACGACACTGTGCAGCGGTTCGTCGGTGGCCCTGCCATCGGTGGCCAAGGGTAGTGTCTCGTCGACGTACTCACTGGTGGTTCCGGCTGGCAAGACCAGCGTGGTATTCAACATCTCCGGTGGTACGGGTGATGCGGACTTGTACGTGAACTTTGGCAGCGCACCGACCTCGACCAAGTACACCTGCCGTCCGTACCTGACGGGCAACAGCGAGACGTGCACGATCAACTCGCCGACGTCGGGCACGTACTACGCCAACGTGCGGGCTTATGCGGCCTACTCGGGCGTGACGCTGAAGGCTACGATCTCGCCGTAACGGCCAGCGCAAATCCTGCAACAACAAACCCCGGCTTCGGCCGGGGTTTTTTTGGTCTTTTAAATTGGGCAACTCGACGCGGCAAATCCTAAGCTCAAGACAAGTCTCTTGTGGCTTTTTGATCAAACCTTCCTATTCTCGCCTAGCTCTCCTTGGCACATCTCAGCAGCGACCTGCTTACGACGGCAACATCAGCCGCAACTGTAGACCAGCACCTTGCGTGCGTTGTCGATGCGAAGATTCAAGCGTGTGGGATTGACTTCGTTGGTAATCATCATCCCGGGCCGCAGCACGCGTACCGTGGTCGCGCCAGCTTGCATGCGCGCCCGTTCGATGAGTGCATCGTCTGCTACGAGCCCGAGCGTCCACGAAAGCTTGCGAGCATCGCATGCGCCTGACGGAGAGTGGTTAGTGTCGGCGGACGGGGTTGCTGTCGCTTCGCGCGTAGGAGCGGCACACGCCGACAGAGCTAAGACCATCAGAAAAGCAGCGTATCGGCAAGAATTCATTTGAACTCCTTGAGGTAAAAAAGAAACGCCGTCGCAGCGACCGCCGGATTGATTCTACTCGGCGGTTGGAACTTCCTGCCTGACCCTTGGACCAGCTGTCGTTGAAAGCTTCGGAATTTTGTCTAGCCCAAAAGTCATGCCATTTAAACGGTCGACATGCCAGAAATGTGACTGACATCACACATACGCCACCGTTTTATGCTGCGACTGCAGCGTGACTGTCATACAGGTGACGTTTAACGTCACATCCGTAGGACGGAAGAGCGTCCTACTTTTGGCCCGGGCAATTTCCCGGTCCGGTACCGCGACTGGCGGACATTCCAAAGCTTCGGGGGAAGAGATTCATCAGCTAGTGCGGGCCGGGATCATCGGCTGGCACGCGTACGGCCGGCAGGCGTCATCGCCTGCGGGCAATGTCAGAGTCAACAGTGTACGGATCGCCCGTCGGGTCGACCCGCCAACCAAACCGCCTTGAGGAAATGACTCGTGATGCATTCCAGCAACCGTCATCGTTATCTTGTCGCGCTCACCCCACTGGCATTCGCGCTCGTCGCGATGTCTGCCCAAGCCGCCTCACGCGTCGAGCTTCACAGCCTCGACGTCGCGCAGGCCAACCACCAGTACGCGTTGGCCAGCGCCACCGTCGGCGCACCGGCCTCGGTCAGCATGAAACATGCTGAACTGCTTGGCCTGGATGCCAATTCTTCGCTGCAGACGCTGGCCGCCAGCCATGACTCCAACGGCACCGTGCATTACCGCTACCAGCAGACATTCCGCGGCATTCCGATCTTCGGCGAGCACGTGATCGTCAGCCAGGACAAGACAGGCAAGGTCACCAACTTGTTCGGCCGGTCGGTGCAAGGTTTGGCGGGTGAACTGCCCGCAACGCCCGCAAAGATCGCCAAGGCGCAGGCATTGTCCACCGCCAAGGCGTCTGCCTTGGGTCACATCGGCGCCAAAATGATCACCCAGCGTGAAGACGCGCGCCAGATGATCTATGTCGACGACTCAAATCGCGCGCACCTGACGTATGTCGTGTCGTTCTTTGCCGACAGTGTCGGCGGCGGTCATCCGACTCGTCCGTTCGTCATCGTCGACGCCAACTCCGGCGTAGTCCTGAAGAAATGGGAAGGCCTGGAAACTTCCGCCATCGGCACCGGCCCCGGCGGTAACGCCAAGACCGGCCAATACGAGTGGGGTTCGGGCGGCTTGTACGGCTATCTGGACGTTGCGCAGTCCGGCAGCACCTGCACCATGAACAACGCCAACGTGAAGTCCGTGAACCTCAATGGCGGTACCACCGGCACCACCGCGTTCACCTACACCTGCCCGCGCAACACCTACAAGGCCATCAATGGCGCCTACGCTCCGATCAATGATGCGCATTACTTTGGCGGCGTGATCACCAACATGTATCCGGCCTACACCGGCTACAACGCGTTGAACTTCCAGCTGATCATGCGCGTGCATTACAGCTCGGCTTACGAAAATGCGTTCTGGGACGGAACGGAGATGAGCTTTGGTGATGGCGCCAGCACGTTCTATCCGCTGGTCAGCGCCGACGTTGCGGGCCATGAGGTTTCGCACGGCTTTACCGAACAGCATTCCAACCTGACCTATTCCGGCCAATCCGGCGGCATGAACGAGGCGTTCTCGGACATGGGTGGTGAGGCAACGGAGAACTACTGGAAGGGCAGCAACGACTTCCTGGTCGGCACCGAAATCTTCAAGGCCAGTGGTGCGCTGCGCTACATGTGCAACCCGACCCAGGACGGACGCTCGATCGACAACGCCGCCAACTACACCAGCAGCCTGGACGTCCACAACTCATCGGGCGTATACAACAAGGCATTCTGCAACCTGGCCAAGACCACGGGCTGGAGCACGGCGACGGCGTTCAAGGCCTTCGCACGGGCCAACGCGATCTATTGGACACCAAGCAGCACCTTCATCAGTGGCGCTTGCGGGGTCCGGACCGCGGCAACCGACATCGGCATGAATGCAGCTGACGTGACCGCGGCGTTCAATACCGTCGGCGTCAGCACCACCAGCTGTGGTGGTGGCGGTGGTGGTGGCGGTGGCGCGACCGCGTTGAGCAATGGCGTGGCGCAGACCGGTATTGCCGGTGCAGCGGGCAGCGACCAGCTGTACACCCTTGTCGTTCCGTCCGGCGCGACTGGTTTGAAGTTCGTCACCAGCGGTGGTACGGGTGATGCGGATCTGTACGTCAAGTTCGGTTCGGCGCCGACCACGACCACCAATGACTGCAAGTCCGAAGGCAGCACGACGGCGGAGAGCTGCAGCATCGCTACCGCGCAAGCCGGTACCTACTACGTGCTGGTGCATGGCTATGCGACCTTCTCGGGCGTCAGCCTGACGGGTAGCTACTCCACTGGTGGCGGTGGCGGTGGCGGTTGCACCCCGAGCGGCACGACCCTGTGCAGCGGCACCGTAGTGGCATTGCCGTCCAAGACCAAGGGTGGAGTGTCGTCGAACTACACGCTCGCGGTTCCGGCAGGCAAGACCAGCGTGGTGTTCACGATATCCGGCGGCACCGGCGACGCGGACATGTACGTGCGGATCGGCAGTGCGCCGACGACCACGACCTACAGCTGCCGTCCGTACCTCACTGGCAACAATGAGACCTGCACCTTCAACGCGCCCGCGGCCGGCACTTACTACGTCAACGTGCGTGCGTATGCGACGTACTCGGGTGTCAGCCTGCAGGGCACTATCAACTAAGTGACGTGATACCTGCCGGATAGTCGGCAGGAGAAGTCCCGTGCTACGGATTGAGTCGTAGCATGGGATGTTTCAAACAAAAACCCCGGCCTCGCGCCGGGGTTTTTGTTTGCGGATTTAGCAACTCGGATCAATTGCGGTACATGCGATCCAACGTGGCATTTGCGGGTGCAGAACCTGATTTCGGAATGGCGCATACGCCGCCGTTCTGCTGTCTTGCCGCGTGAATTGAGCACAAGAATCGTGTAACGTCACATTTCGGACGCTAGGGGCGTCCTCTTTTTTTACGGTCATTCGCGACTCCTGTTTAGGTGGCGAGCCGTTTTTTTGCTGCGATTGCGGCGTTGCGATACCTCGGGGTTGGACATGTTCCAGGAATTCGCATGCGATGATCCGCATGCACGGCAGTGGTCGGACGCCACGCAGATGATGCGTGCGCATGTGCTGGGTGCGGCTGCGCTGGTGTTGCTGGCAGCGTGCAATCGCGATCCTCATCGTCCGCAATCACAGCATCAACCGCCGGCGGTGCAGACTTCGGAGGCATCCTCGGCAAAAGACCAGGTCACTGCGATCACCACGACGCGTAGTGATTATTCCGCGACCCTTCCACAGGGCCAGGCAATTACCATCGACAATCCATATGGCGACGTCCACGTGAGGTTCGGCGGTTACGAACACAAGATCGAAACCCATGCCGTGCTGCAGGAGCCCACGGGCGCAACACATATCGCACTCGCGCCAGATCCCACCGGCGCAGGTTACGCAGTCGTGCCGCGTTTGCCGGCAGGCGCAACGGTTCGCGAAGACCAGCGTCTGGACCTGTCCATCTTGGTGCCGGAAAACCATTCGCTGACCGTTCGCACTGAACACGGCTTGATCGATGTGCATGGCGTACATGGAGATGTCGACCTGAAGAGCACCGCGGGCGACATCAACCTGCGCGGCATTCGTGGCGCGATCCACGCCGAAACCGGCGACGGCACCATCGAGGCCGCACTGGGCACCGCGCCGCGCAATGCCAGCCAACGACTGTCGACCACCACCGGCGATATCCAGGTCGGCGTGGATGACCGGTTGGATGCGGAGGTGGACATGGCGACGTCGGCGTTGTTTGCCACCGACTATTCAATCAGGATCACCCGGCATCCGGGTGAGGAGCCTGACAAGTACGCCCGCGCGGTGATCGGTGCCAACGCGTCCAAGCTGATGCTGGAAAGTCGGCGAGGACAAATCCGCCTGGTTCGGCGGGCCGGCTTCACCATGGCTGGCACGTCTTCTGCCGCCCCCGATCCGGGGGATGAAGACAATGACAGCGATTGATTGAACCATCTGAACCACGTCGCGTATCAATATGCAGCGGCTATGCATTCACTCCTCGGGGAACATGATGAAACCCAGCAAGAAATTTTCGATCACAGCACTTGGATTGCTGATGTCCTTGGCGGCCTGGGCGGGCAATGCGCCTGCTGGCAGCAAGGTGTATCACGGCGTCCAGCTGGGTGCCCCCGTCACGCCGGTGAGTTTGAATGTCGATCTGCGCAGCCTGCCAGTCGTGCCAGCCTGGCATCCAGGCATGGCGATCCACGAGGCGCACAAGCGTCAGTTCTACCCGCCAAATCGCGTCAGTCCGGCAGCGCCGCCCTCGGTACATGCAAAGCCCGACTACCTGCCTGATCTGCAGCGGATCTGGGATCAGCACGCTCCGGCCGTGCGTAGCCTGCGTGCCGACGGCAACCACGTCAGCATCAACAATGGTTCGACAGGCGTGTCGCCTGGTGATCCAGTGATTGACGTCAGCCCTAACTACCTGGTGTACGGAGTCAACAGCAACAGCGGCACGACCTTCACCGTCTACGACAAGACCGGCACGAAATTGACGGGACCTACGGCGTTCTCGTCGCTGGCTCCGACGGGAGATGGTTGCAAGTCGTCGGTCAGCGACCCGATCGTGCTGTTCGATCGCCTTGCCGGCCGCTGGTTCCTGCTGGAAATGGGCGGCAGTTCTAGTGTGCCAAAGATGTGCGTGTATGTTTCCAAGAGCGAAAACCCGGTGTCGGGCGGCTGGTGGTTCTACGGCTTCGCAACGCCAACGCAGAATGACTATCCGCATTGCGGCGTGTGGGACAACGCTTACGTCTGTACCGACAACGAAGGCAATGCCAACGTCACCGCATATGCGTATGACCGCGTCAACATGCTGCTCGGTTCCACCGCCCGTGCGCAGCAGCGGTTCGTGAGCGTTCCGGCGCTGGCTGGATATGGCTTCCAGGCATTGACGCCTGCAACATATGTCGGCGACAGCGCCCACGCACCACCGGCCGGCACCCAGCAGATCCTCGCCCGTCATGATGATGACGAAGCCCACTCGGGTAGTGGTGCCGACCCCAACCATGATTTCATCGATCTTTTCTCGATGAATGTCGACTGGACGACACCGGCCAACAGTTCCATCACGGCGCTGCCACGCGTGCAGATCACCGAGTTCAACAGCTGGTTCCACGACTACTCCACCTTCGCGACAGTCCCGCAACCGGGGTCTAACTCACTGCTGGATCCCATTCGCGAGGTCATCCTTAATTCGCTGGTCTATCGCAATCTGGGCAACTATGAATCGATCGTGGGCCAGTTCGCGACCAACGTGAATCCAGCCCGCAGCGGCACTACCGTCAATGCGGGCGTGCGCTGGTTCGAGTTGCGTCGTGTCGGTACAGGCAGATGGACGCTGCAGCAGGAAGGCACGTTCAGCCCTGGCGATACCAGCACCCATCACTTGCTGGGCAGCATCGCCACCGACAGCAAGGGCAACATCGCGCTGGGGTACAACGTCACGCGACTTACGTCGCCAGTCACCTATGCAACCCTCGGCTACACGGGTCGCATGGCAGCCGATCCCGCCGGAGTGATGACGCAGGGCGAAAACACCGTCGCTGTGGGCAGTGCGGTGGAAACCTCCGGCCGCTGGGGCGACTATTACTCGATGGTGGTGGACCCATCCGACGACTGCACCTTCTGGATGGTGGGGATGTATCGGCCGTCCGGCAGCTGGAACACCCGCATCGCCAATTTCAAGTTCAATGACTGCGGCGCGGCGTCCACGACCTACTCCGTCTCCGGCACCGTCATCACAAGCGCCGGCGTGGGTATCAGCGGCGTCACTGTCAGCACCGGCTCGGTCAGCACGACCACTGCCAGCAGCGGCACTTACACATTGACCAACCTCGCCACCGCGGAATACACGTTGACGCCGAGCGCTACGGGGTACAGTTTTTCGCCGACCAATCGCACCGTGACGGTCAGCGGGGCCAACGTGACCAGACAGAACTTCACCGGCACGGTAGGCAGCGTGCTGGCCAACGGCGTCGCGGTGACCGGTATTGCAGGAGCGCTAGGCAGTGACCAGCTATGGACGCTGGCAGTTCCGGCGGGTGCGACGGACCTGAAGTTCGTCACCAACGGCGGCACCGGTGATGCGGACCTGTATGCGAAGTTCGGCAGTCCACCGACGACCACGGTCAACAACTGCAAATCCGAAGGCAGCACCACGGCAGAAGCCTGCTCGATTGCAACGCCGCAGGTCGGTAAGTACTACGTGCTGATCCATGGTCACGCGACCTTCTCTGGCGTCAGCCTGACCGGCAGCTACAGCGTCGGGGGCGGCGGCGGCGGATGCGGCGGCACGGTGCTCTGCAGCGGTGTTGGTGTTGCATTGCCGTCGAAGGCGGCCGGCAGTGTCTCGTCGACCTACACGCTGGAGGTGCCCGCGGGCAAGACGAGCGTGGTGATCACGATTTCCGGTGGGACTGGCGATGCGGACATGTACGTCAATATCGGCAGCAAGCCGACCTTGGCCAATTACTCGTGTCGTCCCTATCTGACGGGTAACAATGAGACCTGCACGTTCAACGCACCGGCTGCGGGCACGTACTACATCAACGTCCGTACGAATGCGACGTACTCGGGTGTCAACCTGACCGGCACCATCAACTGAGCGACGCGGCACCGGCCGGATAGTCGGCACCCAGTTCGGGCTGCGCCACATCCGCAGCCCGGATGTGTTGAATAGGCCCCGGCCTCGTGCCGGGGTTGCTGTCCGTGCAAAACCACTACTTGGATTCGACGAGTTCGAAGCGGGCCTGTGTCACGTTTCCAAAGGACGATCAAGCCACTGCGACCACGCCTACGGGTTTGCGATGCGGTCTGTGCAATGTATTTGTACATCTAGATTAACGCCGTCAATGCTTGGCTCGCCATGCGCGGGGCGATAATCGTTGCTATCCTTGCGCGAACCGGTGTTCTCCCCGGCCTCTCTGCCGCCAAGGCGGCTTCCGCATTATTTGGGGTATGAAAAATGGGTATCAAAACAGGGCAGGCTCGTTGGGTTCGCCGGTCGTTGCTGGCATTGGCCATCGCAATGCCACTCGCGGCAATGGCGCGCGGGCCTCAGGTCGCACCCGAGAACGAACACGAAGCCGACAACCCTGGCGCGCGCGCGCAGGCGATGTACGAGTGGTACAACGACGACTACTCGCAGCATGGCAAGCTGCTCAAGGCGCAAGGCCAGAAGAGAGCGCTGTTTTCGCAGTCGTACGAGCGTTTCCTGCTTGAAGCCGCTAAGCGCGAGCGGGTGCGGTATTCGGACAAGATGCCAAGCAATACCTCACCGGCGTTGATTGATTCCAACGCACCGATTCTGCCCGTCAACAACTGGACCAACATCGGCCCGACGAAGGCCAACTATGCCAAGAACGGCGGCACCTTGAACGTGACCGATTCCGGCCGCGTCAATGCCATCGTTACCGACCCCGCCACTCCGAGCACCATCTACGTTGCTTTCTCCGGCGGCGGTGTGTGGAAATCGATCGACAGTGGCGCCTTCTGGCAGGCCAAGACCGACACCTTGGGTTCGCTGTCGGTTGGCGCCCTGGAGATGGATCCCAATAATTCCAGCATTCTGTATCTCGGCCTCGGCGATCCCTTCGACGGCACTGGCATCGGCCTGGTCAAGTCGACGGACGGCGCCGATACATGGTCGGCACCGGTCTTCCTTGGCGACTCCACTGTCATTTCTGACATCCAGGTGGCCCCCGGTAATTCGAACATCGTGCTGGTTGCCACCAACAAGGGGCTGTATCGCTCCACGGATGCCGGCGCCACCTTCAGCAACGTCGTCATCACTCCTGCCGCGGGTGGCGTTCCGGTCGTCTGGTCGATTGCCTGGGCGGGCGGCAGCAATTTCGAACTCAGCCTGCTGGGCGGCACGAACGACGGAGAAATCTGGCGCTCGACCGACAGTGGCGCAAGCTGGGCGGTCACGTCTGGCTTGGCGACCGGCATCGGTCGCATCAGCCTGGATTCGGCATCTTCCGATCGCACCGTGCTCTACGCCACCGCGGCCAAGCCGAGTGGGTCGGGCTCCAACGACCTCGTCGACCTCTACAAGTCCGTCGATGATGGCGTGACCTGGACCAGCATCGGGAAGACGGGTTCCAACTTCAAGGCGTACACCAATCCCAACCAGGAATCTTCGTCGCTGGCGAATTTGCTTGGCGGCCAGGGCTGGTACAACCACATGACGATGGTCGACCCCACCGACCCAAACGTCGCTTATTTTGGCGGCCAACTGCTGATGGCCAAGACCACCGACGGTGGCACCACGTTCTCCCAGGCCACCAATTGGTTGGCGCAGTTTCAGTTGCCGTATGTGCATGCTGATTTCCACGCTGGCCACATCGCCAGCGACGGCACGGTTTATGTCGGTACCGACGGCGGCATTTTCGCTTCCATTGACCATGCCGCGCACTTCACCGACACGCTCAATGAAGGAATCGCGTCCCATCTGGTGTATCAGCTCGGCTCTTCGCTGGCCAACCGCGATGCGGTGATCATTGGCCTGCAGGACAACGGGACGCGGGTCCGCGATGGCAACTCCAGCGTGTTCAACCAGCAGATCGGCGGCGACGGCTTCGGCTGCGATATCAACAGCAGCAACGCCAACCAGATGTTGGGCAGCTTGTACTACGACCGCATCCAGAAGAGCACCAACGCCGGCCTCAGTTTCTCTGCGGCTACCACTGGCATTGCCGAAGCCAACGACACCGCCAATGCGCCGTTCGTGACTCGTCTGACGTCATGGCCTGGCGATCCCACTGGCAATACGATTTACACCTACAGCAACACCAAGGTGTACAAGACCGTCAATTACGCGGGCCTTTGGTCCCCACTGGGCACGAGCGGCCTGCCGACGAGTTCCTTGTTCATCCGTGGCGTGGGTGTCGCGCCGCGCAACAGCCGCATCGTCGGTGCCGTGGCCAACGGAGGCCGCGTATTCCTCAGCAGGAACGGCGGCGCAAGTTGGGCTGCTTCGGCCGCTCCTCTTCCCAACAACGGTTTAAGCACCAGTTGGATCTCGTTCGACCCGGTCAACACCAATACGGTGTATGTGGCATCTGTCGCCCCGGACCAGACAAAGAACCACTTGTGGAAGTCGACCAACTTTGGCGCCAGCTGGACCACCATCGATAGCAGCGCCTCCGGTTTCCCCGGCGGGATCCCGGTGAATTCTCTGGTTGTCGACCAGGTCACGCCCACGACGCTGTATGCCGGCACCCATCTTGGCGTGTACACCTCCACCGACGGCGGCAACAACTGGACGCGGTATGGTTCTGGCATGCCGCTGGTGAATGTCACCGGCGTGTACCTGGCAGGCGACGATTCACTTATTCGCGCATCGACCTACGGGCGGTCTGTCTGGGAGCTCTCGGTTGCGGCTCCGACAACCCAGACGTACACCAGCTCCGCTGCGGTGCCGATCACCTTCGGGACGATCAACAGCCCGATCACGGTGGCATCGCGTCCGGGGAATGCATCGTCCAATACGCAGGTCAACGTCAACATCAGGCATACCCACCGCGGCGACCTTGTGATCGACCTGATTGCACCGGACAACAGCGTGTTTCCGCTCAAGGCGAGCGATGCGGCTGATTCGGCCAAGAATGTTATCGAGAGCTATACGGTCGATTTGTCGACTAAGCCAATGAACGGGGTGTGGAAGCTGCGCGTGCAGGACATTTCAGCGGCCAACGACGGCATGTTGCGCAGCTGGAGCATCACGTTCTAGATTGCGACTGACCTGCGCATCCTTTAGGGTGCGCGTTGAACCGAACCCCGGCTCCGTGCCGGGGTTTTTATTTACCGATCGGGAGAAACCAATGTCATTCAAATTTCCACGTTGCCTGCTTGCGCGCGCGATCGCGTGTTCGCTGCTCGCCATGTCCGCCGGATCCGCCTTAGCGCAGGATGCGGTGGAGCTTGAAACCGTTGAAGTCACCAGTGCAAAGATTCCAGTCAACCTGCGCGACTCCACCCAGACCACCACCGTCGTCAGTGGCGATGACCTGCGTGCGCGTGGCGCCACAGACCTGCGTACTGCATTGTCACTGGTGGCCGGCGTGGACATCGCCCCCGGCGGTGGCGATGGCCCGGCGAGCGCGGTCCCGGCACTGTGGGGCTTGCGCGAGTTCGATGCGTTCCTGCTGGTCGTCGACGGTGTGCCATGGGGCGGTGCGTTTTCACCCGCTCTGGCGACGTTGAATCTCAACAACGTCGAACGTATCGAAGTGGTCAAGGGTGCGGCGCCCGTGAGTTATGGCGCCACCAGTTTCGTCGGCGTGATCCATGTCCTGCACCGCGCCGCTGGCCAGGGCAGCCCGGCATTGGAAATTGGCATTGGCAGCCGGGGCAGTGCACGCGCCGCATTCGCGTTGCCGCTCTCGAAAACCGGTGATCGTTGGCAGCAATCGCTGTTTGTCGACGGCGAGCACGATGGCCTGGCCCAGGATCGCGCCGGCTTCTCGCGTTGGCACGCGTTGTATCGTGGTGCCACGACATTGGGTAATGGCGACTTCACCTTCGATGTGGACAGCAGCCTGGTGCAACAACGTCCTGCCAGTCCGCATCCGCGCGAAGGATTGACCCTGACGGATCGCGTCCCGCTGGACGCCAACGACAATCCCCGTGGTGCCCGCCAGGATGAGAGCCGCACGCAACTCGCGCTGGGCTACGTAGTGCCGACAAGCTTCGGCCAATGGAGCACGCGACTGGCTTTTGCTGAAAACAATGGCGACATCGTGCGTGGCTTCCTGCGCCCGGATTTTGCCGACGACGGCGTGACGCACAATGCCGACGGCTACCAGCAGCGCCGCACCACCCGCGAGGTGTACTTCGACAGCCACGTCGCCACCAAATTGAGCGATAGCGCCACGTTGGTATGGGGCGTGGACCACATGCATGGTGACGGCACGCAGCGCAGCAACAACTTCGAGTATGCCGTGCTGCCCGATGGCAGCAATGCGCCGGCGTGGGAAACGCTGCATATCGACGAAAGCACGCGCTTGTCGGATCGCCGCAACTTCAGTGGTGTGTATGCCGCGCTTGATTACGCGATCACCGATGCATGGCGCATCGATGCCGGCTTGCGCTACAACCGCACGCAGGAGTCACGTAGCGGCCAGGCCATCGACCTGACAGGCGTCGCGCCGGTGCCTGGTGATATCCAGGATCAGGCCCGCACCGATCATCGCTGGACCGGCGCGCTCGGCACGAGTTATCGCCTGTGGCAAAGCGGACACGATTACCTCACCGCTTATGCCAATTACCGGAACAGCTTCAAGCCGGCGGCGATTGATTTCGGCCCCGAGGCCGAGTCGCAGATCCTGCAACCAGAGCAGGCGCGCAGCGGCGAGTTCGGACTGCGCGGCGAGCAGTTCGCGGGTCGATTGCAGTGGGATGTGTCGGTCTTCCAGATGAATTTCCAGAACCTCGTCGTCACCCAGGATGTCGGTGGATTGCCGGGCCTCACCAACGGCGGCAATGAACATTTCAAGGGCGCCGAAGCCGAAGCGCACTGGCGTCTGTCCGACGCCTTCAGCGCAGTGGGCACCTGGGCCTGGCATGACGCACGCTTTACGAACTACGAACAGTTGTTCGACGGCGTCCTTACGCAACTGGATGGCAAGCAACTCGAACTGTCGCCGCGCCAGGTCGGCAGCCTCGGCCTGCAATATGCACGCCCTGAAGGCATCCGCGCGTATGTCACCGTCGACCATGTCGGCTCGCGCTACCTCGACAAACGCAACAGGGCGCTCGCCGGCGCGTATCAGACCTTCGATGCCGGGATCGGCTACCGTCATGCGCAATGGGAAGTGCGGCTTGACGGCACCAACCTGAGCGATCGTCGCGATCCGGTGTCCGAAAGCGAGCTGGGTGAGTCGCAGTATTACCGGCTGCCAGCGCGGGCGGTCTGGGCGAGCTTGCGGTATGACTTCGATATGAAGTGAGTCTCGTCTTGTTACCGCGAAGGCCTCTTGCTGTTCGCTGTAGATTCGAAAAATGCTAGAACACTGTCGAATTACGCAGACCCGTAGGGCGCTGCACAGGATGTGCAGCGTGGATTTAATTCAGAGCCGCCGACCGAGCCATGGATGGCGAGTCGGAAAATCCCTTTGAGGATAAGCGTGGCGAGCCAGCTGTGTCGGGGACGCGCCCTTTCTTTTGGTTACTTTTCTTTGGGTGCTTGCAAAGAAAAGTATCCCGCCAACGGCGGAAGCGTTTAAATCGATGTCAACTGATGACCAGCAGAACTAAATCGCCTCGAACCGATTCGCTGCCACGTTCTTCCGCACCCTCGCCGGATCCCACACGCGGCCATTCATCGCGATGTAGACCCCGGGCCCCAACGATTGCACCGCGCCCACCGCGGTGCCGACATTGAATTCCGCATCCGACCCGCGGAAACGTGCCGGATTCAGGGCGCCGGTCAACACAATCGTCTTGTCGGCGATACCGGCCAGCACGTGAGCGGTATCGACCATGGTGTCCGTGCCATGCGTCACCAGCACGTGCCGCGCCTCCTGCGCGGCGATGGTTGCTCGCAGCAATTCGCGATCGGCGGCGTCGATGTGCAGTGAGTCCTTGCGCAG